>NZ_CP036281.1:4345000-4701096 GCF_007750395.1 Polystyrenella longa | reverse complement strand
TCTTCCGGAATGAGTGCCGGAGGATCCTGTGGTTTCCAATCTCCGAAGACTTGTTGAACAATCTCCTGTACGTTTTTGAAATCAATATTCCCAGCGATACCCAGGATCGCGCCGTTGGGTCGGAAGTTCCGCTGATAATGTGATTTCAGCGTTTGATTCGTCAGCTTCTCTACGCCCTCGATGGTGCCCTCATTCGGTCGGCCCCACGGTTTTTCAATACAACGTTGTTTAAGCTCGGAGAAAATCTTCTGTCGAGGTTCATCTTCCAATGCATACAACGACTGGAGTGCCCCTTCGCGTGCTGCTTCGAATTGATCATCTGGAATCTGGGGACGAAGAACGATGTCGCCGTAGATACGTAAAACCTCGGGCAGGTTGTCGGCTAATGTCGCTCCGCTTAATGTGATATGCGAAGTGCCGGCCGATTCGCTTCGTTGCAAACCGAGATTGTCCAGATCGGATGAAAGCTCGCGGCTGTTTCTGTCGCCCGCGCCTCGTGTGAGCATGTCGGCGAGTACGGAGGAGGTTCCGTATTCATCCTGCGGATCATAGATGCTGCCCGCAGGGACAAGCATCGTGAATGCGGCTGACTGAACCGCCGGCATCTTTTCCATGACCAGCGTTAAGCCGTTCGGGAGCACTTCGGTATGAATCTGTTGTTCGTTCATGGGTTGTGGCTGTTCACTATCCCTTTTATCAGTTTCTGACCTTGTTGCCCTGTCTACGTATATCTGTCCCGAAAATCAAATTCAGAACAGGATAATTCGAAGGCGACAGGACACAAGTCGCGTGTTGAATGACGACGTCCATGGATATTGCCCGAAGTATCTCAGATTGCGGGCTTTCTCACAAGCAGCGCGGCCCGATGACCTCAATTGAATGAGCGAATCCCGTACCCGACGATGGCAAGTTTCGGGTCCGAAGCCTCTTTGCTCATAATCGATTCCATAGGCAATCGGCCCTGTTCTCAGGATTGGTGTGCGGGTTAAAATGGAAGCAAGTTTAATTCACACCTCTCCCGTTTGACGACGAAGTCCACGGGACTATAGTAGGTCACAATTATTCGTAACGTGTTCTGGCGGCTCAACACCACGTTTTCAAGAACTCTTCGCATTCATTAAGCCGCTTCAGTTATCTTGGACAAGATCTAGACAAAGCAATTTGAACTTGCGGACAAGGATTAGCTGGTGGTTTCTGAATTGAAGACCCCTCATGGGAATAAAAACGATTACTTAAACAGCAAATTGAGCGAGCCAGAAACTGAAGAACTACGACTGGTGCTAAAAGAAGTCGGTTTGCGTTGCACGAAAGCTCGCCTCACTGTTATTCAGGAGTTGAAACAAGCCTCTGTCCCCGTGTCGCATGCTGAACTTGCAGATAAACTAGTACCACTCGGTTTTGATAAGGCGACCGTTTTTCGGAACCTTGTTGATCTCGCCGATGCTGGATTGCTGCGGCGGATCGAATTGGGCGATCATGTTTGGCGTTTCGAATGGATCGCTCAGGAAACAGGGTCGGACGAGCATCCGCATTTTCTTTGCATCGTCTGTGGCGATGTCTCCTGTCTCCGCGACCTGGCGTTTGAACTTCCTCAACTGGCTAGCGCTGATGTCTTTGGCGAAGTAACCGAAATATTATTAAAAGGTCAATGCAGTAAATGCTTGACCGCAGCAACGTGATTTCTATCAGCAGTTCTGAAACCCTCTGATAGGTCAAGTTGTCTCTGATTTTGCAGTAGCAAATGTAACACCACTGGGTTTCTGAATGGATTCTATTTCAATTACAGAAGTTTTTCCGTCCCATCGTGATCAGGCGGGACTTTCGAAAGGGTTTATCCTCACATGAACTTTTCATATCCATTTTTCGTATTATCAATCATTATCAGTTGGGGGAGTTGTTCTGTGTTTGCTGAGGAAAATCTGTTTGTTGCGGAACCGTTGACGCCGGAAAAAAGTTTTACCTCCGGAATCGAAGGGCCTGCCTGCGACGACGTTGGTAACATTTACGCAGTAAATTACAGCGAACGGCAGACCATCGGTAAGACGTCACCTGATGGCGAAACTGAAATATTTCTTAAACTTCCGGGTAAAAGTGTCGGCAATGGGATTCGCTTTGATCAGGCGGGAACCATGTTCGTCGCGGATTATGTCGGACACAATATTCTAAAAGTCGACATGAAGTCCCGGGCAGTGGAAGTGTATGCTCACTCAGATGAGATGACACAACCGAACGATATTGCGATCATGTTGGACGGAACACTTTTCGCCAGCGATCCGAACTGGTCGAAAGATAATGGTCGTGTTTGGCGAATTGATCTCGATGGATCGGTGGTTCTGGCTGCTGACAATATGGGAACAGCCAACGGCATCGAAGTCTCACCCGACGGGAAGACGCTCTATGTAAATGAAAGCAATCAACTGAATATCTGGAAGTTCACGATTACCGACGATAAAGAGCTAGTCGATAAGCAGCTATTGAAGAAGTTTGACGATCATGGATTCGATGGAATGCGGTGCGATATTGATGGCAATCTGTATGTGACGCGTTACGGAAAAGGGACTGTCATCAAGCTATCCCCTGCGGGTGAACTGCTACAGGAAATCGACGTGCTGGGTGCGAAACCGAGTAACATTTGCTTCGGTGGCCCGGATGGTCGAACAGCCTATGTGACGGAAGTCGAACATCAGCGACTGGTCCAGTTTCGGGTTGACCGGCCAGCTTTGTCTTGGAAACGGTGGCAACATTAAGAGTTGCCCCTATTGAATTCCCCGCCCGCGGTCGTAGATGATCTGTGAACCAAGGATGAGCGATGCGATCAGCAAGAGACCTGCGCCGACCCAGAAGATGTTATGTTCAAGGTGCAGCCCCTGATCCGAAAGTAGATATCCCCCAACCAAGGGGGCGATCAGTCCGCGAATTCCTGTGAGAGTCAAATTCGTCGAGTTGTACAGCGAGACATACTGCACTGGTGCAAAATACAAGCTGCCCGTTAACCAGTTGATCAGCCCGCCTGCGACAGCGACGGAACAGATCGAGATTCCGATCAGGAACCAGATTAAGTTCAGCGTCATCCCGCCGATGGCGAAGCAGATAAAACCGACGAGTTGCATTAATACGACGACCAGTCGGCTTTCAATCGGATTTTTCGTTGTCATCCATCGCCCCCACAAAGGAGCAGTGGTGAATTCCAACACAGATGGAATCACGGCGATGATTAGCCCGACGATAATCACATTGATTTTCTGTTCGGTAATGTCGAGGTATCCACCTCCATAAGTGCGGAAAAAATCAGCCAGAGTCGCCAAGGTGGCCCCTTGAGCAAGAACTTTCTCCTGTAGGATTTCCGCGACGAAAATCAGGCTCATATGGTTTGCAAAACCAGCTACAGCAAAGCCGGTCTGGAACCAGACGAATCTTCGATCGCGGAGGATGATCGAGAGGTTATGTCGAATCTCTTTCCACAAATTCGAATCGTCATCGTGCACACGACGTTCGGGATACCTCACTGGAATGAAGGCGTAAGCAATCGCCGCCAGTAGAAGAATAAACCCAACAAGGCAGAAGACAATCCAGTAGTAATTTGGAAACCGGCTGAACCAGGTGTACGCAATCAACGTGATCACCAAGGCACAAACGCCCGCAATCGATTTCAACCATCCGACTGCCAGCGAACGCAATTCTGCAGGATAGACGAACTGGAACATGTTCATCTCGGCGACGCGCGGTGCCGCCTGGAGAAGATACAGGCCACTCATCAAAACAACAAAGGTGGTCGCGGAATTCTGTGTCAGCGGAGTCAGCCAGAGCAGGACCGTCATTGCCAGACAGGGAAAGACGACGAGTGTTTTATTACTTACGTATCGTTCGAGCCAAGTGACGACCGGACTGAGTAGACTACTTCCTCCTGCCACGGCTCCAATGAAAGCCAGATGAAATTCATTGCCTTCAAGAATCGACTTCAGGACCACCGTCGACAGAGCGGTCAATGCAACGTACGGACCTAGGCCAAAGTTATATACGGACTCCAGACAGATCGCCGGACGATACCGGGATGGGAATGACCGTAGCATCCGGTTCTGTCTTTTGACTCCGGAAAGAGTCCGGAAAAACAGATGAACGATCTGTCTGCAAATGTGCGAAAGAAGTCCGTACGGGCCCATAAAAAGTCGCTGTGATTCCTGACAGGCGAAACGGGTTTGAATTCGAAATCGATTTAAGATTCGCCGCGAAGACGTTTACCCAGTTTGGCTATTTCGTCGCCGCACGCTTTACGAGCTTCGGTGAATCCGGCGACTGTTTTTTGTTCCTGGCGACAGTAATCGAGAATGATGTCTTCGGCTTTCATCAACGCTTTACAGGCGTCAGGGACTTCCGAGGCAATCTCCAGAGGGATTGTCGTAACGCCGTTACAATCACCGTGGAGTAACTCTGCAGGGAACACAGTGATTCCACCGACGGAAACGGGAACATTCACAGAAACGATATGACAGTAACCATGAGCACAGGTCGTACCAGCAGTGAAGCAGGGGAAGTCGATTGCTTCAACCTGATCAAGGTCGCGTCCTGTTCCCGATGTAATCAGGCCTTTGGAACCAAATTCTTTGTAGGTCGTGCACATGACTTCGCCGAAGGTCGCGGCGGCTGTTGGTTCATCAATGTCTTGAAAGATGATCACGGGTGGTCCGGGGATATCTTCGAATGCAGACAATTGTTTGTCGATGCTGGCGTAAACATCTCCCCCGCGTGGTGGTTTCTGCGAACGAAAGGTGGAAGTCAGCGCGAATCCGACCATTGGCTTCAGTTTGGGAAAGCACGACTTAATCGAGTCATTCATGAAACCTTCATTACGCGGGCGGACATTGAATAACTCAATGACATTGCAGACCGTTGGTGTGTCATACTTTTCTAACGCGGCGAGAACTTCGGAAGAGAGAGCAGGGGTGACGGCCATGTTGATTGCCTCTGGATACAAAAGCGGTGGAAGATGAAGAGATATTATCTGATGCGTACGCGAAAGCGAAGAAACCACCTTCACGAAACTCAGGACAGGATCATTCCATCATAGCCCGCCGTGATTAAGGGCAACAGGGAACGGCTCCATTTTGAGAAGGTCTGCTTTCAAAGCGGCATCGCTGTTCTCCTCGTCGGCAACTATTGTTGGAAGAGGGAGATCGTCTCCTCGGAATTTCATCAGCAGACAGGCTGGTTAGCCGAGGCCGTTTTCTACGATCGCTCCCGAATATTTGGGATATCGGTCGATACCATACAGGAAGCCCACCTGCTCGCGGCTACAGTGCATTCCCTCAGAGAATGTCCTTTTGGGAGGAGAATGATGCAAATGAATAGTAAGCCAGAGAAAGTAGCCGGAATTTATGCCGTGGGATGTGGGAATCTTATGGAAAAATGCTGTTTTTCTTCATATTCATCTCGAAAACAGGCCTGAATTTCGGGTATTTTACAACCTCAGATGACGTTACTCTTTCTCAATATACATGCGCGCACGGCCTGTCGGAGAATGGGCTGTCTTTCTTGAATCATTCGACCTCCCTCTCGGAGACCTGACAGGTCCAACCGCTCGAATGGTCGCTTTCACGGATGAGATCCTCTTGGATCGGTGTTTTATCAATCGCAAAGAGTTCAGCTCAGCTGCTCTTTCGGTCGCTGCTCCCTTTATGTTTTGAGTTTTGCGCCTGTTGAAATTCTGTTTTCAGTCCCAGGCTTGGAGATGCCCAAATATGTACCAGGTTGAAGGTGAAATTCAACGACTCTTACCGACAGTACAACTTCCTAGTTACACCTACGTACCCGGAACGACCACTCCCCACCCTATCCGCGATCCCAAAGGCCATAACTTCGGTCGTCGCGGTCGTCCTTCCATGGGACTGACTGCCGACAACTGGGCGGAGAATCGCGTCTTCCTGCTGGCGATCGATTATTTTAATCAAGGTTACTACTGGGAAGCGAATGACGAATGGGAACGCCTGTGGCGCGTTTCCGGCCCAGACACACCTGTCGGTCACTTCCTCAAAGGCTTGGTTAAACTGGCTGCCGCCGGTGTTAAAGTTCGCGAGAACAGTATTCATGGTGTTCGCCGACATGCGGCCTCGGCCGGTGAAGTCTTCGCGGACGTCGCCGCTGAGATTAACCAGGATCATATGTGCGGACTCGAATTTGTCATGCTGCAATTTGCTGCTGACCGTGCCGCCCAATTAACCTACCGTGACGACTATCCCGATGGGGAGCCGATTCGGGTCTTCCCCTTCGCCCTGCAACCCGAACCGATGCCATTCTCGTAAGTCTTCGAGAAAAGGCTGGTTTAAATAACAGGTCTTTGAGGCTCAGTTCAGTCAGCAGGTCAAAAACAAAAAACCTCCCAGTCATGAAGTGACGGGAGGTTTTTTTATGTCGTAAAAGTTTCGAGTCAGAACACGATTTAGGTAATCGATTTGTTCGAACTTAAATCAGTTGGATGAAGTGACGTTCAACGAAACCATCACTTCTGATTGGGGTTCGGGTTCCGACTTATCTTCGGCCGAGTCTTCCAGAATGGTTTCCACCAGGAAGTGCAACAGCTGCCGGAAATCGTCTGACTTGACTTCATCCGCCAAATCCTGAGCACGCCACCGAGAACGTTCTACCAGTTTTTCCGCTTTCTCGAACACACCTAATTCTCGATAGAGACGTTGAAGTGTCTTTACGCGCACTTCCGGGTTTGCCTTGGGATCGAGGGCGGCTTCCAGATGGCTCTTCTGGTCCCCCTTCGCTTCCTGTAATGCCAATGCCAGCAGGACTGTAGGACGCAAGGCTGCGGCATCTTGACCAGCGACCAGCTTGTTGTGCCCATCGCCCCGCCAGTCGTTGAGGTCGTTCAAAATTTGAAAACCGACACCCACCTGACGACAGTAGTTGGAAATTAACTCAGCATACTGTTCAATCGCGCCGGCCATGCGGACGCCCGCGTATAACGCGGCTTCGAAAGCAGGGGATGTTTTCAGAGCATAAATCTGCAATGCTTCAATCGGTGTCAGTGCAGAGGCATCGCCACTCGACCACGCCATTTCCGCACCCTGACCATCGCTCAACTTGAGATGGGCTTCTGCCATTTTGCCTTGAATGTCAGCAACAATCGCTGCATCAAGTTCATCACGGCCTAGCGCCAGCAATCGGTAGCCAAGTCCAATTAAGTAGTCGCCAATATTGATCGCCTGGCCAATCCCGTATTGACGGTGCAGGGTGTCGTTGCCGTAGCGGTATTGGTCCTCGTCCTGAATATCATCATGTACCAGCGACGCTTTATGAAACGCTTCAATCGCCATCGCCACGCGACCAACCGAGATCGGGATTTCCCATTTTTCGGTATTGGTAACCAGCATCTGTTCCGAAGCTTCGGGATGGAGAGCGTAATATGCAGCCAAGGTAACGAAAGGTCGAAACCGTTTTCCACCATGCTGCAGGAACTGATACGCTTCTGTTTCCGTGAAAGCGAGTGGTCCCGATTTATCATTACCACTACGTTGGCGAGGAAGATATTCTTCAAAACGATCTTCGAATAAATCGTTTGCAGACCGCATTAGCGGTAGGTAGCTGGCCGTGGTCGGTTCGGGAAGGGGTTCGTATTGTTCAAGAACTTCCCAGATCCAGGCTTCATCCAGTTTGGTGTTTTTGCAGTCACCGGAATGCAGAGGAACCGCATAGGACGGGACCCCCGCGATCAGGACTTTGTCGATTGCCTTTTCGAGAACGTTAAGACAGGCGACGCCCAGAATACCATCGACGTATCCGGCGATGATAATCTTGAGAACAACAGGCGAACCTTCCGCCACCAGAACTTTGTAGCCCAGTTTCTCCGCTTTGACTTTGTAATCGGCAATGGAGCAGGCGCCACATGTTTCGCAATCGAGACCGAATTCATCGTATTCGGCGGGGCAGCCTTCCGCATGTTTAAGGCAGTGGGGAAGTAACAGTAACCGGCGTTCAAACGGAACTGCCAGGAACTGACGTCGCCAGAAGAAGTTTCCAATTAAGACCATCGCGAACCCGAGGAACTTTTGGGGAAGCTCCATCTGTTCCAGCAGGGTGCGACTGTGATGTTCGAGCTCCCCCTTCAGGAAGGGACGCGATTTATCGAGAGGCTCCACGTATTTCTCAGCAGCGGCTTTAACCGCTTCACGCAGTTCGAGCGTCTCCGGCACCATCTTCAGGTGACTTGTACTGCGTCGCTTTTTTCGTTTGACCGGCTTGTCGAGATCGTCTTTCTCAGAAAGCCGGTTCATCTCTTTTGCTCGGGGGTCAGAAGGTGCTATCGACACAAGGTGCTCCCAATCGGAAACCATCGCCATGCTGAAGAGGATCCAGCGCTCAATCAATGTTTGTCTTCAAATGACCTCAAGACGGAACGAAATTGATCGGGGCGGGGTTACCAGGTTGATATTCGAGGACAGTAAATCAGTGGGTGACGCCAACGTAACCGTCAGCACATACTCTCTTACTTACTGGTTGGCTGGATGAGGGGTTATATTCTAATCCAGATTTTGCTGGTGGGGTTATTCTATCTTCGATTCTTATCTGCCCGCCTGCAATCCCCAGAATCAGTTGATTCAGCGATTCGAAGTTGAAATCCCAAAACGATGGCAAGCGCGATGCAATGCGGACACTGTAAATATTAACGGATAGAGCCGCTCAAAGTACCACAATTTCGCAAAATAAAAGCCGATTGGACTCGGATTGCGGTATCGTTCTGATTCTACCGCCGAGCAGAGCCAGTCGAGACCTCGTTCGATTTTTTCAGGAGATCCGTTACCAACTACCAGCATTTCCAGCGCGAGTGCCGTCTCTTCTACCGAATCGGGAAGACCAGGTTGTCCGCTCCACCCTCCAGATTCGTTTTGCGAGTTCGATATCCAATTTAGACCCCGCTGGGCCTCAACCGCTTCTCCTCTTCCCAATTCGAACCAAGCCGCCAAAACTCGGGCTGTCCCGTACAGCGGGTTTTCTTCATCGTCCGCATGCTGATTACCAAACCAGAGCGGGACCCAACTGCCATTTGTCCGCTGAATCCGCCGGAGAAACCCGAACCCTCGTTCAATCGCGTTTTCTACTTTCTCTAATTGCCGGGTATCTGCTTCACTCTGCCATAGATCGGCATAGGTACCCTGATATCGGAACAGTGCTCGCAATGTATGCGCAGTCAAATCGGGAGAACTTCTGTCGAATGGAAGTGCCCCCCAGCCTTTGCAAAAAGTCGGCCAGCCGCCATCTCGGTTTTGAATATCGAGTAGCCACTGAACACCCAGATCTGCGGACTGACGAATTTCTGTATCGTGTTTGAAATTGGTCGTCTGGTTAAGATTCAGAATGGCCAGGATTGCACCGGGTGAGTCGTCCGCATCGGGAACCCCGCCCGTCAGATCGGTCCAGGCCCATCCGCCTGGGTCTGCATTGGTGTAGGGGTGAACTGTCTGGTACTGCTGGTCGAGGAGAAACTTCAGGACGGTATCGCGAGATTCCTCGGGAACATCGCCTTCGACTGCGTTCGTGGACAACGTCGTCACCCAGGTGGCGAGGTTAGTATCAATCGGCCAACTACCGTCAGGTCTGACGCTATCGACAAGAAACTGCACCCCCTTTTTTACCACGGGATGTTCGTGCTGTCCCATCGCCGCCAGGCTCATCGTGACGAATGATGTCAGCGGAGTCGCTTCCAGAAAACCGCCCGATTCGGGTTGCAAGGTGACTAGTTTATCGAGCGTTCGCTGCCGACTCAGTTTCCGGATGATTCGAGTAAGCGGATTCCAGGGCCGAGCGAAATGATAGCGGACCTGCCCGATGGCGATGAGGGCAGGCAGGGCATAGCTGACGACCGGGAGTTTGACTGTTTTATAAAAACGATGTGGTAAACAAGCCAGTTCAAATGGCAATGAGGGAATCTGTTTCCAATCGACTTGGTCCGCGAGTGCGCATTGAGTCAGGATGGGAACGGAAAATGTTTTGTCTTTTCCATACCGACGGATGACGGCTTTGACCCCACCAATTCGTTTAATGTAGGCATCGGCCTGCTTCACTTCGGAGGCGTATTTATCCGTGGTGCCGGTTGCTTCCAATGCGGCCCGGGCGAGCATCGATGTGGAAATGTTGCTGAAACTTTTAACCGTATCGCCCCAACCACCATCGTCGTTCTGGTGTTCCGCCAACCAGCGGAGTCCGTTGGTAATCAGTTCTTGATACTGATCATCCCGGTTCGGCAATTGCCGTTGGACCATCTCCAGCGCAACTACAGCGGTCGCGGTCGCGAGTGCGGATGTGGAAAGCCCTCCTTCCCACCAACCTTGAAGAGTGCGTTCTTGAAGGAGCTGTTCTTGAGCCTTTATGTATGCGGAGCGCAAGCGGCTTTGATCAAAGGAATCAGGCACAGATTAGATTCCCAAGTCATCCAGCTCGTCCATCAAGTCGTCGAGATCGTCCCGTTCCCGGTTATCAGATCGACCGACGTATCGTTCGGAGAGGCCGACCGATTTTCCAACCAGCTCACGGCCATCAGCCATCAACTCGGCGTCTCTTTCGCGAACGGCAAGATCGACGGCGTCTTCATCCGAACCACCAAACAATTTGGAAAGGTCAATCTTCAGGCCAGCGACTTCCCCTTCGGCACCGGCAATGGCGGGGGTTTTATGTCCGGGGAAGATGATCGCGTTTTCCGGGCAGACTCGGCTGCAGGCGGGGCATCCTTTTTTGCAGTTGTCTTGTTCTTCCACCAGAATTCGGTCGATGCTATCGACGCCGTAAACCCCGAATAGACAGAAATCAATACACTCCATGCAGTTCGTGCAGCGACTGTAATCGATGACAGGATACCAACGACGCTTTATCGGTGGTTGGGCTGATTTCAGAAGAGCAATCTCCTCCTGGGGAGAAGCGGCTTCGACCTTCGCCGGGTCTAAGATGAATTGCGTCAGGTCAAATAATGGAGCCGAATTCCCATTCTGGGAGGAACCGTTGGAATGGGCACCGTTGGTGGATCCATTTGAAGAACCATTGGTCGATCTGTTCCCATTGGACGTGGGATTGAAGGAGAGTTGGACAAGCTGGTCGTTCTCTTCTGGTTGCTGGTTTTCTTCTTCGAAGATTCGGTGAATCTCGTCAACGTACTCCTGAGGATTGGACGAGACACGCATGTCGATACAGTAGATGTTTCGGTTTGGAGTCTTTGTGGAACCAATCGATTCGCTTGGCTCCGTTTCGAGTTCTTCCTCGTCTTCGTCGGCGTCATCAATCAGCTCCGTCACGCCTTCGTGGCCGGGGATTTGCTGGCGGTCTAATGTCCAGTGAAGTGCGCGAGGGTATTGCCAACCCAACAGTACGAATGGACCTTTTAGCGAGCGCAGAAAAACGAGCCCGGTATGGTCGGCGGCCATATCGTACAGATTCGGAATCAGTGAGATACTGACTCGCGGATCCATCAGAAGGGAACCGGCGACCTCTTCCTCCAATTTGGAGCGGACAGGATGTTTACCCTGTGCCTGCGAGATGACTACCGTTAGTTTTTTTCCGGCCATAAATGGTCTGCCCTGGATTGATCAATACATGAGAACCGTGGGAATGAATCGCAACGCACTGGCACGAACGACGCCTGTAGACGCTTCAAAGCAAATCGTTAATTGATCTGCCCTTTCAGCATATTTTGCGTTTTCTCCCACCCCTCGTCGAGGTGGGCGACATATTCTGCTGGTGTTTTCATTATCGCAGTTGTGCGGAGATCATACAACCAGCCAGTTCCATAACAATCGGTATTGATAGGAGTTGGGTCTTCCAGCAAATGTTCATTGAACTGGACAAGTTCGCCGACGGCGGGGGCGTATAGGGTGGAAAGTGCCTTGGAGCTTTCCACTTCCCCGATCTCCTGCTTTTCTCGGAGGATGGTTGGGGCTTCGACTCGCCATTCCAGAAAATAGACGTCCTGTAGCAAGCGGACCGAATAGCTGGTGAATCCGACGCGATATAATTGCGGCTCTAGTTTCTGTAACCAGAGGTGCTTGGTGCTGTAGACACGGTCTTGAGGGATGACCGCTTCGAACTGGCCCATCATGAATACTAATGGCTCGGCGGAGTCAGTCATACAGAAAGCAAACCTTGGTGGGGCGGGAGCGAACGGTGGAGGTTAGCAGGCAAATAAATCAGGCTTAAACAGACTTTCCGCAGCCTTGCAACATGGTTCGACAGTAATCGAGAACACCCTGTGAATCAAGCGTGGTGACCAGTTCCACATTCGGTTTCCAGGTGGGGTGCGGTCGTTCATCGAAGATGGTCATGCCCCGCGTCAGTTTACCCTGACATTCGACAGCTACGGCGATTTGTTTCGATTCTGCCGTCAGCGGACGGGCAGCAACCGCCAGCCCAACCATTTCCCGAAGTGGAATACATTCTCTTCCCAATAGCTGGTGATGCAACCTGAAGCAGGCGGGGATCATCTCTCGTAACAGCTGACCGAGTGATGTTGGCGATTGCTCAAACCAGTCCGAAAATTGTTCGTACGTCATTTCGATCTTCTCGCTCACGTCGAGCGGCACAAGTGTCTTAGTCGCAGGAACAGACAAGACTGTCCGCGCACTGGGGGGATCGGCGTAGAAATTGAACTCGGCAGCAGGAGTAATGTCGCCACTATGGTGATGGGAACCACCTACGATCACGATCTCGTGGAGTTTCTGCAGAATACCGGGATGATAGTCATTTACCCGCGCGACATTCGTCAGCGGTCCCAAGGTCAGTAGAGTAATCTCATTCGGGTACTCTCGCGTCAGTTCTGAGAGGACTTTGGGCGAATCAATCCGATGATGAGGCTGGGGAGGATTAAATTCAAAATCCCCCAGACCCAGCTTTCCATTCAGCAGGGCAGAGCAGGGTTCCTCGGGAAATTGAGGGAGAGCCGATACGTTTTCCGCAGCCCAACCAATACGGGGCCTTTTGGGCGGGTCGAACAAATCCACCAGTGCCTGGATGTTGCTGGATGCCTGGGCCGCGCTCACGCGTCCTGCCGTAGCAGTAATCGCCAGCAGGTCAATTTCAGGATCCTGCATGGCGGCGATGAGCGTCAGGGCACTTCCGATTCCTGGATCTGCATCAATAATGAGTTTTCGCACCCGGCTAACCTGCGACTTTCCTGAAAGTGGATCGTGCGGTTAAAGGTAAACAGGGGGAGACGAAAGGGCTCCTCCTGCAATTCCGCACTCATCTTTAAGTCTAGGGGACCGGGAGGTATCGGTCAATTACATCCTAAGACTGTTCGAAACACGGCCCCTTCTTTGAAGGGGGCGGTTCTCCATCAATTCTTTACGCGATTGGGATTGTCGTACACGGTCATTCTTAAGACCTTTTCCCCGTCTTTTTCGATCACTTGCATGTCGTAGACTTTGTAATGATATTCTTCGTTCTCCATCGACTTACCTGGGACAAAGCTTGTTTTAAAACCGAGTTTTTCCGCTTCGGCTTTCGCCTCTTTGTGACCAAGTCCGATCAGATTCGGAAATTTATCGGGAGGAACGATCGGTGTTACGTTTTGAGTTTGCGGACGAGGCACGGGGAGTTGCTGCCCGCCAAGCTGAGGCATCATCGTTGTTTTGTTCTGCTTTTCGTCTTCAGGTAATTGAACCCTCGAATATCTAGACAAATTCGGCTTAAATGGATCTTTGTCAAACACGCCACCCAGGAAACCTTTTTTGTTAATCTCAAAATCTTTGAACATGTAGGTTTCATCAGAATCCGACCCCTCGAACAACTTGACGCCCTGCGGAAGATAGTTCTGCGGACTCAGCTTAATCAGGGCAACCTTGAAGTTCTGGTGGTCCATGGCAGTACGGGGCGTGGCTTTAATGACTATTGAATCTTTGGTCAGGTCCATCAATTCCAGATCAAATCGACGACGCGCTTCTTCTGGTGGAAGTCCGAATAAAAATGGAAGGGGACCATTCATCACGTTAGAACCATGAAGTTCTTTTGGTATTGGAAGTTCGATATAAGTTTTATCGGACTCTTTGATCTGTGTGATCAGTTCGCCATCCGAGATCCAACTCTCTTCCTGATCCTCCTGAATGTTATATTTTCGTTTTACGCCGTTGTGTTCAACTTCGTGCTTGGCACCAACGCCGCCATTGTTGCCCTGCTTGATCGGTTGCATGTCGATGCGGCCTTTTCCAGGCGCTTCGAAGAAGACCTTTCCGCGGGATTGATACACAACTTGAAACGTGTGGTCAAATTTGTAATGGATATGTTCGGCTTCCAATCGATCTATCCGTTTGGAAGATTCAGACCAGTTCTCCAGTACCTTCTGAAGAGCCTTTTCGCGTTGGGGATCCTTTGGCTTTTTCACTTCAGGGCGCGGAATTCTGGCACGGCCTTCCTCCGGAGTTTCCTGTGCGGCAAGCGGCATCGCGCAAAACAGCAAAAGCAAGAACGAGCGAGTCAGCGAGGAAGCTGTCTTCAGCGACAAAATTGTCTTCAGCGACAAAACTGGCTGTCGCAAAGTGTGAAGAGGTGCGTGTGATTCCATTCGTTGCAGACGCCCGGATTTCAGGTTAGATGAAATTAAATCGAACATTGGCAGCGGGATCCTTCCCATTCGTGTTCGAGTGATCGCGAATTTAATTCAAATGTATTGTTTTCGTAAAGCTAGTCTGGTTCTAGGTTTACGCCTTTTCTTCCACCAGAGCGCAATCTGGCTCAGGGGGAGAAGTCGAGAATCTTAGCAACTTGCCTGAATCAGAGCCAGATCGATTTCTGTGCTCCGACTTTGACGGTGGGATTCGGTCTATCCTGCCGCGGCGTCTACATTAAGGCCCGGCTGATTTCGAGGACATTAGTGATCGACTCTTCCAGATCATTCTTTAATTTTGCTGTGTTCGATTGATAACCCAGCCGACGGGCGAGAAATTCGAACTCTTCACTGTCGACAGCAGGAACCGTCAAATCCTTGGCGTTCCCGCGGACCATTCTCAGGGCATCAATCAATCTTCGTTGAAACATGTGCGCGGTGCGGAGTTTTTCGAAGTTCTCTGGCGAGAAAATGCCCGACATGTGGAGAGCACTGATCGCCTGGCGAGTATTACTGGACCGAAGCAGGAAATTCGCTCGACCATAATTGATCTGCAACCCCTGAACGAGGTATTCAATGTCGACCAGACCACCGGGGCTCAGTTTGGCATTCAGCGTACTCCCTTTAATCAACTGACGAACCTGCTTTTCTCGCATCGCGCGCATGGCGGACACGTCGAAGGGGGGGCCGTGGTAGATTAGTTCGTCGCGTAAGGTTGTCATGATGTGTCCGAACTTCTCATCTCCGCACACATGCCGAAGCTTTACCAGTGCCTGCCGTTCATAAGGCCAGGCGGGACCATCATGGGAAAAGTATTTCTCGAACGCCTCTTTAGAAACGGCCAGACTGCCCGCGCGACCATAAGGACGTAATCGCAGGTCAAGTTGAAAAATCCCTTCCTGACGGGCGCGAATAGTCTGTTTGAATTGTTCAACCAGATGCTGGAAGAATTCATTGGTTGTGATCGATTCCGGTCCCTCTGTTTTTCCACTCCCTTCGTACAGAAACACTAATTCAATGTCCGAAGCGAAACCCAACTCCCGCCCGCCGCATTTGCCCAAGGCACAAACAGAGAACCGACAGGGACTACCATCTTCCTGTAGCGGAGACCCATAACGGTCTGTCAGGGCCTGCAAACACAGGTTCGTCGCCGATTCCACCACCACCTCAGCCAGATCCGATAGTTCGGCTGAGAAGTCTCCGAATTCAGTGATCAGATCAAGGATGTGCCGCATATCGATTCGGAACATCTCGCGATCTTTAAACGCATTCAGGGCGTCGATTTTGCCTTCTTTGCTCGATTGCCCCGATAGAATCTCATTCAATTCGTTCCGCAGGTCTTCCTTCTCCTTTCGGACTTTCAGCGATTCTGTATCCTTCAGCACCGGGAACAGGTTTGACAATTGTAAACGGAGAAAGTCTTCCCACAGGAAGTCGCTCACCCCTAATAAACGCGCGAGCGCGTTCAAGACGTCTGGTTTTCGCAGAGACGCTAAGTCCGCAGCCCAGTCGGGTTGATTAAACACGTGAATCAGGAAGTCGCGAAAATGAAGTAATGCCGTTTCCGGATTAGGAGAGTGCGGCAGCAAATGCGTGAAGTGTTTAATCAGGACAATCGCAGCACGCAGTTCGTCCAGTTGTTTGGGGTCCGTGATTTTACTGCCATCGTCTGTGGTCACGAAAATCGTATCGTGAACAATGCTGTTTTCGCTCGTGATGATGACACGGCCGACATCGACTTCGTTTAACGACAAGGCGTTCGCCATCTCATACAGAAAGCCGATCGTATCTTCCGATTCAATTGTCAGGACGGTCGAATGGGTCGAACGATCATTGTCGATCTCAATCGTGACCGGGTACAGATTCGCCTGTGTTGAAGGGACATCTTTCAGTGCATGGGCGACTCTTTTCGCCAATCTTCCCTGAGCTTCCTCCAGTCTCCCCTCCTTGATTTCCGTCAGTAATTCGCAAAGGTCTGCCTGATACCGGTCCCAAACTTCGGGCAGAACTTCTTCCAGGGGGGGCTTAAGCAGAAAGACGTTGATGAATTTTCGCTTGCTATCGTGAACATCCAGATTTCCAATCACGACATTTTCCGGCGAGACATCAAGATTGGTAAAGGCGTGCCCCCCTTCGATATTAAATCCATAGACAAACAGCAGTCCGCAAACGACAGAAAAACTCCCGCGCATATTGAAACCGATCACAGTGAGCTCCCAAAGATCTTCCGGTTTTTGACGCGATTGAATAGAAACGATTTGATCGTCGTTTAACTTTTTCATCATGCGAATATGAAAATCAATCTGGTCCTGTTCAAAGACTTTCTTGTATGTCGTGACGATATGTGAAAAGTCCGGATTCAAATCCGGGGAGGGAGTCGCGTCTTTATTTCCCTTCTTCAGAATGTATTTTTCGTAGATCCTCCGGATAGCCGAACTGTGTTGCTCATACTGCTTGATGAACTGTTTCGCCGATGGGTAATCGAGCCGTCGGGCGAGGTAAGCCATCTCCCGATCACTTTCCGGCAGATGATGCGTCTGTTTGTAATGCATTAGCTGCAGAGAGTGCTCGATCGTGCGGAGGAACGAATACCCCGTAGACAGCTGTCGGTATTCTTCGGCATTGATGTAACCGAAGTCAGCCAGTCGAATTAAGGCTTCCAACGTCGTGAAATGGCGAATGGATCGGTTTTCGCCCCCGTATCGCAGCTGGATGTATTGAGTCACAAATTCAATATCTCGAATTGACCCAGGCCCCTGTTTAACTTCTCCCCAGACATGCCCCTGCTTCTCGATCTTTTTCTCGATCTTGCTTTTCATGCTGTCAATGTTTTCACGCACTGCCTTTTCCGGCAGAGTGAAGATGAACTCATCCACCTGGCGCAGGAAGTCTTTTCCGATGTCACTATTGCCGGCAATGATTCTCGCTTTTAGCAGCGCCTGCTTTTCCCAGGTCATGCCATGCTTTTTCAGGTAATCGATGTGTGCCTTAACGGTGTTCACCAGCGCTCCCGAACGACCCCACGGACGCAATCGCATATCGACCCGGTACATGAAGCCTTCGCCCGTGGACGCCATCAACGCGTTGATTAATTTCTGGCCGAGACCCCAGAATCGGGCAGCATCTTCATCGGTCAGAAAAACGAGGTCGATATCGGAACTGTAATTGATCTCTTCGCCACCCAGTTTGCCAAAACCGATGACAACAAAATTGGAGACATCTACCTTTAAGTCTTCAGCCACCAAACGCAGACAGCTTTGGATTAAACTGTCTGCCAGAAGGGAAAGTTGAACCGTCACCGATTTTAAATCGAGCAATCCGAATGAATCGCAGGCGCCGATGCGGAGCAATTCCCAGTGCTGGTACCGCCGAATCGCGTTGAGTTTTTCATTGAGTGTCGGATACGGATCCGTCGCCTTCTTTTCTTCCTCAATGAATTGTTGGAGATATTTAAATTCGGAAAGACGTTTGTGACGCGTCAGTCTGTTCAGGTAGTCCGGATTTCGCAGCAGGATTTCCGTCAGGAACTGGCTGCCGACGAACAGCTTAATCAGAATCTCGACTCCGCGAGGATTATTGGCCAGGTATTCAAACAGGACCGATCTATCTTCAACAGACTGAACGTACCTTTCGAAGTTAATCAACGAGCCATCAGGAGAAGCAGTATCGGAAAGGGCGACCAGGAGGGTGTTGAGGCATCGCCCCAGTGATTCACGGCACTCATCGTCGGGGCACAATTCCGCAAAACGCTGCCTGGCTTTCGGCAAATCATCAAAACCGACTGGCCCCAGAATCTGGGCCGCCTGTTCGTCGGTCAATTTACTGGAGTTAAGCAGCCGGGAATAATCCTCGAACATGAAATGCTGAACCTTGAACAGGGGGAGACTTAAAACCTCGAACTGCTCTGTCGCGTCGAGAAAAGGGTCTAGCTACAAACAGTTTAACGCCAGTTTAACGCAGCTGAAATGCAGGTGCAAAGGGAGTCCGGGGGGGGGGACCTCTTGGCTGTAGAATATCTGTGCTGGAACGCCATTTTACTTATTCTGTAGTCGATTATACGGACAGGGTAGAGCCTGCCGACCATTTTCTTCACTCTCCTATTTGGTCCAAGCGAAGGTGATTGAGATCCGCCGCCAGCTTGATAAAATGAGAGTCTGACACACCCTGATTCAATCTCGAGGCGTGTGTTAGCTGGTTCTCCCTCTCGATGGAACTTCCTCCTCGCAAGGATTTGCAATGTCTGAACGTCCTTTTGCTCATTTGCACTGTCACACCCACTACAGTCTATTGGATGGTGCTACTCGAATTCCTGATCTGGTGCAGAAGGTAAAAGCCAACGGGATGGACTCAGTCGCGATTACCGACCACGGGAATCTTTACGGAGCGATGGAGTTTTACAATACCTGCCGTGCGGAGGAGGTCAATCCGATCGTCGGGATGGAAGCATACATTGCTCCTCTCAGCCGTTTCGACCGCTCCTCCTCCCGCATGAGGGATTCAAGTTACCACCTGACATTGCTCGCCATGAACTCCGTCGGGTTCCAAAACCTGGTTCGCCTCAGCTCCAAATCATTTCTGGAAGGATTCTATTATAAACCGCGAATCGACAAAGAAATTCTGGAGCAATTCAATGAAGGATTAATTTGCCTCTCCGGTTGCGCCTCGAGTGAACTTTCCCGCATGATTCTGGCGGAGAAATGGACCGAATGCGAAGAACTGATCTCCTGGTACCAACGCGTATTCGGGGACCGGTTCTATATGGAAATCCAGAACAGTGGTGTCGAAATTCAGCGAGAATGCGGCGAAGGGACCATCGATCTCGCCAATCGTCTAGGCTTGCCACTGGTCGCGACGAACGATGCCCACTATCTGGACCAGGAAGACGCAGGTCCTCACGATGTTCTGCTCTGTATCAATACGGGATCGTTGCGAAGTGACGAAAAACGGATGCGGATGTCGACAACGGAGTTCCACGTGCGAACGCCGGACGAAATGTATGCCGCATTTCCTACGCATCATGAAGCCGTCAAACGATCACAGGAAATCGCCAACAGGGTTGATATTCAGCTTGAGCAGAAAAAGCACTACCCCGTTTTCTATCCACCGGATAACAAATCCGATATCGATTACCTCCGCGAAGTCTGTGAACAACAGCTTGTCGCCCGTTTCGAACCAGAAGAGTTGACGGACGCGCACTGGGAACGGCTCGCTTTCGAACTCAATGTTATTAAACAGATGGGTTACGCCAGTTACTTCCTCATCGTGTGGGACTTTGTTCGATTTGCGGAAGACAACGGCATTCCCTGTACGGCCAGGGGGTCGGCATGCGGAGCGTTAGTCGCCTTCGTTCTTGGTCTGAGTACGGTTTGTCCACTGAAATACGACTTGCTGTTTGAACGATTCTTGGACCCGAGTCGTAAAGAGCCTCCCGATATCGATATCGACTTCTGTCGCGATCGGCGACAGATGGTGATCGACTATACCAAACAGAAATACGGAGAAGACTGCGTCTCGCAGATCGGTACCTACGGAACGCTTAAAGCGAAAATGGCGATTCGCGACGTCGGACGTGCGCTGGGTGTCCCCCTTTCCCGAGTCAACGATATTGCGGGAATGATTCCGGAAACGTTGAATATCAAACTCTCTGCGGCACTGAAAGAGAGCCCGGAATTAAAGTCGGCCTACGATCAGGATTCTGAAGTCAAAGAAATGCTCGACATCGCGATGCGGCTCGAAGGGCTGTCGCGTAGTGCCGGAACTCATGCGGCGGGAGTCGTGGTTGCGGATACGCCCCTCTACGAATTGCTGCCACTTCAGAAGATCACTGGCAAACAGGACATTCTCACGCAGTGGGACGGTCCGACGGTTGAGAGTGTCGGCCTGCTGAAGATGGACTTCCTGGGTTTGCGTAACCTGACAATTCTCGACAAGTCGGTGCAGAACGTTAAAAAGCATCAGAAAATCGACATCATTCCGCACAAACTTCCGCTCGACGATCAGGAAACATTTGCGCTGCTGCAACGGGGAGAAACCAAAGGGATCTTCCAGTTGGAAAGTGGCGGGATGCGAGACCTGCTCACCAAGATGAAGCCAGACAGCTTCTCCGACATCATTGCGACCTCCGCCCTTTATCGTCCCGGTCCGCTGGAAGGGGGGATGGTCATGACCTATGTGAACGTGAAGCATGGCCGCGAACCGATCCCGGAGGTCCACCCGATCATTGATGCAATCCTGAACGAAACCTATGGAGTCATGGTTTACCAGGAACAAGTGATGCGGATCCTGAATCGATTGGGGGGAATCGAACTTCCTTCGTCCTATCAATGTATTAAAGCGATCAGTAAGAAAAAACTGAAGATCATCGCCATGTACAAAGAGCAGTTCCTCAAAGGATCCGTGGAGAAGGGGCTCGCCGAAGATAAGGCAAAGAACATTTTTGAGATGATCGAAAAGTTCGCCGGGTATGGTTTCAATAAATCGCACTCGACCGCTTATGGAGCCATCGCCTATCAGACCGCCTACCTGAAAGCACATTACCCCGTAGAATTTATGGCGGCCTTGCTTTCCTGTGGAATGGAAAGTTCCGACCGTATCACCGAGCACGTCGACGATGCCCGCCGCATGAAGCTCGAAGTACTACCGCCCGACGTGAACCGGTCTGATGTCGACTTCACCGTCGATGGCGACAAGATCATTTTCGGAATGGGAGCCTTGAAGGGAGTTGGCGATGCGACCGTAAAGGCGATCGTCGAGGAGCGAAATGCGAACGGACCGTTCCTGCATATTTTCGATCTCACCGAGCGGATTGATCCCAAACTTCTCAACCGGAGTTCTCTGGAACTTTTGGTGAAAGCAGGTGCACTCGACAATCTAGGAGGCAACCGGGAACAGTTGACGCTTGTGGTCGATCGGGCCGTGCAGGCATCCATTTCTCGTCAGAAAGATCGCCAGAGCGGGCAAAAATCTTTGTTTGGCGATGATGAACCTGCAGCAGCCGGAGAAGAGGAAGCGGTCGTCGTATCGCTTCCGGATGCTCCCGATTGGACGCATTCTCAAAAACTGGCGGCAGAAAAAGAGGTCTTCGGCTTTTACCTGACTTCACATCCTCTTACCGAGCGACAGGCTGAAATTACCCGCTACGCCAGTCACACCGTT
This sequence comes from Polystyrenella longa, assembly GCF_007750395.1. GTDB lineage: Bacteria > Planctomycetota > Planctomycetia > Planctomycetales > Planctomycetaceae > Polystyrenella > Polystyrenella longa. The sequence goes on along the minus strand of NZ_CP036281.1, from coordinate 4,679,360 downwards.
CACGATGTTGGCGATCAAGATGATGGAGTGGAAGTCACCTTAGGGGGGATGGTTTCCTCCATCAAAAAGGCGACAACTAAAAAACCGAGCCGAAACGGAAATTCCAAGTACATTAACTTCGACTTCGAAGACCCAACAGGGATTGTGCGCTGCATCATGTGGCCGGAAGAATTCTCCCGTATGGGTGATAAAATTGAACCGGAAGCGATCTTGTACGTCAAAGGGAAGGTCGACCGCCGCAGCCGAGAGCCAAACATTGTGGTCAACAAGGTGTTGACCGTGGAAGAGGCCGACAAAGAATACACGACTCAGGTCGCGATCAAATTCCAGAATGGGATGCATACCCGACATGACATGGTTAAGGTCCGAGATATTCTCGACCGGTATCCGGGCAATACAGAAGTCGTTTTATTGCTCGACTCCCAGAACGAAGAAGAGGACCGGATGCGGTATGTCATTTCCACTCCCGCTGCCTTGCGAGTGACCTGTAGTACAGGTTTCCGCGAAGAATTGGCGACCGCGATCGGAAATGCGAACTTCCGTATGCACGCCCCCGCTGTAAAACAACGGCGGGCCTCGGCCTCCATTGGCAGGTAATGACTTTACGCAAGACGGTGGTCGTTGCTGTTCTGGGACTAATTCGCAAACGATGTATTGACTTTCCGGCGATCCTGCCGGAGAGTGAAGAAGCGGTATATTCCAGACACAGATTGGTTGCTGAGGGTCAGCATGGTCATTCGTTTTCGATGTTTTCATTGCCAGCATTTATTCGGCATCGACGAAGAAGCTGCGGACACTGATCTCGACTGCCCTGCATGTGGTCACACATTGCATGTTCCTCGCCGGGATGGTTTTTCCTCTCCTTCCCGCATTACGCATCCTGCCCGAGATCAAAAACTTCTCGCCGCTTGCGAAACACTCGCTCACCAACCACAGACGAGTGTAAAACCTCCTAGACCAACGACGAAGCCGTCGTTAAAGCAGGCTTTACAACTTTTGTCGCAGGTCCCCCCATCGAAATCTGCTCTGTCTGAACCCTTAAGGAAGGCAGAACAACCCGCCCGCCAGGCACCAGTGCATTCCAGAGTTCGCCGATGGGTGGGAATCGCGTTTATTTATCTGACAACGATGGCGCTCGGTTACTACGGGGGAATCAACGTCGAAGAACGCACTCCGGCCAACCTCCTCCCGCCCGCCTTAGCGGAAGTTGCCGTTCCCAATCGAGTACTCCAGCAGAAAAAACAACTGAACGTGGAGCCTGTCGAAGTTTCAGGACGCATACGTTACCGCGCGGAGTCGGGGCAATTCCAAGCCGACGCGGGGGCGATGTTATTTCTGTTTCCCGAGTCGAACTCGAACAGTTCCCTCCTTTCCGGCGAGCTACTCAGTCTGAATGAAGACAACATTGCGGAGGCTTCCATCCGACAGCAACTTCTCGAGATGGGCGGTGCCCTGGCCGTGACAGATTCGGAAGGGGGATATGTTTTCACGGTAAAAGAACCGGGGAACTACCATGCTCTGATTCTGTCCGAGGAGACGGATCGAACAGGCCCAAAATCACTTCCACCCGAGTGGCACGAGACGCTTTCTCAGTACTTGGCGGCACCGGAAAAACTTGCTGTGGAAAGGCGTGTTCATTTACAACTGATTGAAATCAAACCAGGGCAGTCTCGGGTTTTTGATGTCGATCTGGAACGCTCTTGATCCAAGTTCGTGAATCAATAAATCAGCCGAGCTTCCCAGTGGATGATTTCAAATAGACTAACTCTGATTCTGTTTGAAAATCGAGCCAAGTCAAATCGGGAATGCCGTCGAGCCAGTTTGAAAACTCCGGATCAACCGCCAATGAGGTCCCACTCTTTAGTTCCTGCCAGACAGGGGCCGTGATCGATTTGACCAGGCGAAGTTCGTCCAAGCGAAGCTTTTGAGTCAACCAAGCGGCGATACTGTCGCTGGTCGTGTTCCACGTGGGGGGCAACAGGCCGTTCGGATTTTGCTCCAGTTCCTTGTGCTCCTCCAGCTCTTCTATTAACGAACAGACAAACAGAACGGGACGACCAGTCAATTTCCGCCGGGCGACTTCGAGTTCCATCGCGGAGTAAACCGGGAACGCCTTGGGGAGACGGTCGACAGCGAGGGCTGCATTGAGTTCCATTCCCTGCAAAGCGAGTTGATGCGACGATTCTTCGCCAAGCCCATATTGTTTGTCGTACCCCCGAACAACATCAACGACCGGGCCTCCTCCGAATAATAGCAGGGGGAACTCATCCTCTTCTCGCTGACTCAGGTAGGCATCCAGACGGTTGAAAAGCGAACTGTCCGACAGCAGGCTTCCTCCGATTTTATAGAGCACCGTACGCATGGAGTCTCACTTGAGAGGTACAGAGGAGGGGCACAGAGGAGAGACAGAGTCGAACGATTCAAACAAGTCGTTATCGAACCAGCAATGGAATGACTTCATGGCCTGGAATGGAAATGGCCGATTTGGCCGCAGTCGGTTCGTCGTAGGTTTCCGCTCCATCGGCATCGATTCCTGTTCCACACATGGTGAAAGGAACGTAACCGTGACTATGCGTTTTGGTCCGCAGCAATGTCGGATGATCGGGAGAAACCAGTAACCGATATTCACCCTGTGACTGCAGGAATTCATGTACTGGGCCGACAATTTCCCGGTCAATGGCTTCGAGAGCTTTCACTTTTTCTACTGCATTGCCCTCGTGGGATGCTTCGTCGGTCGCCTCCACATGAACGACGACGAAGTCTTTTTCCTTGATCGTTTCAATCGCATACTGACCTTTGGCGGTGTAGTCGGTGTCGAGATAGCCCGTGGCACCGGGGACCTCAACCACATCCCAACCGATTAAACGCCCGAGACCTCGCAGCAGGTCGACCGCCGTGATGACGGCGCCGGACAGGCCGAAACGTGTTTTGAAATCAACCAGCGACGGGGCTTTCCCCTGTCCCCACAGCCAGACCCCACTAGCAGGGGGAACGCCACCCGCCCGAGCTTGATTGGAATCGCAGCTCAGAAAGATTCCCTCACTCTGTTTCATTAGCTCCTGCAGCAAGTCGCCCCCTTTTCCAGCCGGCAACCAGGGATCGACCTCTTTGTCAGTGATGTCGTGCGGCGGGTAGGTGGCGGTTTTTTGATCAAATGGAGCTGCCTGGCCTTCGCCGCGGTAGAGCAGCAAGTTTCGGTAGCTGACTCCGGGTATGAATTGCCACGGTGAACCGGCAGGTTGGGCGGCTTGCATCGACTTGAGTAGCTCTGCTCCCAACTCAGATGAAATCTGTTCCGCTGTAAAACTACGCATGATCCCATCTTGAATCGTCACCAGATTGCAGCGAACGGCCCAATCGTCCGGTCCCAATTCGATTCCCTGTGCCGCTGCTTCGATTGGTGCCCGACCGGTGTGAAATTCAAGGGGGTCGTATCCGAACAGGCTCATCGTACCTACATCACTCCCGGCTGGAAGCGACGGTGGGACATTGTCTGCCTGACCGATAATGCCTGTTTTGCATACTCTGTCCATGTTCGGCTTGTGAGATGCCTGCAGGGGGGTTTTGCCGCCCAGCGATTCCTGGGGTTCGTCGGCAACACCATCGGGAATGACCAGAACGTATTTCATGACGGACTTTCAATTAAGGAAACATCAAGGAGTCGACTGCTCGTTCCAGGTCCGGAAACGAGGCTCGGGAGCATCCTTCGGGATAGGGAGCAACTGGCAAGCAGGTCCCGAGATTGCAACTATCTCGAAAACGGGCGACGGACGCAACCATTAATCTGTGGTAGAACCAGACGTAGAAGTCTGAAGGAAAGGGGCTGGAAAGGCCGGGGTTGCTGGTAAATCTTGCATTTTGTATGATCCCGCGCCCTGCCCGGACATGGTGTCTGGCTTCGTTTTGTGTTCGATTTCATTGCACGAGCACCAGAGTGGATTACAAGTTACGTCCTATCGGAAAAAACTGCGCCGCCTCTGGTGAACCGCTGGAACCCGGCTCAGTTTGCTTTTCGGTTGTGGTGGAACGACAGGGCGTGTTTGTTCGGGAAGATTATTCCGAACAAGCTTGGGACGGACCGCCCGAAAATGCGGTTGGATTCTGGCAGTCAGTTGTTCCCGATCTGGAACGGGGAAAACCAAAGGTTCTCGATGCCGAAGCACTCATGCAATACTTTGAGCAGCTTTCGGAGGAAGGGAACGAAGCGGTTGAGAAAAATCGATACGTCATTGCCCTGATGCTACTGCAGAAACGACGCATGACTGTTGAGGATTCCCGCCGGGATGGAAACGAGGAATTCCTCATCTGTTCGGGAAAACAGGGTGAAGGTCCTTTTGAAATAAAAAACTTCTCACTTCCCGAGGAAGAAGTTAGACTGATGCAGGATCAACTGAGAGCATCCCTAGCGGCTGCCTGAACTTTTGCTCAGACGATCAGTAAGAATTTAACAAGAGACAAAGATAAGTAGAAGTAAAACTTCAAGAAGCCGATGTTGTTGTTAGAAATCATCCTGAAACCCGGTTGTGGCTATCCTCAAGCCTGCTATACAAAACCGAAGAGACCCATCAGAGGGTTTTAAGACGACTTCTAATTTGAATTGAATTCTCACGTAAGACGAATGGAAGCGTCCCGGTGAATCTAGCCACCTACAGCCCTACTGCGACTCGCCCGGTTTCAAGTCACCGGTGGTGGTTATGTTCGCTCTTAATTCTGCTCCTGGTGATCATCGCCCCCCTTGCCGGTTGCGCCACTCGCGGCAAGATGGTGTTTGGCAATTTTAATTCCTCGCCACCCGTCTTCACCTTCAACTCGTCCAAGTCAGAAGTCTTTTCGCATATCAACAGGACCTCCCAACATGTGAACGGCTGGCGCTCGGTCAGTTGCCGCATCAGTGCCCGTGGCGTGCCGGTCAAACTGAAAGCGATTGTGGCCTGTGAATCTCCGAAACGATTCCGTATGGTTGTCTCGACCCCAGTAATAGGAAGACAATTGGACTTAGGCTCCAACAACGAGCGATTCTGGTTCTGGGCTAATGAAGGACCAGAGAGACCAATTTTAACCGCCTCTCATCAGAATTTGGCGACAGCTCAACAGAACCTGCCGATTCCCTTCAATCCCGATTGGTTGATGGAAATTATGGGAGTCGTTCCGTTTGACGAGTCAGGATTCCAGATGACTTACAAACCGGAAGATGCCACGATCAACCTGGTTAGCTCTACATCAGATCCTCAGGGGCGAACGGTTTATCGCCGTATTATCGTCAACGCACAAACTGGCTTGGTGAATCGCCACGAAATGTACGGTCCCCAGCGGGAACTCATTGCCAGTGCCACAATGGAAAACTACCGGGCTGTCGGTCCACAACAAGTCGTGATGCCGCATCATATTCAATTGGATTGGCCACAAACGGAAATGGCCTTCAAGCTTGATTTCCCGACCATCGAAATCAATCCCGTCTCGGCAAAAACGGACACCGGTCAATGGGATATTCCTCGCATATCCGACACTGTCGTCGACATCGGCCGCACCCCCGTCATTCCGGTTTCGCTCCCACATCGTTAAGCAGTTCTGAGCTCAGTCGACTTGCACGGCTGACTTACGAGTATCAAGCCCGGAGCCACTTCGTAGCTCAGCATGAATCGCAGTTTCGATTTTGCCGATGGCTATCAGAATTGCCGCTTGGACTTCTTCATCAGGATGGTCTGGTAGTGCTTTCAATTCGTCGAGTACCGGCGCGGCATCAATCCCCATTCCTCCCAGCGTGGTAGCACTTCGTCTCGCTTTATTCACCGATTCGCCTTTGACGAGCGCCATGAGATGGATCCGCTTCTTCAGCCTCCATTCTTCAGTGTCGAAAATTCTGATATCAGAATCAGGGATTGGACAAATCATTGGCCTATGTTGCGGTTGCATGGCCCATTCTATTACAGCTATGGATGCTGAGATCCCTACCATTAACAGCGGCACAATCGTGATGGTGACGAGACTCGATCCAATGAATTCCTGGAATCGTTTCATAGAGGTGCGGCTTTCAAATAATCAAGTGGAACAGGGGACTAATCCGTTTCCGGTCGGGGGGCCTTCACTGGTTGGCGGTTTGCCTTAATCGCGGTTTCAATTTTCTCTATGGCTAGCTGAATTGCCGCTTGAACTTCTTCATCGGGATGGTTTGACAATGCTTTTAATTCATCGAGTACTGGCGCTCCATGAATTCCCATTCCTCCCAGCGTGGTAGCACTTCGTATCGCTTTGTTCACCGAATCGCCTTGGACAAATGTCATAAGATGGTTGAGTTTATCCTGTATATTAAATTTTTGATCAGTTCGTAATAAGGGATAACAATCCATTAAGGGGCGTTTTGTCGGTCGAGTCATAACGTAGATTAATAGCCCTGCCGCTAAGACAATGACAGCAATTACAAAAGCGCGTACGGGGGACACCATGTTTCTTGCCTTTTCAAATTAAATGTGTTGATAAACAATTCAATCGAATAAGAGCTGGCCCTTTCCTGTAGCTATGTTACCACAAGGAAAACAGAACTACCAAAAAAAGCCCTGCCCGCTTACGCGGACAAGGCTTCGAAGTGAGAAGTCTGCCTTATTCCATTAGCAGAAACCTTCCAGCAAACCAAGGAGTCGCTGGTTGGAACCTCTTACTTTTTGATAGCAACAAATCGAGCACCGTTACGGCTTTTCACCAGGAGAAGAACTCCTTTTTCAAGTGATGCTTCTTCGAGTGCCGCTTTTAATTCGTCTACGGAATTCACTTTCGTCGAACCGACTTGAGCAATCACGAGACCGGGTGTTAAACCGACTTCGGCAGCAGGGCCTTCATCGTCGACAGAGGTAATCACAACACCGCTGGTCATTTTCAGACCCAGTTGGTTTGCGATTTCGGCATTCAGTTCCTGAACTTCAACTCCGAGTCCTGCCAGTTCCTCTTGTTCAACTTCTTCGGCGGCTTCTTCCTGTTCCTCTTCGTCAGGATCGAACGATGCCTTTGTGAAGCTATCCGGCATTTCACTCAAAGTGACTTCCAGTGATTTCTGCTCACCGTCCCGAAGTACGACCATCGAGTAGGCTTTTTCTGGACGAAGAACTTCGACGATGCCCTGAAGTTTTCGAGGGGTATCGACTTTCTGACCGTTGAATTCGAGAATGACATCGCCAGCCACAATTCCCGATTCTTCCGCCGGAGATTTTGCTTGAACGTTGGAGATCAGGACTCCGTAGTTCGCATCAATTCCCAGACTGTTGCGGATATTTCGATCCATCTCTTGAATACCAACACCCAGGAATGCTCGTTTGACTGACCCGTTTTCAACGATCTGATCGATCGAGAAGTTCGCCATGTTGATCGGAATGGTGAACCCGATTCCATCGTACCCACCACTGCGGGATGAGATCGCCGTGTTAATGCCGATCACTTCGCCGTTGATGTTCAGCAGTGGGCCACCACTGTTACCCGGATTGATGGCTGCATCCGTTTGCAGGTAGTCTTCCCGGTCGTTAATTCCGGGGCCACGCCCTTTGGCACTGATGATTCCGGCAGTGACAGTCATTTCCAGACCAAAGGGACTTCCCATCGCCAGTACCCAGTCACCAACTTGAACCTCGTCGCTGTTCCCCAATTTGGCGGGGATCAGGCTGTCAGTTTCGGCCAGTTGCAGTACGGCGACGTCGCTACGTGGGTCCATTCCCACGACAGTCGCTTCGATTTCCCGGCCATCGTTTAAGTACGCGACAATTTCGTCTGCATCCTTAACGACGTGGCTGTTGGTGATAACCAGTCCGGAATCCGAGATAATGAAGCCGGAACCCTGACCGCGTTGACGTTGTTCACGTGGAGATTTCTGGTTCTCGAAGAACTTTTTGAACTCCGGGTTGTTGCGGAAGAAGAAGGGGACGTCGTCTTGATTAAAGGGCATTTTTTGTTGGGTTAATTGCCGAGTTGATTCCGTTCGAATCGAAACGATACTCGGAATGACGTTCTGGGAGACGTCTCGGAATACAGATGAAAGCTCTTTTACGGTGGCAATCGCAGCGGGTTTAGGTTCCGCCTCGCGCTGGGCCATGACATAGGCGCCTCCTACCAGGAGGGACGTTCCCAATGCCAGTGCCACGCTGAATTTCTTTATTGTTGAATATCGTTTCATGTTCAGAAAACCTCCTGAAAACATTTGAAATGGTGCAGACTCAATAAATTCCCTCAAATTGAGAATGTGTCTCATGATATGAAAATGGAATCAGTTCCACTTCTTTGATCTACTTGACTTAGCTGTTTTGACATGTCTATTAGTACGTTTGCGAAAGCAGAGTTGTTTGAGGATTTTAAGGCTAATTTCAAGGGCAAACTGAGAGAATAACTCCTTGACGGACTGAGATTTTTCGAGTAGCTTCAAGATGAACCATGACCATACGGGGCATTCACCTCAAATGGACGGACACGTCTCATTTTTATTGCTGCCCTGCCACATCGATGGTCGAAATAGTTAAACCCGAGCGAATTGCATTCAATTCAAGACGCTCGGTTAACTCCTCCACATCTTTATCAATTCATTTCACCCGGTATTACAGCCGCCTGGTGGTTCACAGGAAGTGACCCCATGTGCCATTGGCCAGATGGACAGTCTATTCTCGCACGGGCCCCTGCCAAACTAAACTTGCATTTGGAAGTTTTAGGCAGAAGGGATGACGGATTTCATGATCTCGAAACGGTCATGGTGAAGCTCGACTTGCACGATACATTGCAGTTTCGCACGATAAATACGGATGCGAACGTCGACGAGTCCTCCATTCAGTTGGATTGCCGGTATTCCTCTCCATTCTTTCAGTCAGACGTCTCAAGTCCACCCCCCATTCCTGTGGACGAGTCCAATCTCATCGTCAAAGCAGCTCGATTACTGCAACAGACTACCGGAGTCACCCAAGGCGCCCATATCGAATTAGTAAAACGAATTCCAGTTCAAGCGGGCTTGGGCGGTGGGTCCAGCGATGCTGCGGCGACATTGGTCGCATTGAACCAACTTTGGGGACTGAATTATTCGACTGCGGAACTGTCGCAGCTGGCGGCACAGCTCGGGTCGGATGTTCCCTTCTTTATCGATTCTTCGACGGCAGCTGTGTGCCGTGGTCGGGGTGAAATCATTACTCCTGTTACCATCCGAGGCAACTTTCCGGTGATTCTCGCCCAACCGGGAAGTGGTCTTTCGACTCCAACCGTATTTAAAAAATGGAGCGAACTCTCTTCTCAGAAGGCTTGCCGTTCGGTTGAGCCTCTCTTAGAGGCTATGTCCTCCGGGAAGACAAATTCAGTAGCACGTCTATTGTTTAACGCTTTGCAGATTCCTGCTGAGCAGTTAAACGCACAACTCAAACAACTCATTTCTTTGTTTCAGAAGTTTGCATTACCGGGCACTCTCATGACGGGCAGCGGCTCCTGCTGCTTCGGCATATGCCAATCCTTTCGGCAGGCGACTTCCATTTCCTCTCTATTGCGCACGGCACCATTCTCACGTGTTTGTGTGACTACACTTCACCACAATAGGATGCACCATGGATATTACCGAAGTACGTATCAAGCTAATGGATGATCCCCACGATCGCTTACAGGCATTCTGTTCGATCACGTTAGATGGCATGTTTGTCATTAGGGATTTGAAAATTATTCAGGGCGCCAAAGGCCCTTTCGTTGCGATGCCCAGTCGCAAGTTGACCGATCGCTGCCCCAAATGCTATTCGAAGAATCACCTGCGGGCGCAGTTCTGTAATCAGTGTGGCGTGCACTTGGATGAGGGGCGTGCCACCAAAGATTCCGACGGTCGAGCAAAGCTATATGCCGATATCGCTCACCCGATAAATTCATCTTGTCGGGAGCTGATTCAATCCGTCGTGGTTGAAAACTTCGAGAGCGAGAAGATTCGATCACAGGAACCTAACTACATCTGCACCTACGACGATTTTGATGAGGAAAACTTTGCGACCTTGGCTGGCGATTCCCGGCAGACGCCGTCTACTTCGCATCAGTCATCTTCGAATGGATCGACCGTCATTCAACGAGAAGAACGCACACATCGGATCGATCCGCCGCAGTCACCAGGGGCTACCCACAGCCACATTAACTCCTCCGAACAGAAATCATACTCGGTTACGGCGGAGCGTCACGAACAATCCGAAGAAGGCTTCGGCAACGGCCTCGTCTAATTGTTTCTCTGATCTTTTTGAAGTTTTCAGAGTCCTTTGAAACCGAACTGTGGAGTTATCACAGTTCGGTTTTTTTGTATTTGAAAAACCAGCCGACAATGTCTTCTGTGCGTCTATGCAAAGTCGCTGTCTATGCAAGGTCCCTGTCTATGCAAAGTAGCTAATCGCGTTGTGGAAGAGCTTCATTCCTGCGCCTTCACCTTCGAGTCGCAATCGCGTCCATTGAGGGTGCTGGGTGGCGAATAGGAATCGTTCCGGATGAGGCATCAATCCGAGGACGCGGCCACTCGGGTCGCTCAGACCAGCGATGTTTGCGGTCGATCCATTCGGATTTTGAGGGTACGCCAACACGTCATGGGAAACGGGTTGATCCGCCTCACCCGTGTATTGGAGCGCGATCTGCTGTTGATCAGACCATTGCTGTAATAGAGATTCGTCTCTAACGACCAGTCGTCCTTCAGCGTGCGCGATGGGCATTTCGATCGTATCGATGTCTCGCAGAAAGACGTTGTTGGAAGAGGCAACCTTGAGGCGCGTCCAGAGGGCGGTATAACGACCGTTCAAGTTCCAGGTCAGGGTCGCATCGGGCTCGGACTCTTCCGCCGGGGGCCAAGTGGTGGAACCGCCAGGCAGAATCCCCGATTTTAGCAGGACCTGAAATCCGTTACAGATTCCTAGAACGAGTTTGTCTCCTTCGAGGAACTTGTGAATGGCGTCGCCGAGTTGATTGCGGAGTTGTCGCGAGAAGATTACTCCGGCGCCAATATCGTCTCCATAACTGAATCCGCCTGGGATACACAGCACCTGATATTCTTCGAGTAAATGGGGATTCGCCAGCAGTTGATTAATATGGTGACGATCAGCCGTGCCGCCCGCCAGTTCAAATGCATGCGCGGTTTCGAGATCACAATTGGTCCCGGGAGCTCTTAGTACACAGACACGGGGATCAGCCATGGTTGTTCTTCGTCGCCTTTCAGTGATTTCCGCCTCGATGTGGGCAGTCCTCAGATTTACGGTGAATACCAGTCACTTTTATCAGTTAGAGAGAATTCCATTCGACATAAATGAACCTGAAGGTCCATGAATACCTCGTCTCTTCCCGGATCATATCGGGAGCGGCAATCGACTGCCACCGATCCCCCGACTTCCAAGGAAGGCCACGTTGAAATAATTACAAAACGCCCATTTAAGGGCCTTTTTAAAGTCTTTCGAGTGCAGTTGGCACTGGCAACAATGGGGTATCCACGTATGAGATCAGTTGGTAAGATTCCGCCGCTTTGAAATCGGACCGTATCCGCAGGACAACCATTTTCGCCCATGAGATGGTGACCCACCCCCTGTTATAATGTGAAACTTTCTGATTTTGTCACCCTGAACTCTTATTTATCTCGAAAGCCTATCTGGATGCGTTCCACAGCATTCCAGCTCGGGATATTGATGGGAATCAGTCTGAGTGCACTGGGATGTATGAATCCCAACATTCGCTGGCCCCAGCTTTATAATCCCGATTTGCTGTCAGAAAGACGCTCAATCGAACGGTACGACCCGTTTCCTGATGAGGACGCTGCGCCCGAGACCTTCACCCGTCCACCGAGCTACACTCAGCAGCGTACGGACATACGCCGTTCTTCCGAGCAGCGCGCCTTCGAGGGAACGCTGCCCAGTGCTTCGGCCGGACCACGAGTTCCCAGTACGATTTACCGCAATAGCCAGGTCGTCCAACCCTAATCCGCTATCTGCAGGCCGCACCACGATCCCTGAACCAGATCTAATCGTACTTTCTTCTGGTCTCTATGCCCTGTTTCTGCGCGCTGGTTTTGCCCTGAACTTTGTGCGAACTTCCCTGGTTGCCCAATCTGTTTTTTCGGAGCAATCCGTAAAATCCTCATGTTAGGTGATTGTTAAGACCGATAATTTTAGCGTCAGAGATAAACGATCAAGACAGAACCAGCACAATGGTTCTCCACGTTGCGATTAGACAACGCTGAAGTTATGCCAGGAAAAAACAGCATGAGCCCACGCTCCGAGAAGCCGGCTGAGAAAAAAATTGAGGATCAAAATCTATCCTCTCAGCTATGGAACCGCTCTTTTTATTCCAAAACATGGCTCTCTTACGCAGCAATTGGTCTCAGTAGTGCTTTGGGATTACTGTTTGTAATCGTCGCCGATGCTGATTCGCAAAGTGTGAACTCGCTGGATTCGGTGCAGCATCAAATTCAGAATTCACGTGCCGAATCGATGTCTTCAGAGATCGAAGTAAACGAGAACGTGTTGGATGAAATTCAGTCAGCTTCCTTTTCCAATTCCAGCTCGACAGATACGGCGAATTTGGAAAACAGCAAAAGTGACAAATTCAAAATCACACCCATTCAGCACGCCGTTCATGAACGGTCTACTGAAAACTTGCAACCGACCCGGGTCGAACTCACATCCGGGGGCGATTCTGAGGGTGACTCCCCGGTCCGGTTGTTGGGTGTGATTCATATACTAGAAGAGGAACAGGAAGGTGAAGCGCCTGCAGAATTTGATCTGCTCGCCCTTCCTGCTGGGGAAGTGCCTACCGACGGACCCATGATCAGTCCACTCTCGACTCCTGCTTTCGAGTAGAGTTCCGTAAGCCTCTCAAATTGCGATTTCCCCGTTGGTTTTCAGGGACGGCTTGGATGACGTGAGCAGGGCCACAGGGTTACAATCAGAAAAACATTATTCTGATTACACCTCAGAGGAATTGCCCTGATGCCCTACGATTCTCGCACTGCAAATAACTCACTTCGTAATTCTCGCCGCGATTGCTTAAAAAAACTGGCTTTATCCGGAGCAGGTGCAGCGCTACTGCCGACTGCATTCGTTGCACAATCGTTAAAAGCACGCGCTGCCACACCGGCGAAGAATACGCAGACAGTACTGGGGCCTGTTCCCGTTGATCAACTCGGAATGACACTGATGCACGAGCATGCTCCGTCAGTCGATTGGTCTGAACTTTACGAACAGAAACCTGGGCCATTGGCTGAAATCCGGGAAGAGATGCTGACCAACACGGCAGGATTGCTTGACGCGTTCCACAAAACATTGAACGAGAAGACCGGTCCGGGGGCAATTGTCGAATGTACTCCCATTCGAGTGGGACGATACCCGCTGTTGATGAAAGAACTGGCTGAGCGAACTCCGGTTCACATTATTGCCAGCACTGGCTTCTGGTGCGAAGCGGCAGCGCCTCAACATCCGTGGGCGATTGAGTTGGGTTACTCTCAGGACGGTGTTCGCAAACTGGCCGATTTGTTCGTTCGGGAAATCTCTGAAGGAATGGAAGATCCCTCCGGTGAGTTTGGAGAGAAATTCACCAACATCAAAGCGGGTATGATTAAAATTGCTACCAGTAACTATCTTCGGCCGAGCGAACGACGAGTGCATGAAGCGGCGGCGATCGCGGCGATCGAAACAGGGGCTCCTGTGACTACTCATACGACGAGTGGTGGGGGTCTTGAAGAGGCGGAACTCTTTTTACGGATGAAAGCCGATCCGAGCAAAATTTGTATTGGTCACTTGGGAAACAAGGATGACCGCGAGAATGAGAACGCGTACGAATACCACCGTCATCTGGCGGAACTGGGGTTCAACGTGCAATTTGACCGCGTCGGTCTCTCGAAATACAAACCCGAGAAAAGTGCAGTCCAGATTCACAAACTAATCGACTGTGGGCATGCCAATCAGATTCTGGTCAGCCACGATGCCGTTCCCTATGTTTATACGAACTACGCAACCGACGAGGTCAGTTCCGAAGGTTGGAGTTACGACCCGGTAGACTTCACCCAATGCTCTACTGTTCTCGTCGACGAACTGAAAAAGCTCGACGTCAGTGACGAGACATTGTACCAGATTATGGTGAAGAACCCTCAGCGCGTCCTTGGATTCTGCTAAGACCGCTGGCCTGAGACATGTTACAGAAGAGCGGGTTATAGAACAGCGGGAAGCTTATTCTGTTTCACCAGAGCTCTTCTCGGTTTCGTCTGCTGCAGGCGTTTCACCGACATCGGAGGATCCGTCCATTTCAGCATCGGTCGAAACGACGTATTGTTCCCCCAGCACCTCGATCATGTCGCCCGGGACCAGTTTTTTACGACGGCGAGTTTCAATTTGATCGTTCAGCAGGACCTGGCCTCCCTGAATCAACACTTTGGCCTGACCGCCGGTGGGCACGGCGCCGATCAGTTTCAGGAACTGGTCCAGTTGAATCGATTCTTCTGCGGAAGGAGCTGTCATGGGTCCAGTCTCGGAGTGTTTGAGGCTTTTGCCTGGTAAAGAGAAGGGCTGGGGATGCGGCCCAGTTATACCGTTCGTCCAAGCCGGACGATAGCCTCTCGCTTTCCTCCCGGCACCCTCATTGTTGAAGTTCAACCTCTCGGCTCACTTGTTTGACCCACCGGGTTGTCTCCTTCTATTATGTCCGTAGAACAAAGACTTCGGTAACCACTGAAGATAGACCTCATCGGATAAACAGCGATATCAGGAAGAATTAGGAACTATGACTGTGAAAGTACTGCTGACGGATCGGGGCTGGGAAGATTATGAAAATGAACGCAAGCTCCTTGGCGAATACGGGTATGAACTTGTCACTGCAGACGCAACCGACGAGGATTCTCTTGCCGAATTGGCGAAAGATGTTCAGGCGATTGGCACCTGTTGGGCTCAAGTTACCCGTAAAGTAATCGAGAGCGCGCCTGACTGCAAAACTGTGGTCAGGTACGGAATCGGGCTCGATAACATCGATGTCGCCCGGGCGACTGAACTGGGAATGGTCGTTACTAACGTACCTGATTACTGCGTGATTGAAGTTGCCGAGCACACACTCGGATTCATCCTCGCTTGCAATCGCCGAATTGTTCAGCTCAATTCGATGATGGAAGCGGGCAAATTCGAACGCATGTTGAAGCCACCGATCGTGCGATTGTCGGGTCAGACATTGGGTTTAATCGGGTTTGGTCGTATTGCTCAGGAAGTTTTCACTCGGGCTGTTGGACTTGGCCTGAAAGTGATCGCCCACACACCCTCCGGCAACAATCATGGCCTCGACTGTGAGATGGTTTCGCTGGAAGAATTATTAAAGCGAAGCGACTATGTTTCCCTGCATTCGCCACTGACTCCTGAAACGAATCATCTTATTGGATCAGAAGAACTTAAGAAGATGAAGCCGACTAGCTTTCTGCTCAATACGTCACGGGGCGGATTAGTTGACACGGCTGCTTTGGAGCAGGCAATTCAGGAGCAGGAGATTGCGGGTGCGGCTCTTGATGTCTTTGAACAGGAACCTCCCGATTTAAGCGATCCGTTCTGGAAAGAGGAACGTCTGATCGTGACTCCGCATGCCGCGTTTATTTCGGAAGAGTCTCTGGAGGATTTACGGCTCCGCGCGACCCGTCAGATCATACAGGTGCTACAGGGCGAAAAACCGGATAATGTGGTTAACCCGGATGTTTATAAGAAGTAAAATGATTGCCCCAATCAGGCAAAGTCTGTTACGGGAATCCTTAACAATTAAGCGTGAAAGGCACATTTCCGAGCTAGATTCAGGGTATGAAACTCCGTTGAATTCCATCGATTGGCCCCCACGATGGAAGGATGTTTACGGAGGAATGCGACTCACCCTCGATACGAAGCCTGGTTATGTCCTCGGAACTGGATCTCCTCCAATCACAGATAGAAGAGAAAGATGCGATTGTTGATGCGCTAACCGCCAGGTTAGAACGTGCAGCAGAGCAGCTTGATCGACTGCATCGATTGGGGGTCGACCGCGCCTTGATTAATTGCGCGACGACGCCAGCTCCACCGCTTCCACCGAAGAAATCGAATTCCAAACAGGAACCGATACAGGAGGACCTGCACCGTCTCATCGAGCAATGGGACGCGCTGCAGGCCAACAATTCTTTCGGCCGCATCGAAGTCCAAATTGGTGAAGTACGCGATCTGATCGTCCATCTTTCGCAGACAGTGCGCGAACAGCAGTTGATGGTTCCCACGATGCCGGTCGTCGTTGAGCCCGCAATTACACCGCAGGTTCAGCCATCTGTGTCCAACGAGTCAACAGAGACGCATCCTGATTTCGAAAATGGCAATGTCGAAATCCCCGACAACCTGTTTCAGGAAGAGGTTTCTCAGCAGAATCCGGCAGAGAAGTTTGCCCTCGACGGTGATTTGTCGAATTGGGATTCGATTAAACAGAGCCTCATGTCTGGGACGGGCGAAGTTCCTCCGCAGGCCAGTTCGCCTTCAATGGCCGGAAATGATCCGGCTGTTCCCGTGGAACCTCAGCCCTCGTCGATCAGTGGAGACAGCGCATCGAAAGAGGCCGCTATTCTTCAACAGATGGCTGCGTTGATTCCCGAAGGTCTGAAAGACATTGATCTTCAAAATGCATCGCATAATGAAATCGCACATGCTCTGGAAGAACGTGATGAATACATTTCCCGTCTGCTGAACTACATTACTTCCGTCCACAAGCTGGACATGAATTGGGAAGTAATCGCTCAAAGTCCTCAAGCAATGCAGGAAACTTTAATGAGTCTGCAAACGCAGTTGGAAACCAAACTGCGTCTGGCTGAAGTCTCTATCGCGGTTGAGCGGGCCAAACTGGGACGCGATGAAATGCGGATTCGCCAACTGGAGGCGAACGCGGAACGCATTCTAAAACGACTCGGCGTGGATCCTTCCGACCCGAATTCCATGAATCGGGGTGGCCAGATTGAAAAACCTAATGGGGATCCGAATCTGGTCGGTGGAGCCGATCCCGCTGCTGGTGGTAACTGGCGGCGTTTGCTGGGCTTAGGCAAAGAGGACGAACAGGGCTGACCGCCGGATCTGCTTGAAGTCGGAATATCGCCTGAAGGTTGAGATCGACCACAGGGTAGAGAACCTATTCATAGTAGAGTTTCAACCAGAACAACGGAATCAAAAGAGAAGTGTTCCGAGTTCCTCTTCAACCGCCTACAATAAACATGCTTATAAACGTTTATACTTGAAAGCATGCTTTCTTCATTCCGGCGAATACCGTATGGCGACTTCTCCCTTCGAAAAATCAGAATCTCATGGCCGTACGCTGCTGCAAAGTTGGACTTCGTCCATTCTGTTGCATGGGTTAGTCCTGGCGATGTTGCTTTACTGGTTTGGGGCACCGGAGTCGGGATTGGGCAATCGGAACGGATCGCTGGCGAATTTCAATAAGGTCGGTTTGGAAATCAAATCGGCTCAAACAGACGAGTTCGAGCAGCGACCGAACGAAAATGAATCTGAAGCAACCAGTTCCGAAGCGAATGAGCAAGAAGCTGCAGAAACCCCGGAGGAAGTAAATCCGTTCGACAACCTACCGGAAGAGTTGACAGTCACCCCGCTAGACGAGCCAGAACCAATTCTGGGCTCAGGACTTCCAACTTCTGTAGATACGGGACTGAGTAGAGAAGCCCTTTTAAGTGGCGACTCACTTTCGCAGGAAGCGTCCGGCGACCTTCCTCCCCAGACAACCGCTCCGTTGGGAATTGGAGAAAGCGCCTTTCTGGGTATACGAACTCAGGGTGAGAAAGTGATCTTTCTGCTCGACCGCTCCTCCAGCATGAGTGGGACGTTCCTGGAATCCAAAGTCAAACCGCTGGCGGTGGCGAAGTCGGAATTGAAACGAAGTTTGAATTCGCTCTCTTCAATACATCAGTTTCAGGTCATCTTTTATCATGAATCGACCCGCGCCCTCGGCTCCGAGGAGGATGCAGTCAAAGGGATCAAGATGCTGCCGGTCTCCGAACTCAATTTGAATAAGGCCCGCAATTTCATTGATCAGACTCGTGCCGATCGAGGGACTGACCATCTGAAGGCACTTGATCTTGCGATTAGTCTGCATCCGGATGTGATCTATTTTCTTACCGACGCGGACACGAAACTCTCTCGCGTCGATTTACGCCGCATTCAGCGAATGAGTCAAGGAACGATCATCAACTGTATCGAATTCGGAAAAGGGCCACAGATCGCCGGTACCGGGACTCACGAGCGAAACTTTCTTCAGCGTCTTTCAACAGATACTGGTGGGCTGTACCGATACTTTGATATCACCCGTTTTTAAAAACGGATTCCCTTCTGGTTACTTCACCAACGATACACGACATCTCAAGATCGTCAATTATGCATCGCCAAGACATCTCTATTATTTTGCGTCTGCTGGTTGCTGTCCTCTTAGTGAGTCTGCTGATAGTGACACCGGGGCTGGCACAAAAAGGCCAGGCACCCCTCACGGATCAGATTGAAATTCGCAAACCCAACACCGGATTAACGACGCAACTCAACGGAGAAATTGTCGATTTCAACGGGGAGGAATTGCAGTTTCGCACCGGGCCGAACCAGCGGGTTCAATACTTCTCGGCGGAGGACATTCTGCAAACGCGTTATCAGCAAAGCCCCGAACATCAGCGGGGTGTCGAGCTATATGAACAGAAAAAATATACTGAGGCAGAACGTAGCTTGGAAACAGCCCTCAAGATCGAACCTCGGGGATGGGTGCGTCGGGAGTTACTGGCATTACAGATTAAACTGGCGCTCGCCTCTTATGATTACGAAAAAGCGGGAAACCGATTCATCGCTTTAAGTGCCAGTGATGAGGATACGCGATATTTTCATTTGATTCCGTTGAACTGGCGAATTCCGGAAGAAGGTTCCGAGTCTGGCCCGATTGCATTCACGGGCGAAGTGCCGGAAACAACCGCCCGTCGCTGGTTGGTGGATAACGCCCCGGTCGCTCAGCTTCTGGGAGCCAGTTGGTTGCTCTTTCGGGACTCGGAGGACTTAACGGTTTCTCGCAGGTTGGATCAATTAAGTCGAAACACGAATAATCGTATTCAGAGTTCTGCTCAGATGCAGATTTGGCGGCAATACGTTGCCGAAGGGCGGTTCTCCGAGATCGAACTGCAACGGTGGGAATCACGAATTGAGTCGCTCCAGGATCTGGACCGTGCGGGGCCTTACTACTTATTGGCAACCGCTTACGCGAAACAATTGGAGTTCGATCACGCGGCTGTCCGCTGGTTATGGCCGAAGGCGAATCAGGCGGTCGATCATCTACTTTCCAGCGACGCTCAATTGCTTGCGGCGGAAGCTTTAGTTCGATTGGGGCTCTCTCGACAGGCGCTGATTGTTTACAGAGAATTGGCAGAAGAGTATCCTGAAAGCCCCGCCGGAAAGACTGCCCGGGAACGAATTCAGATTGATTAGATCTCAAACACATTATCTGCTTGCGGTATTTAAATACGAATACGACCAGACTGCTGAATGGAAGCGGTCCTCTGGAAGCTAAATATGAACTGGAAATTCAGCTACACGTTCCTGATGATGTTCCTCGCTATGGGACTGTTCCCCTCCTCTTTATTGGCTCAGGAAGAACCTGTCGAGCGGGTTGCCCCACAATTGTCATTGGAGGAACTGGTGCAGGCGGGCGGAACGATCGGTTTCGTCATCATGCTACTGAGCATCGCGATGATTGCCCTTATTGTTGAGCACGCTTTGACCATTCGTCGGAAGACCTTAATGCCCATGGGATTGGCAGAGCAGGTCCATCAACATCTCACAACTGGCCAGTTAGAACCTGCCAAACAAGCTTGTCGAGAAGAACCGAGTTTCCTGGCGAGTTTGCTTTTGGCCGGTTTAAATGAAGTCGGTTTAGGTTACACCGTCATAGAAAAATCGATGGAAGATGCCAGTGTCCAACAGGCATCGCGACTTTATCGCAAGATCGAATACCTCTCACTGATCAGTTCAATCGCGCCGATGCTTGGACTTCTGGGAACGGTCTGGGGGATGATTCTGGCGTTTCTTGAGTTTACGGTTCAGGAAAACCCACTGCCATCGGAATTGGCTCCAGGGATTTATCGTGCTCTGGTGACGACCTTGCTGGGTCTGGGGGTGGCCGTACCGGCATTGGCCTCGTTCGCTATTTTTCGGAACCGAATTGATGAGCTGGTTGCCGAGACCTCCCTCATGTCGGAGCATGTCTTCAGTACCTGGCGGCGGGCTCAGTTGAAACAGCGACAGTCTGCAGCACGCACTCCCTCCTCTCAAGGTGAGGAATAGGTATGCGGATACCAGTCCGTCCAAGAGAAGGTGGTTTTGAATTCAATGTCACCCCGTTGATCGACATTGTCTTTCTGCTGGTGATCTTTTTTCTGGTCACCAGTCAGCTTGTTCAGCACGATACCTCCCGAGAAGTATCGCTTCCCGAGGCGGTCCTTGCACAGAAAGAGGAACGTGCTCACCCGAACCGACTAATCATCACCGTCTCCGTTGATGAAGACTATTCTCTGGGAGGTCGCATTGTTCCGCGTGCAGAAATTCTGCAGGTTATCAGCCGAACCGAACCGGAAACCGCTGTTCGTTTTCGAACCGATAAGGACGTCCCCTTCCGCTTGATCGAACCCTTGATGCACGCCTGTGCGGAACAAGGTCTGACGGATGTCAGTTTTGCCGTCGATCAGAAATGAGTGGGGCTGTTTCTGTTCGGGCTGAGAATGGTTAAGATAAAAACCGAATGAATTCACTGGTTTTGCACCATCGTTGCAGACCAGACAGTTTCACTGACAAATTGCGAAATTTCAAATCCTCTCCTGAATCCTGGTAATGGTTGTTCTCGAATCTACATAATAAGATTCAGCAAGACCCATCAGAGAAATTCAGGATCGCTTATAGAGTGGTATTCCCTCATGGACTCGCTTGAACTGACCCAGAAACTGATCACCTTTGAGTCGACGAGTCGCTCATCCAATGTCGCCGTCACTGATTTCGTTTCAGAGCAGTTAGAGCAGATCGGTTTTGTGACCGAGCGAATTAACTACGATGACCTATTCGGTGTTCCCAAGTCATGTGTGGTGGCGAAAAAGGGAGAGGGTTTTGGGGGTCTGGGTTTCTTTGCCCACAACGATGTCGTGCCGGCGGATCCCTGGTATGTCGACTTCCCCGGTCCATTTGAGCCGACCATTCTGGATGGCAAACTATACGGTCGCGGTAGCTGTGATATGAAAGGCTCGCTGGCCTGCATGTTGAGCGCGGCGGCGACTGTGGAAGCAGCCGAATTAAAGCAACCGGTATACATCACCTGCACTGCCGATGAAGAAGTTGGATACATCGGCGCGAAGAACGTGGCTGCCCAATCACATCTCTACCGCGAAATGGTCGAGCATGGAACGAAGGGGATCATCGGTGAACCGACAATGCTGGAAGTGATCCACGCTCATAAAGGCACCTTCGGATTCCGCGCGATCTCCCGAGGTGTCGCGGCTCACTCCAGTACCAACAAAGGAGTGAATGCGAACTTAAAAATGATTCCATTCCTGTCGGAAATGAAATGCATTCACGACGAGACCTTGGAAGACCCTCGCTGGCAGAATGACGAGTTCTCACCGCCGACGATCAGTTGGAACATCGGCATCAACGATAAGACACTCGCGTGCAATATCACGCCGCCGCAGAGTATTTGCACTGTCTATTTCCGACCAATGCCGGGAATGGACGGAATGGAATTAATCGAACGGGTGCGGCAGTTGGCGGAAGTCCACGATTTGGAATTTCACGCTGATGCGATCAACTCCTCGTTTTATGTGGAACCGCAATCAGACTTCATTCAGCAAATGCTCAAACTCGCCGGGAAGTCAGAATCGCATACGGTTTCTTACGGAACCGACGGGGCGGCGTTCCACGAATTGACCGAAAAAGTGGTCTTCGGCCCTGGGGACATCATGAAAGCCCATACTCACGACGAGTGGATTACTCTGGAGCAACTTGAGTTAGGACATGCGATGTTCAGCAAACTGATCGACCACTGGTGCCTTCAGGCGAATTAGGCGGTCGCGCGGGACGGAATGTCGCGGACGTCGAAGTATTCTTTGTACCACTGTACAAAGTTGGAGACGCCCGTCTCGATGGAAGTCGCTGGTTTGAAGCCGACATCATCAATCAAGTCTTCGACGTCGGCATAAGTCGCAGGGACATCGCCCGGTTGCATCGGCAACATATTCTTGACAGCTCGTTGACCGAGACATTTTTCGAGTGTCTCAATCATGTACATCAGCTTGACTGGCTGATTGTTTCCGATGTTGTAGATTTTGAAGGGAGCGCGGCTGGTTCCTGGGTCGGGTCGGAAACTGCTCCAGTCTCTGTTTTCTGCTGCCGTATTATCGGCGACGCGAATCACTCCTTCGACGATGTCGTCAATATAAGTGAAGTCCCGCTGCATTTTGCCTTCGTTGAAGACGTCGATCGGCCGCCCTTCCAATATCGCTTTTGTAAACAGGAAGAGTGCCATATCGGGACGTCCCCACGGACCGTAGACCGTGAAAAAACGAAGGCCGGTTGTCGGCAAATCGTAGAGATGGCTGTAAGTATGGGCCATCAGTTCATTCGCTTTTTTACTGGCGGCATACAAGCTCAGGGGGTGGTCGACGTTATCGTGGACCGAGAACGGCATTGATGTATTTGCCCCGTAGACGGAACTCGAAGAGGCATAAACCAGATGTTTAATTCCGTTGTGGCGGCAACCTTCCAGAATGTTCACAAAGCCGACGATGTTACTGTCGACGTACGCATGTGGATTCTCAAGTGAATACCGCACACCGGCTTGAGCAGCCAGATTAATCACGACATCGAATTGATTTTCTTCGAACAGACGTGCCACACCTTCGCGGTCTTCGAGATCGAGACCGACCAAAGTGAAGTTCGGACTATCGGAGAATCGAGCGAGCCGATTCTTTTTCAGCTGAACGTCGTAGTAGTCATTCAGATTGTCCAGACCAACAACTTCTTCGCCCCGAGCGAGTAGTTGCATCGAGACGTGAGAACCGATAAATCCAGCTGCGCCAGTTACAAGATATTTAGTCATGATTCGAGTTCTTGGATTGAGCCACTTGGAACCTGCTACGATCCGGGAGAAGGTGACAGGCTGTTTTTATTATAACGAAGTCCGGTGCAGGGTTATTACCCTTTTCAACCAGGAAACAGAAATTCTCTCCGGGACCGTTAAGCCACTTTGTTGAGGAATCTCTGGGTCATTTGCATCTCGTGTTCGTTCACGGCAGGTTCGTATTTGAGAATATTCAAGCCGAGATCTTCCAGGTGTTGCCGGTTACTGTAAATCGGATCAGCCCAGTTGCTGACTTGTCCGTTGCGAACAGCATCCACGATTTCCTGAATTCCGTCTTCCAGTTTGACCGAGGCCCGGTAACCGAGGCGGTTCTTGATTTTGTCGAAATTGACACGGTAGTTCCGGGGGTCGTCGTCGTTTCGAATTTCTTCGAACTCGGCGTCTGGGGCCAACTCTTTGACGATCTGGCCCAGTTGGGTCAGTGTGTAGTTCTGAGTTTCGTCACCTACGTTAAAGATTTCGCTACCGACTTTGCTCAATGGAGCTTGCAGCGACATCACGATGGAACGAGCCAGGTCGACGGTATGAACGAAGGGACGCCATTGTTCCCCATTGAAGACACGGTATTTTTTCTCGGTAACGGCTTGAGCTGGTAGCAGGTTGGCGACCAGGTCAAAGCGAGGTCGGTTAGACCAACCATAAGCAGTTGCGAATCGCAGAATTGTGGGTTGGAATACGCCGTCCGCCGCTTCCAGCAGGACCTTTTCGGCATCGATTTTGGTGGTAGCGTAAAGTGAAACCGGATTGAGGTCTGAGAGCTCGTCGCGGATATCGTCACTCGCCCCGTATACACTACAGGTTGAAGCGAAGATGAATCGAGAAATTCCATT
The DNA here is from genome assembly GCF_007750395.1 of Polystyrenella longa. Lineage (GTDB taxonomy): Bacteria > Planctomycetota > Planctomycetia > Planctomycetales > Planctomycetaceae > Polystyrenella > Polystyrenella longa. The sequence goes on along the minus strand of NZ_CP036281.1, from coordinate 4,655,391 downwards.
GGCCCGTGAAAGCTGGGCAATCATTTTCGCGGCGGCGTAGTTGACGGCGATGGTGGTTTCGGAATCGTAAGAGCAGGCAGGGTCGCCCACGATGGCAGCCAGGTGAACGACGGCGTCCATTCCTTTCAGACTACGGACGACATCTTCCACATTTCGGAAGTCTCCCTGCATCACTTCGAGTCGTGGATGGTTTAGAACGTCGCTGAGAGCGTTAATGCCGAAGAGTTGCATGTCCAGCACTCGAACCCGGTAGCCTGCTTCCAGAAGTTGGCGAGTGGCGATGCAACCAATGTATCCAGCTCCGCCGACGACGAGGACGTCTTCGACTTTTTCTTTGACGTGAGACCGGCGAGGTTCCACCCGATATCGTTGAGCCACGTACATCCGGGAAAACCGGCTGGCTGTGACGAATGAATAGAGAAATGCCCAGGCGATGCCGATGGCACCCACAACCTTCGCGGTGCTTTCCAAGACCATGCTGCCGACCACCGCACTCAGGATGAATCCGACGAGGCAGGCACTGGCGACAGTGGAGAGACGTTTCCAGACTTTAGTACTGGGAACGGGTTTGTATAAACCACAGACGGCGAACACGGCCACAGCCGAGAACGAGAACCAACCTGCGCTGGCAAGCAGTTCGCTGTTTAATCGGTCCAGAATATATCCGATGGGACTGGATAGTGAAATTTTTCCCGTGGCCGTCAGCGAGATAATCGCCGCACACAACAGGGCGGTATTCGCCAGAACCACGTCCACCGCAAGTCGTAACGCGACCTGTTTGGTGGAAGAGCTATTGAAAAACTGAGACCAGAGTTTCTGTTTCAAAGTAGCGGAAGAATTCGCGTCCACTGACGTTTCTGTCATGGTGTTCTCCGAGGAGCCATTCCCTGGCCGTATCGAGCTATTAGGCTTAAGTCGAGTGCATCACGCTTAAAACAGTTGCCTTGTGACTGTCCCACTGCAGGTGATCGATGAAGATATTCTGCCGCAGGGCGGGAAATTAATTCCCAAACGTGATGAGATACATCCTTGTATCCTGGTGACGGCAGATCGGCGGGTTTTTGAATCTTGGAAGACTTTATCCCGCAAATTGCCGTCGAGCGGACCAGTCGGAACTGATCACGCGCGGGATTATTGAATTTCCGCAACTTTAGGTCAATACGAACATTATCAAGATTTTGTGCAAAAAAGTTGCTGCCGAACTGCTTTGTACTCGGTCTAAGTTGCCTGGTTTAGCACGTTGCCCTTGAGAATTACTGGGAGAAACAAAAAAACCGGCCTTCCTTGAAACAGGAAGGCCGGTTTTGAAACATACATTAATTAGGTTTTGCCCGAAAATACAGGCCTTGTGACTACACGAAAGGGGTGACCCCCGGCATGGGGACCGGAGCCACTGCCAGTGAAGTCCAATCGTAGGCGGGTGGGGTCAGGTCTTCTTCGGAATTCCACCCCTGATCCCAGGTGATTTCCTGACCGGTGTAGGCCGACATCCGGCCAAGAATGGCCATCATCGTACTTTTGGTCATGTACTCACCGTTGTTGATGGGATTGCCGGAACGGATCGAGGCGAACAGTTCTTCATGTTCCACATCGTACATGTTGCCTGATTTGCCTTTAAATCGCCACAGGCGTTTGCCGGTGTGATCTTTGATCTCGTGACGCATCGTGTCGACTTTTCCTTTGGTGCCGACGATTTGATCATCGACGTCGACATGACATCCATCCTGTTGGCGGCAACGACTGTAGCCACGGACGTCATTGTCGTAAACGAACTCGATCGCAAAGTGATCGTAGACGTTCCCGTAAATCTCTTGCGTGCGGGTCTGGCGTCCGCCGGTACCCGTTGCAGAGAGGGGAGCGATGTCCTGCATGGCCCACGCCATTTTATCGATGCTGTGGATATGTTGCTCGTTGATATGGTCTCCGGCGAGCCAGTTGTAGTACAGCCAGTTGCGCACCTGGTACTCCATGTCGCTCCATTCAGGCTGACGTTCATGGCTCCAGAGGCCGCGAGTGTTGTAGCTGGCTCGCATCGAGACGATGTCACCGATCATGCCATCATGAATACGTTTAAAGGTTTCACGCATCCCTTCGTGGTATCGCCAGCAAAGTCCGGAGACAACGGCCAATCCTTTTTCTTTTGCGATTCGGCAGGACTCCATCACCGAGCGACAACCGGGGGCATCTACGGCGACCGGTTTTTCGGCGAAGATGTGTTTGTCTTTTTCGACCGCGTATTTAATGTGTTCGGGGCGGAAGTGAGGAGGAGTCGCCAGCAAGACCACATCACACATATCCACGACGTTTTTGTAACCTTCGAATCCGTCGAATTTGTTTTCGGCGGGTACTTGAATTTGCTCGGTTACTTCTTTGAAAGTTCCGAGGTTCGTCAGTGAACTCTCGATTCGATCACTGAAGGTATCAGCCATTGCCACCAGGCGAGCACCTGCATCTGCCTTCAACGCCTGACGAGCCGCACCCGTTCCCCGTCCGCCACAACCAACCAGACCGACTTTGAGGATGTCGGAAGAATCAGCATAAACAGCCGACTGAAGTCCGGGCAAAGTAAGTAGTGAGGAACCTACCGCTGCGGCAGTCGTGGTTTTCAGAAAATTCCGACGGTTCTCTCCGGATTTGGTTTTCTCTGGTCCTGGCATGAATGGTATCTCCTGTGGAGGCAAGCTTCTGATAATTGATGGACTGAGTCAGATCGTGGGCTGAGTGGTCAATTAATGATAAAGAGAAGTTGGCCTGCTGAAAAGGTATTAGAAGTCTGACCAAATTTGTCTCTGAAAGAATCAGCTTCCCCTCAGCACGCTCAGTCAGGTTTGCTGCACTCCGCCAGACGGGACAGGGCGAGCAATTCTTCAAGGTGGGAAAATCAGGTGGGAGAGGGGCGATAACCTTGATTTCAGGTGGTCGACTCCTCGTGTGGTCATCCAGAATACCATACAAAAGTAGTCAAATGCGAGTCTGTTTTGATTGAAACTAATGTCCTGTCAAATTCGTCTTTTCGGCGTCAGGAAAGCCACATGATGATTTTCAATCCCAACCAATGGCCACTATTATGGAGTCTGACAACAATTTATCGCGTCCTGCGATTTTTGCACGGGTAAGTTTTCGGCTTTGCTCGACTGCCCCCGCATTCTGACTATGAACGCATCCTGATTATGAAAGTGCATCCCATGCCGTCCAACCAGTCACCGTTCCCTCGCCGTGAATTCCTGAAACAAGCCGGTTTTGCCACGTTCTCTGCCGCCGCTTTATCCTCGTTCAGTTGGAAGTCTTCCACTGCCCAAGCAGCTGAGCCGGCCGGCCCTGTCCTGAAGAAGGCTGTGAAAATCGGAATGGTGCAGGAAGGGGAGACGCTGCTCGATAAATTCAAACTCGTCAAGAGCCTCGGTTACGATGGCATCGAACTGAACGCACCGAATGATATTTCAACTGAAGAAGTGATCGCCGCCCGCGACGAAAGTGGATTGCCTATCCACGGTGTGGTGAACTCCACTCACTGGCAGAAAACACTCACGCACCCCGACCCGGCCATTCGAAAAGAAGGTACCGAATCGGTTATTCAGTCCGTCCAGGATTCCAAAGCCTATGGTGGAACCTCGGTTTTGATCGTATTGGGTAAAGTTCAGAAAGATGTCAGCTATCAGGAAGCTTACGACCGATCACAAGCGGCCATGAAAGAGATCCTTCCTCATGCCGAAGATGCCGGGATTCATGTCTTGGTAGAAAACGTCTGGAACAACTTCCTCTTAAGCCCAATGGAAGAAGCCCGATACATTGATGAACTCGACAGCCCCATGGCGGGAGCTTACTTCGATGTGGGTAATGTCGTTCGCTTCGGTTGGCCGGAACATTGGATTCGCACGTTGAACAAACGCATCATCAAACTCGATATTAAAGAGTACAGCCGCAAACTGCAGTTTGAAGAGGGAACCGGTAAAGGCTTTGGAGTCGAACTGGGTGATGGTGATTGCGACTGGCCCGCTGTAATGCAGGCGCTTCGGGATATCGAATATTCTGGCTGGGCAACGGCCGAGGTACGTGGTGGCGACGCGGAACGGCTGAAAGACATCGAACAACGAATGGAGAAATGTTTTGCAAGCTAGAACTGATTCAGAAACTTAGTTGTTACTGTGTTTGAGACTGCAAAATAATGGAATATATAACCCATCAGAAGATTTCAGGATCGCTTCTAATATGCTCCTATCGAATTTAAATCGAGTTTGCGGATTTATTTCATTGGCCGTGATTGTTCTGACCTTACTCGCAGGTTCTTCATGGTCTGCCACTCCTGTGAATGCTGCCGAAACTATAGGAACGGTTCAGGTTCTGCTGACGGGCGAGGGCGAATTAGAAGTGGCTCCTCATGGCGACGGGAATATCTACGCACCTCACGTGTTTTTTAACGAGGGCGTTTATCAGATGTGGTACGGTGCCCAGGGTAAGGACGGTCATGACCGTGTTTTGTATGCCGAGTCGACCGATGGAACGACCTGGGATCGCAAAGGAGTTGTGATCGACAATGGAGAGGCCAATCATGTCAACGATCCGACGGTCGCCTATGTCGATGGGCGTTACTACTTGTATTACACTCGCGCCACACGGGATGTGATCGACCGAGTTCACCTGGCCGTTTCCGACGATGGAAAGAACTGGGAACTGAAAGGTGTCGTAATTGATGCTGGAGCCGAAGGGGAGTGGGATTCGCTCTCCGTAGGGCGTCCTGCCGTTCTCTATGACGGGGGACTCTTTCACCTCTGGTATGATGGCCGAAAGGACTTTCCTCTGCATGCACCTGTCCGGGATGTTCCTAAAGTGAAAGAGTCACGCCGCGCTGTGGGTTACGCCGTTTCACGAGACGGAATCCACTGGAAGAAGTACCCGCTCAATCCGGTGCTGGAAAATAATGTCGGTGCAATCGATGTTGTTCGTTACGGAGATCGCCTGCTGCTGACTTATGAATCGGGCAAGGGAACCTGTCTAGCGGAAAGCCCAAATGGCGTCGTCTGGACGGACCACGGTCTATTCGCTCCCAAAAGTGGCGAAGCAGCGGACAAGTTTGGCCATGTTACGCCCCATCTTTTCATTGATCCGAAGGATGATCAGTTGTTGCTCTATGTCGGAAATGCCCCGCATCAGTCGTGGAATAAGAATCAGGTCGGTGTGATGAAAATTGATCGTGATTCTCTGGAAAAAGTTCTCGTTAAGTAACAACTTAAGTAACAATGGTGGCTTCTGCATTCATCGTCTGATTATGGATAACCGAGGTGAACGATGCCGATAACAGACCCTGTCTCCCTTTCCGAGGTTGAAAACTCTATATGTGAAGTTCTTTCGGAAAAATTTGACGTACCCAGAGATAAGGCTCGGCCTCAAAGCCGATTACTTAAAGATCTCCATTTCGACAGTCTGGAGGCCACTGAACTATTCCTCGAAGTCGAGGATAGATTTGGTGTGACCATTCCTCAATCAGAGCATATGAATGGGGCGTGCAGCGCGGTTTTTAATCGGAGCGATTTTCGTATCGCCGACTTAGCGGAGATCGTTTACCTGCAACAGGGGTCAGGTAAACCAGTTCGACGGACTTCTTGGAGAGGTCATCAGTCCGTCCCGCAGCTTGAAATCAACAACCCGTTCTGCCAATTGAGTGGTCGCTGGGAATCTGAGGGGGACGGAAGGCTGCTGGAGAAAATTAAAACGGACCAACAGTTTCTCCAATACCGTCGACGTTCTGATGGTATGCGTTGCGTGCTGGTGCCTGTCGCCCGGGTCGAAGTGGGCACCGACTCGCCCGGGTACGACAGCGATGTCCGACCTCCGCATGGGGTGAAATTGGACGCGTTTCTCATTGATGTCGAAACCGTCTCCACAACCGCCTATTGTCGATTTCTGAATTCGATTGGCTGTGTGGATCAGCAGGTGCTGTTAGATTGGTTCGTGCTGGCGGATGAGGACGATCGGATTGAACAGCAGCTGATTGAACAGAACAATCAGGAGTGGCGTCCGATCGCGGGTTGTGAGCATCTGCCGATGATACTTGTCTCCTGGTATGGGGCGAATGCATATTCTCTGTGGGCCAACGGTCATCCTTGGAACGACTATCGATCTGAAGGGGAGACGCCCGGCAAAAGCTTTCTTCCCACCGAAGCCCAGTGGGAGTATGCGGCTCGCGGCCCGGATTTCAAAGAATATCCGTGGGGAAATGAAGCACCTACGGCAGAGCGTATGCGTTTCAGTCAACATGTTCCTGCTGCCACTTATACGGCAGTCACGATTCCGATGGAGCCGGTGAATTCCAGCAACGGCATGTCCCCATTCGGTCTGCATCATATGGCGGGAAATGTCTGGGAATGGTGCCGGGACTGGTACTCTCCTGATTTTTATTCGACTCCTGAGGCGACTCTCCAGAATCCTGTCAATTCAGTTGGAACGGGTGTTCGCTCGGAACGAGGAGGAAGCTGGGTTGGTCCTGCGGATCTCTGCCGCAGTTCCCATCGTCGAGGTCGTGCCCCCGAGGCGAAGGGTCGCTGCCTGGGATTCCGTTGCATTAGCGATATGTCCGCAATCGGATAATAGTGAACGGCAGCAGAGCAGATCAGCTGAACAGCCGGCCCCAAAGTTCAGCATGTGCCCCAAGAGCGAATCTGGAGCGGCGGCGATCTCGAATATGGCATCCTCAATCCGGTGGTGTAATGCGGGGAGGATATCCAAATCGTTCCTCAAACGCTTCTCATCAGCGGGGTGAGGATATACTAAAAAGATTGGAGCGAATGGGATTCGAACCCACGACCTCTGCATTGCGAACGCAGCGCTCTCCCAACTGAGCTACCGCCCCTGAACGAAGTTGGCGTGTGATGGAAGGGTATTTCCAACAAACAGACATCGGTTTTGAGAGACCGGGTGAATCGGTCTCCCGGTGGGGGATGGCCGCTTGACAGTCCGGGAGCTCCGGACCAGAATTAAGTTACACATAATCTTCTAAGGGCCATCAAGCGGAATTCTAGCAGAATCGTATTGCCATTTTCAGCCACTAGCCTCTCGGTTTCAGAAGGAATCGAAGAAGTTTGTCGAGACTGGAAGTGACCTGCCGATATCACTGTCAGGGGATCGCTTAGATTAGAAGCATGTCCCAATTTAATGGGTGGTTTTTAGAATCCAGTTCAGTCATTCTCTGCTGGGACACTGAAAATCAGCGACACTTCAACGCGACTCGCGGTGGACACCCTTTCGAACAGGTTACGGGAGCACTTTCAATTCAGGCTCATTTCGCTCACAATCAGCTCTTCAACCTGGATGCATTCCTGCCGGCCCATTTCGACCGAACTCTCATTTCGGTTATCGAGATAGGTTATCCGGTCGGATCGTTCTGCTGAAACGGCATCCCCACTTCCCGTCACCGATTATCTGTACCCTCAAACTGTATGGCATCCTGCGGAGAAACGACGTATGGCCGAAGAATGGCTGGATCAACTTGTAACTGACAATATTATCAGTGCCTCGCAGCTGATGGAGGCTGAGTCCGTCGGTTCCAGCAGTGGAATCACTACGTCGGATTCTCTGGTAAACCTCGACTACGTCGATGCGGACGTCGTATGCCAATATCAGGCTGCGTATTACGCTTATGACTATGCACAGCTGGATGGCGTCGAAATACCTCCTTCGGTTGTCGAGATGGTCCCGGAATCGGTCGCCAGGGAAAATACAGTCGTTCCCCTGGAGCTCGACGGGGACGTGCTAAAGGTGGCGATCAGTGACCCGATGGCATTGGAGGTTCTCGACAAGCTCCGGTTCATCCTGAACAAAGATATTAACGTCGCATTGGCACCCAAAAGTAAAATTTTGGCGACCATCAACCGACATTATGGGCAGAGTGAGACCGAATCAGTCGACTCCATGTTGAGCGAGTTCACAGAAACGGCGATCGACTTTACGGAAACGGAAGAAACAAGAACACAGCTTGAGGGACGCGATGAGGAGTCCTCTCCGCTTATTAAGCTGGTTAATCTCATCGTCACCGAGGCGGTGAAACTGCGGGCGAGCGACATCCATATCGAACCGTTTGAGGATCGTGTACGGATTCGCTACCGGATCGACGGCCATCTTGTCGAACGGGATAGCCCGCCCCGACGTCTACTGGGGGCAATTGTCTCTCGCGTTAAAGTCATGGCAAAAATGGACATTTCTGAGAAACGGCGATGTCAGGACGGTCGAATCAAGACGGTTGTTGGTGACAAGGACTTTGACCTGCGTGTCAGTATTCTGCCCACCAACCACGGTCAGGCCATCGTGCTTCGTATTTTGGACCGGGACAATATTAAGGTCGGTATTCGCAACTTAGGGTTTAGTGAAAATAATTACAGGTCCTTTCAGAATATTATCCGCCGCCCGAACGGAATTTTCCTGGTGACTGGCCCAACGGGTAGTGGAAAAACGACCACTCTTTATTCCGCCCTGGGTGAACTGAACCGGCCCGACCGAAAGATTATTACTGCGGAAGACCCGGTCGAGTATTACCTCCCGGGGATCAATCAGGTCGAGGTTAAAGCTCGAATTGGATTAAACTTCAACCGGATCATTCGGGCGATGTTGCGGCAAGCTCCGAATGTAATTCTGGTCGGGGAAATTCGCGATGTCGAGACAGCAGACATGGCAATTCAAGCTTCTTTGACAGGACACCTGGTTTTCAGTACGCTCCACACGAACGATGCGCCCGGTTCTATTACACGCCTTACCGATATGGGTGTTCAGCCATTCCTCGTTGCTTCCTCTGTTATGGCGGTCATGGCCCAGCGATTGGTTCGAGTCGTTTGCCAGAAATGCAAACAACCGTACACTCCTACTAAGGCGGAAATGGAGACCTACGAAATTACCACTGAAGAGGTCGCCAACGGCAATATGGTCCGCGGGGCGGGATGCTCGACTTGCCAGCATACCGGCTACCGGGGACGCCGGGCTGTTTTTGAATTAATGCTGATGAACGCCGCAATCCGCGATATGACCTTCCGAAGTGAGCCGACGCAAAACATCCGCCGTCAAGCACGACTTTCGGGAATGAAAACGCTAGTGGAAGATGCAAAAGACAAGGCTGTTCAAGGGCTTACGACATTGGCCGAAGTTGAGAAACTACGTTCTGGAGGCCACTAGTCTTATTGGGATTGCTCTTTAGCAGTGATTGAGGCACTGCGGCCGCCAAGCTGTGGCCTGAACGGATAACTGGCCAGGCAATCTGCGAAAGAACCGCGGCTTAACAACTCGGAATGATCATTCTCAGATGGCGGTAGGTCAGGCTGAGCTTCACGCACTTCAATGTGAGGGTGTGTGTTCGTGTGTGCACTTAATGGGTGTGGGGCTGCGCTTTAAGTATGGGGTGCTCTGTGAGCTGGAGAGAGCGTCCAGTTACTCCGAAATCCAAAATGACGTTTTTCGAGCGAAGAGGAACAAAAGGGGCCGGAATTTGATTTTTCGATAGGAGAAGCGGAATAATGAAGGCACGTTGCGAAAAGGCAACATTCCTTATTCCAGTCTTGTTACTCAATCTTATCTTCGTCCTTTAAAGTTCACTAAACATCAGCACGTCGAAATTATTCAAATTTCCTCCTGTTGATCTAATCCGACTTGGACTCGCATAACGTCGTTTTTCGATCACAATTGCAAGTCTCGGATGACAGGGGGTTTTTAAGCTGATTGAATTGTCAGATGGATTTGGAAAGGTTACTCTAGGTTTATTGCAAAATCTTCTGGTGCTTGAGCTTACTTTCATTGGCAAGTGAAGTTTGAACAACGGGTGGTTTCGAGAAGACCTTGAAACAGATTTGTTGATTATCAAAAGTTTGAGATTCTCTCAGCCTGGCAGCAATTCTGAAATCATTTCAATGTTCTGAACAACTCTCTGTCATATACAAATCATATTGTCATTTCATCTTACCTTCACTCTTCTGTAGGAATCATCGCAGGTTAACGTCTTGTTTGTCCATGAATCAAGATTGGTGGAACTCGTCGACTGGCCTCGCTCTATGTGTTTCGATTTGAAGTTGAAATGACCTTCCAACACAAACAGGAAACCACACTGGTTTTTCGGCGAACACAATGCAGATTGATAAACTTCTGGAAACAGTTGTCCGCAACAAAGCAAGCGATTTGCATATCACGACAAATCAACCCCCGGCTTTAAGGCAGGGGGGGCGTATTGTGCGGCTCGATACAAAAGTGTTGACTCCGGAAGATACTGTCGGATTGATGAAGAGTATCACTCCGGAACGGAATCAGCAGGAGTTACAGGAAGTGGGGGGGACCGACTTCGGTTTCGCTTACGGAGATAAAGCTCGCTTCCGAGTTGCGGTGTTCAAACAGCGTGGCCAGATCGGTCTTGTGCTGCGGCGAATTCCTAACGAGTTCCTGACGTTTGAACAATTGGGACTGCCACCGGCGATTGAAGAATTGATTCAGCGGCCGCGTGGTTTGTTCCTGGTGACGGGGCCGACCGGTTCCGGTAAGACAACCAGTCTTGCCAGTATGATCAACTGGATGAACGACAATAAGTACGATCATATCATCACGTTGGAAGACCCTATTGAGTACTACCACGAACATAAAAAGTCGACGATTAACCAACGTGAAATTGGTGTCGATGTTCCCGATTTTCCTGAAGCACTTCGCCGTGCCTTGAGGATGGACCCTGACGCCATTCTGGTCGGGGAGATGCGTGACTTGGATACCATCTCTTCCGCGATTACCGCGGCGGAAACAGGGCACGTTGTTTTTGGAACTTTGCATACCACGGGTGCACAGGGAACTGTCGACCGAATTATTGACGTATTTCCTACTCACCAGCAGGAACAGATTCGTACACAGTTATCCGTTTCGATCATTGGTATTTTGAGTCAGGCATTGCTCCCCCGGAAGACGGGTGGGCTGGTTGCCGCATATGAAATGCTGGTGGTCACTCCAGCTATCTCGAACCTGATTCGAGAAGCAAAGACGTTCCGAATCAACTCCATGATTCAGACTGGTCGTAAATATGGCATGCAACTGCTGGATGATGCCCTGTTTGATTTATGGAAAAACGACATCGTCGACGAGAAAGACATCATCATAAAATCGAACAATCCCGGTGAACTAAAGCAACGCATCGCCAAGGCGAAGCGGGGACTGTTGGATGACGATGGCATGGATGGCGGAGATGAATACTATGATGACGATGACGAATTCGATGATGATTAATGCTGATCGAAATAGCTGGTTGTCATCTCGATTGAAAACATACAAAACAGAAACATCAGATCACAGACAGCTGAGAATTTCTTCGGGCCGGAAAAGATCAGATTTTTGAATAACTGCATTCGAGAGATTGCAGGTAGTTAAACCTGGTAAGCAATTCGTTTTGCGACCTGTCCCTACTGCCGGTCCTGTTGACTGGTAGTACGGTGCATTAAAGATAAACGCGGACAGCAGGTAGAAATTTACAACCATGGCTCAACGACGTATTGGTCAAATCCTGGTCGACCTCGGTTACATTACCGAAGATCAATTGTGGGACATTCTGGAGGAACAGAAACAGTCCCCCGGTGAGGTCCTCGGTCAGGTTGCCAAACGTATGGGGCTGGTCACCGAGGTGCAGATCACCGAGGCGCTCGCCGAGCAATGGGGCATGCCTGTTATCTCGCTGACCGAGACCAATATTCCACCGAATGTGCTGGAGCTCGTTCCGCAAACGATGTCCGAATTATACAGCATCGTTCCCATTTCGTTACGAGATAATGTACTCACCGTCGCAATGGCGGACCCTAAAAATGTCGCCGCTCTGGATGACATTCGCAACTTCCTGGGATATGAAGTCAGAGGCGCCGTTTCCAGCCCGGTTGAAGTCGAAGAAGCCATTGCTCGGCTGTACGCGGACAAAGAAGAGAGTATTGAAGATGTGATGAGCGCCTTCGCCGATCCGGATGCTGAGGATGGCGAAATGCGTGGCTTCAACCTGGCCTCTCCCGAAGAGATGGCCGATGCCGCGCCGATTCGTAAGCTGCTCAATATGATTCTGCTCCTGGCCATTAAAGACCAGGCTTCCGACATTCACTTCGAACCTTTCGAGGAAGAGTTTCGCGTCCGTGTTCGTGCTGATGGTGTGTTATACGAAATGGTTCCTCCTCCCCGTCACTTGGCGAACGCGCTTGTTTCTCGGGTGAAGGTTATGGCGGATTTGGATATCGCCGAACGCCGGTTACCTCAGGACGGACGAATTGAATTAAACGTTGCCGGTAACCCGGTTGACCTGCGCGTCAGTGTACTGCCAACTTTGTTTGGTGAAGCGGTCGTTATGCGAGTATTGGACCGTACGGTGGTTCAATTGGACCTCGACAAAATCGGTATGGATCCAACGACTCTCAAGCGGTTTCGTAGTGCCATTCATTCACCGAACGGGATCGTCCTGGTGACAGGCCCGACCGGAAGCGGAAAAACAACCACACTCTATTCAGCTCTTAACGAGTTGAATGACATCGAAACAAAAATTATTACGACAGAAGACCCAATCGAATACGACATCGATGGTCTCGTACAGGTGCCGGTGAACCCGGACATTGATGTGACTTTTGCGACGGTTCTACGAGCTATTCTGCGGCATGATCCAGACAAAATTCTGATCGGTGAGATTCGTGACTATGAAACGGCAGAGATTGCTGTTCAGAGTGCCTTGACCGGTCACCTTGTGTTCTCGACTTTGCACACGAACGACGCCCCAAGTGCGATTACGCGATTGCGAGATATGGGGGTGCCGGCGTTCCTGATTACGGCGACCGTCGAAGCGATACTGGCTCAGCGACTGGTGCGAAAAATCTGCACTGAATGCCGAATCGAGTTCGAGCCGAGCGATGAATTGCTGATGGAATTGCAACTACCAATCGAACAGGCACGACGATACAAATTCTATTACGGTAAAGGCTGTCAGCGTTGTAACAACACTGGCTACAAAGGCCGCTGTGGTATTTATGAATTCATGGTCCTCAACGATGAAGTCCGGGACATGATTACCTCGGAAGCTTCGGTTGATGATATTAGAAACTACGCTCGTACGCAGGGGATGACCACTCTGCGAGAAGCGGGATTGAAACTGATCTTTGATGGCGTCACGACCATTGACGAAGTCGTACGCGAAACGGTCATGGAAGATATTGAATAACAAACATACCTGATTAGCTAATTTTATACTTATCAAAACTTGATAACCATCACATCGAAAAGTCGCTCGAGGATTGCTTTGTTGGACTCTTTCTTCAACGGGTAGTGGGCGGTTCTATAAAATTAAATGATATACGGGCCACAGTGAAAATATTTGTTTCTCCGCGATCGATGATCGCTCGAATATGTGGAACTCCGTAATGCAACTGATCATCGACAAAATCTGTCACTCTCATTTCCAGTATTACTGATTCAAAGACTCTTTCCACCTTACTCGATCTCATCGAATGGTGGACAGTACATAGATGATGTTTGCTACTGCGAACCCATTTCAAACATGTCATTCAGCGCCGTCAGCAATCAGCGATTCCTAAGTTCAATTCAAATTACGATTCAACAGATTCATTCAATTCCTGCATAACGAGTTTCTCGTTACTAAGTCAGTACTCCGGAGGGCAGCATGCCGACTTTTCAGTATGAAGCAATGGACAACACTGGTCTTGAAGTCAAAGACACCGTCGAAGCCGCCACAGAGCAGGAGGCCCAACGTGCGATTAAGGAGAAGGGCTTCTATATAACCAAAATTACCGAACAAGGACGAATGCGGGATAAGAAGAAATCGGCTCCCAAAAAGAAGAGCAACAAAGCTCAGAAAACATTCGCCATCGGTGGTGTCCGCGGTAAGCAGTTAACGACTTTTACACGTCAACTGTCAACATTACAGGATGCTGGTCTTCCTATTCTACGAAGCCTGCGGATTCTGGAAGGCCAGTGCCGTCCCGGTCCATTGAAGAACGCACTGATCGATGTCGTCGAAGAGATCGAATCCGGTTCGACTCTTTCCGAAGCGATGGCCAAACAACCCAAAGCGTTTGACAACCTGTACGTCAACATGGTCAAAGCGGGCGAGGCCGGTGGTGCTCTTGAGATTATTCTGCAACGTCTGGCCGACTTCAAAGAGAAAGCCCAGACGCTGAAACGAAAAGTGATCGGGGCGATGATTTATCCGGCCGTGGTGATCACCGTCGCCATCGTCATCGTAACAGGGATTATGTACTTCATTATTCCGGAGTTCAAAAACCTGTTTAACGACTTCGATCTGGAACTTCCCTGGCTGACGATCATGTTGATCTCCTGTAGTGACTGGGTGGTCGATAACTGGTTCCTGATTCCCATGATCCCGATTGCCTTCTGGTTGTTCATTAAGATCGTAAAGAAGAACAAAACGGGAGCGTACATCTGCGACTTCCTCAGTTTGAAGTTTCCCCTGTTAGGCGGAATTCTGCGAAAAGCAACCATTGCTCGTACGATGCGTACATTGGGGACGTTGATTGCCTCCGGTGTACCTATTCTCGAAGCACTGATTATTGCCCGCGATACCTCCGGCAATGCCGTCTTCCGTCGGGCATTTGACAATATTTACGCGGCGATTCGCGAAGGGGAGTCTATGGCGATTCCTCTGCGTGAAGCCCGGATCACTGACGACATGGTGGTCAACATGGTTGACGTCGGCGAAGAGACCGGTGCCCTGGATACGATGTTGTACAAGGTGGCGGACGTCTACGAAGAAGAAGTCGAAGTCGCCGTCGAATCTCTGATTAGTATTCTGGAACCAATCATGGTGGTTGTTCTAGGGGTGATTGTGGGAACGATCGTTATTGCCCTCTTCATGCCCATGATTGCATTGATCAACAGTCTCTCCGGTTAAGAGATCGGAAGAGGAAAGACGCCTGGCTGCGGCAGGCAGGTGCTTTGCCGCAGCGATAGAGGGTCTGGGCACCGAATTCGATTTTTGAAACAGTTCACTCACACCATACTCGTGAAATTTAACATCCGAACAAACAGTAGCACGCCCTGTGCCTGAGGCTTCTCGGCCGGTACAGAAGGAGTTGACGAATCATGCAACATTCCCTCACCCACGACCCCACCCGTCGTCGATCCGGTTTCACACTGGTGGAATTACTCGTCGTCATTTCGATCATTCTCATCCTGATGGGACTGCTGACCTATGCCGTTTTCCCCACAGTAGGCGTCGCCCGGGAACTCGAAGTGCAAACGGAATTATCATCGCTCGAAAAAGCATTGGGCGATTTCAAAATGCAATTCCATGATTTGCCACCCAGTTCGTTTACTCTGCGAGAAGAGGATACCGGTTGGACAAACACGGAACGAGCAGTCCTTAGACGGTTCTGGCCGAATTACGATTTTGGAAATGCAAATGTCTTCGATGCCAATGGAAATGGAAACTCGACGGATGTCATTACGCTCAACGGGGCGGAGTGTCTCGTCTTCTTTCTGGGAGGAATCCTGAAAGATTCCGGAACTGTATCGGACCGAATTCCGAACGGGTTTTCCAAAAATCCAACGGCGCCGTTTCAGCCTGGTGGAACCCGTGTCGGTCCCTTCCACGAGTTCGATAACTCGCGGTTAGTTTTACAGGATACGAATGGCGACTCCTCTCTCGATGACGAATTCAAAATGTTGGTCGATCCTTTGTCAGACGGTGGAAATCCCATCATGTATGTCAATAGTGATGAATATAACTCGCCGGTAACGGCACTCAGTGGGAGTGGAATGACGAAAGCGTACTCACAGAATGTTGCTGAGGACGTGTTCTGGAAAGGGCAGACTTTCCAACTGATCTCAGCCGGTGCCGATGGAATCTATGGTCAAGGCGGGGTATTCGATTCCAATTCAGCGGGCACGGCATTAAGTGGTGCTCGTGAAGGTGAAAGAGACAATATCACGAACTTCCATCAGGGACGACTGGCACCGTAATCGACTTGGTCGATTCCCATCCGATCTACAGGAAAGCTTAGACAGATGAAAACAGCAGACGTGACAATCAAACAGAAAAAACGTGGTTTCACGCTGGTCGAAATCATGATCGTCCTGACGATCATGGCCGTGATTATGGGTATTTTTACCGTAGTGATCGGTAACGTTCTGAATTCCGGAAGAGAAACCCAGACTCGGGCGACTCTAAAAAAGATTGACGAACTCGTCCAGGACCGATTACGTGCGTTCCGATTAGCCAAAGAACGTGGTCGGTTCCAGGGTACGATTCAAGACCTTTCCCGGAACTGGTCCAGCGGACCGAACTACAAAGATGATCTGATTTCTGTTTGTGTACATAAACATTACATGGGCAAGTATTTTGGAATGGACTACCTGTTGGATCCATCCAGCTACAACGATCCCGTGAATGGTGCCAATGCTGTCGGAACATCGGCAGAAGAAGCGGCGTTCTCGTCGGAAATTCTGTACGAACTTCTGATGAAAGGCACGATTGCCGGTGAGAACCCTGTCCCGCTATTGAGTATCACTGCAGCAGAAACTGATTTCAGCAGCAACGAAATTGGCGATACCGATGGTGATGGTCGTTTAGAGTTTCTCGATGGGTGGGGCAATCCTCTGAGGATGTACCTGTGGCCAACATTCCTGACGAGACCGGATGGCACAAACCTGATCGGTGGCAATTTACTGTTACGTTTATACATTCCTGCCGCCGCGGACAAACCCGATAACGTATTAGAAACAGATCCAGACGATCCCAAAGGAATTCTGAGCCAGGCAACGGCCAGTGAACTGGGCGTGTTAAATTCGGCTGGTGTATTTGCTTTCACGTTTGATGATGCTGTTACTCCTCCCGAGCCACATCACTTTGATACTTACCACACCATGGTTGTGGTCTCTGCAGGACAGGATCAAACTCTGGGCGTGAAGGAGCCGTTGGAGTCAATTCTGGCAGAGCCCGAACTTGTCTTTGGTGGGTTCACGTTTGATCCCGCTCAAACGGACTCCACCTCGGCGGATCACATTTATAACTCTCCTATCAATGACGACATTACGAATCACCAGGGCACGCGAGGAAACTAAGATGATTAGCTGCCGACAGCCCCTATTAGAACACTTTTTCATATCGCGACGTAGAGCCTCCGGTTTTACGTTGATCGAGTTGATGGTGGCGATTCTCATTCTGGGAATCTTGACCGCGGCCACCGTCTCCACGTTAACGGTGGCGTTGGACAACAGTCGGGTTCCATCAGCCGCGCGAACCATTCAGGCGGCGCTCGAAGGTGCCCGCGACCGGGCGAGCCACGCGAATGAACCCCGCGGCTTGCGACTCTATTACGAAGATGTCGAAGGCCACTACATGGTCAGATCGATGGCGTATCTGGAAGTCGTGGAGAATGAAACTGCAGGAGATATTGAAGTCCGCCGAGATTCGAGCATGGGCCCTCCCACTTGGGGAGATGCTGACGTTGTAAATGGTACGGGTGTGAACTGGAACTCGCTTTATAACAGAGGGCTATTGACTGAAAAATCAAAGGTTCGGTTGGGAAATTGGTGGTACCACATCCAAAGTGGAACTCTCTCAAGTTCGATAACTTCAGATCGATTAAGAATCGTTCCGGAATATCGCGATGCGACAGGGACAAATATGGATATCTCAGCAGGATTTGTTAACGAAGGCGATCACGAAGTGACACTCGCCCCCGTCGAAATGGCGGATGAAGATCCCATCAGTTTTCCGGATGGTGTGTTTATCGATTTATCGGTGTTGGAATTACAGAGTCCTTCCATTCGTCCTTTGGCGTGGGGAGCACTTGCGGATTCAGACTACGTCGACATCATGTTCAGTCCACTCGGAACGGTCGATGGGCCACTGTCAATTCAAGGGTTACTGCATCTCCCCATCGTCGAGATCGAAGATGTCACCTTGGGCTTCGATTTTGGTGATGAAAACAAAGAAGGGAATGAATCCCTTGTGACCATTTTTACTCAAACTGGCCAGATTAGCACGCCCCCGATTAATACGGACAACGGTGGCACCGATCCATTCAAACTAGCCAGAACGGGAATAACAGAATGATTCGCGCATTTCAGACAACGCGATCGGACACACAACACGCCCGCACCGGACGAACCGGTACCACGCTGGTTGAAGTGTTAATCTCCATTCTCTTAATGGGAATTGGGCTGGTGGCTCTGGCGACCATGTTCCCGGCCGCCATCCTGCGCACCGTCCGCGCGCATCATCTGACTTCAGCGACCAGCTTACGATTCAACGTGGAAACGATGTTAGACATGTATCCGGGCTACGTCGATCAATGGGATGATGGTTCCTTTCCGGGAGCGATTCCCAGTCCGGGGGTCTCTGGCTATATCGTCGTTGATCCGCAGGGATATATCGACGCGCTTGATCTTGGAAGTGGGAATGAAAACCTTTATGGGGATACGATTACCCGCCAGACTTTTGACACCTCTTTGACGATGCTCGATCTGGACCGCGATATTTCTGGCGCAGGTGATCGCGACGATGCCGTCCTGTTCACCACGTCCTCGGATACCTGGGAGCCCCTCGTTACTGCGGCAGTGGAGTCGTTTGTTCCCCCTTATGAATATGTGGATGTTGATCCCAAAGCCGATTTGACAGGGATTAACGACATGGTTGGGAATCAGACCGGTCTAGTACGCGCCCGCGCGATTCTATTCAGCTCCACCGGTAAAGGGGCCGAGTATCGATTTCTAACCGGGGTGGAACCAGGCAGCCCGAATCGAATTCACTGGTCGGAAACCTTCGATTCAGTGGATCGAAATAACGATGGCGACGCCACAGACACTTATCCAGTCGCCAGTACGTTCTCTCCCGAGCGAGTTCAGTTGGAAGTTTCCGACCCGCGTTTAAGTTGGTTAATGTCGGTTCGTCGAACGTACATTGACGGAACCCAGGTAAATAACAATGCGGATATCGTGGTCTTTTTCAACCGTAGTTTCGAACCCGATTCGGAAACAGTTTATACCGGCAGCACATTGACGATTGGTTCGGCTGTGGCCGAGATCAACGCCAGTGACCTGGAGCCACCACCCAAGGTGGGGAACTTCATTTTCGATGCGGAGAAATGCCACTGGTATAAAATTGTCAGCGTGGAATCGACCAACCCTTACGTCGTTTCAATTGACCGACCCGCGGTGAAAAGTAGCACGAAGCTCATGTTAGTACGTAATGTAATCGACGTGTATCCATTGAAAGCATTCACGACCGACTAGTGTTTCACCTGTCCTACTGACTTAGTTACAGCCAATTTCGTGAGAAGTAAAAACGGGGCCCGAGGAAGAATTCGATGATTTCAACCACTGCCACAACCAGAACAACATCAGCCCGACGTGGTTTCACTCTGGTCGAACTGTTGGTGTCCATCGTCCTGGTGACCATCATGATGTTCGCCTTTGCGCAGGTCTTCCGTGTCGCGACTGACACGATCGTCCAGACGAGCGGCATTTCGAACAACGATGAAAAAGCCCGCACGCTGACCACCATTCTCAAAAGCGATCTGGAAACACGCACATTCCGGAATGTGATTCCTTTTGCTGCAGGCGAGACCGCTCCTGTTCCTACTGACACTGACTTCGAATTGAGAAATTTCAGCGAACGAATCGGATACATTTATATCTCCGATAACAACGTCAACGATGACACGGACGATGTATTGCAATTGACGATTGACCGCTATATTTCGGGGCAAGTGACGGACACCGATCTTGATAATCTGATTTATGGTAAAGCGACCACATTGGCAAATAGCGATGAAGACTTAGATATTGATCAACCCAGTTGGAGTGATTTTCAGCAGGACTTGATTGGGAACGAAGGGCTCACCGCATCTCGATATGCTGAAGTTGCTTACTTCGTACGGAATGGAAACCTATATCGGCGTGTCTTATTGTTGTATCAACCTGTTGAAGAAGCCAAGAACCAACCGCAGACTAGTGGCAGTACCGATTTGATCACGGGGGATTACGACGCCACTGTCGACGCGCTTACCACTTATGCGACCGGAGACTTCTGGAACGACTTCGATATCTCCGCGTTTCATGATGGAACAAAGCTGACGCTCAATGGTGTTGGCAAGACTTTAAGTGCTCAAAACAGTCTAGAAAATACTGCAAGTGGAATCTCCAATCCGCTCGCGCATCCGCGAACTCGGTTCGGGTTCAGCTTTGGAACCGGGTTGCCGCGGGAATTCATTCAGGAATCGGGGACCCCGATTTATGTTGGCCGCTTTACCCATGCAGAGACGTCCCATTCCGCGTTTACTTATCCGGGGGCTGCGGGGTCCAGCCCATTGGATGTCACGACCTTGGATGACGCAAACGACGATGGGTTGATCGATGACTTTGATACGTCTGGCGAAGGGGGGCCTCGACAGTTCGAGGACTTGTTGATGACCAACGTGCTCAGTTTCGATGTGAAATTATGGGATGAACAGCTGAACTCGTTCGTTGATATTGGCCACGGATTGCCGGGTGGCGATTTTACCTATGGCACTACCACAGTGCGGGATACTTATTCTCCGCTGCCAGCTTCGTATCCGGGAAATATCTTCGATACGTGGCATCCCACTGTCGATTTGTTTCCATCGGACACTGTGAATGATGATCCACCTTATCGCCCCGATGACGGAACAAATCCTACACCCGTTCGCGCGATTCAAATCACTATTCGGTATTGGGATACACGAAGTGAGCGGACGCGGCAGTTGACGATTCAACATTCACTGATTGATTAAGACCATTACTCGCACAACTTTGCGATTCAGAAATACAACCATTTACGAACCAGTTTTCAGCCGGTTCGGGCCACGGCTCTCTACCACAGAGAGGAATGAACTCAAATGTTTATCACCATGAAAAAAAGCAGAGAACTGACGGACCACGGGCTTTGTCAGACACGTCCGATCAAATCATCCAACCGAGAAGGAGCGACACTCGTTGTCGTGCTGGCGCTACTCGGTTTAATGATGGTGATTGGGTTCTTCGCCTACAGCATGGCGTCACAACAACAGGCCAACAGCGAATACTTCGCCAACACCCCCCGCGCCAAAGCCCGCAACGTCGCCGACTTCGACCGCGAAGCCCTGATGAACTGGGCGCTGGAGCAAATCATCAAAGGGGGCCCGGCCGATTTGCCTCATAGTGCTCTGAGTGGCGGTCGACACGCATTGGTTCCAAATATGTTTGGAGCCGACCTGCATCCGTATTCGGGTACAGGCTACAACCTGATGCTCGACTCAGGTTTGCCAGTTTTCGACAACAATTACGATGGCAGTGACGACGGAACATCGGAACCCTGGATGAACGCCTCGCCCGCGGCGAATGGCGGCATCTTTGAGGTGTTCAATAACAACTTTGACTACACCCCCGACGCCCCTTATACCGCTCCCGACTTCAATAACACTTTTCTGGCCTATCGAGGGTACGGTCTGGATTCTAATAACAACCCCGTTCTGGTCGTAAAACCGTCGTATCACCGCCCGGAAGTCCTGCGAGAGGACAGTACTGGACGAGTAAAATTGTTTCGTGACTGGATGAACGATTCTGGTTATTCTCCACTCTCAATGCGGGCGAATAAAGGACACAAAGCAAATGATGGCAGTGGTTTTGTAACAGATCGTTACTTTTACAACTCGGGATCTGTTGAAGGAATTTCCACGCCGTTTCCATTCCCCGATTTTGATCCTGTCAATAATCCTAATGAAACATGGAGCGAAGGCGTCTGGGCTTTGGAAGCTTACGATGGATCGCATACTTACAGTTTCGGCGAGTGGGTCTTTTATTCGGGAACTTATTTCCGCGTGCTGGTCGACAGCCCCACCGGTCCGCCGGTTGATGGTGCTGAATGGAAAGAATATACCCAACCCTACTATTCCTATGATGCGGACCCGGATGGGGATGGAGTCAAGGAAGCGATCTGGATGGACCTCGACTTTCCCATTCAGGAAACACCTGACGGAACTCGTTACTTTGTTCCCATGTATGCGATTACGATTCTAGATGCCGATGGGTTAGTGAACCTGAACGCCCACGGAAACATTAATGGTGTCGTGGATCTGACTGGCGGTTCCGTGTTCGGTGACGACAATGCTGATTCCCTGGCCGATTTCATCTCGAAATCGAATCTGGGATTATCTCCCTCGGAAGTTAATCCACTGTGGGTCTTCACGGCGACCGATGCCGACTTCAACACCCCAGGCGATATTGCGTCAGCGAAAGCGGACCACATCGACTTCTTCAACCGTACTCCGGATACCACGACTAACCAGTTCGAAATGGCCAACATGGAATGGTGGTGGGCGAACTCGGTTAAAATGACGTTTAATGCGGGGAATGTCGAAGAGACGGTACTCGGTCGATACGGCGATGATGGTATTACCGATTTCGATACTCTGTATGCTTCGCAGGACCGACTTGATTATCCTCAACCCGGGGAGATGAATAATGACGACAACGGCAATACGCCGGTCGGAATTTCAGGAGAGACTGCCGTTCATCCGCTCGACTTGCGAGGGGCGGGGGACATCTATCAAACCATCGCGTCACCCAATAATGGCAAGACGCTGAACTTCAGCACCGATACGCCTTCGAAGTGGCTGAAATACGTGAATTATTCGTACCCGTCTTATTCCATCTGGGACGGTGACCCCGGCAATGGGGACGATCTCGACGAGAATACCTACGCCGGATTACCGGAAGAGGAACTGATTACCCAGGCCTTGATTGACGAAGCCTATGAGATGGAGACCGATTACAATATTTGGGCTCCGCTGGAGGCACTGAACCCGGATAGTCAGTTTGATATCTCGGAAAACGGACCGCTTCAGATTTCTGATTCTGATAGCGAACTTTCTTCAGTGACATCGCGTTTAACTCAGTTGATGCCATGGAACTTGAGCGAGAATAATCGCGCAGCCGAAATTCGCAAAAACCTGACCACCCACAGTTCCGACATCAAAGCCCGTAACGCAACACCCAGTGTAAATCGTGCTGCGGAATACGATAGTGGAACCAACTTCCCTCCCAAAGTAAGTGCGTACGACTCGACTGTATTAGACTTTACGAACTCAGCCGAATATTTAGCGATGGAAGCGGATCCCTTCCGCCTGGCATTACGACGCTGGTTGGAAGTGGAGTTGACGGCTCCCGGTCCAACCGATGTACCAGAAACTCTTCTGCAGAGGTTAATGAGCTTGAATCATATCGTCGACCTGGACACAAACGGTAACCCTTACCTGCGTCGATTGACCCCTCACCCGGAGTCTCTGGACTCGACGGTGGTGGATACTTCCTGGATTGCAGATGCGAATAACCGAGATGACTCGGTGTCTGATGATGATGGCCATCTCATTTATACTGGTTTGTTTTCGACTCCACAGGAGCAGGAATTCTGGGCTCGAACGGATCGTCAACGTATGGCTCGAGATATCTACGTGCTGCTCTATGTCCTCGGACATGGAAACGACGTCACAGGACCTTTTGCAATCGATCCGGTCATCAACGAGACAGACATTGCCCAATTTGCGATAAACGCGGTTAATCAGATGGACCGCGATAATGTGATCGACATCTTTGAATTCGACTTTGATCTTTCGAATGGATGGGGACTGGACGATAACCCGTATATGAATGAAGGGGGTGATCGTGATCTGGTCTACGGTCTCGAAGCACAAGAACTCGTTTTAAACGAAGCTTACGTCGTTCTGACAGAGCAACAGCCTAATGCCTCTGGTTCGCTTAATCTCAATGCGACGGAATGGAATGATATTGATCGACAGAAGTTCGTTTATATCGAATTGAAAAACACGGTTCCGTACTCTGTGAATCTCGACAATGGTGTTGACGTTGACGCGACTGGTGATGTTAATACGCGAATCGATACGACCGACCTCCACGACAATGGTGTCTGGCGGCTCAAACTGGAATATGACGTCAACGGGACGATCTACGAAGAGTATTTGACGATCCGTAAAGAGCAGGTCATTCCTGCTGGAGATCATTATGTGATTCTTTCTTCTTCGTACTTTAATCCTGGAGCGGCCACCCCGGATCAGTGGCACGGTGAAATGCGGGTTGATGTTAACTACGAAGACGGGGTCAATCCTGTCGACTTCAGTGACAACGACCCCGCTAATATTATCGCACCAAAACAGTATGGTTTTCGGTTCCTTGATCTGGCGACACATACACCCGATATTCCCGGCGTAATGCAAAGTGATCCTTCTTACTTTATCGATTACGATTACGTACTAACGGACAACACTGGAACACCGATCGGGCAATCAGGAATGTCGGGAGATCCGGCCGAACCTCACTTGATGGGGAGTATTCCTGACGACCCCTTGATGGGGGGCGAAGATCTGGTCGCCGATTTAACGACGATCACGATGACGTTGGAACGCCGTATGAACACAATGCGTGGAGTCGATCCAGCAGAGATGGATGACCTCTCTCTCTCACTGGGAGCCGTCTCTGACAACGTCTGGGTTGAAGTAGATAAGTTTCAAATTGAAAAAGACAGCGGCATCTTCACACTGGACTTAGATGATTCGCGTGCGATTTTGGACAGTGGAGCTGACGTAAGGACTGATGTCATCAGCAAACTGACTGCCGGAAGTCCTTTGTCTCGTGAACGCGTAGAACAACTGGACCGAAACGACTTTAATGTCTCATTCGATCCCCTGACGGATGATGTTGATGTTTCGAACGACCTGTCGATGGTAAGAAACACGATTGGTGGAGAGAACTTTCATGCGTCGACTGACTTATCAACAGGCTACACGATTTGGCAGCCTCACTTTGATCGTGACTTTTATTCTCCAATCGAGCTATTGTCTGTGCCGTTGTACGATCCGACGGAATTAACAGACGGTATTCTCGGCGGTTCCAATCTCGGGCTTCATATGGACGGAAGGAATACAGCGGGCGTTAACTTCTTCCTTGATCCTGTGACAGGTTTAGCGGCCAATCGCTGGTATCGACTGTTCGGTTATGTCGAGATACCTCGTTACGATTCTAATGTTGATGACCCCACAATTACGTTCAACGCAAATGATCCGGATCACACCCGTCTTCCGGGTAAGATCAATTGGAATACCGTCCGGGCTCCGGAAGTCCTTGGGGCGTTGATGGATGAAATTCGTTTGTTTACGCTCGACCTGACTCCGAATAACAGTGTCTATCTTCCTGATGCCAACAGTGAAGCGGCACGGGACTGGTGGGTTCAGTTCATTCAATCTCGCGATCAAGTGTGGAATGGAGTGACTCCGGGACCGGATCCAGTGACTGGCATGTATTTGCCTGGAATGCCTGGTTCTCGTCCTTTCCGCGATTTCAGCTTCGTGGAAGACGGAGATCAAAGTATGGAACACACTATGCTTCGGCAGCTGCCGATCGATCCTACTCGCCGTCTGTTTGAAGTTGGAAGTGCGTCTGACAGTTTAGATTATCCCATTCCTCAGCGTCTGCTTGCCAAGATGGTGAATAATTCGACGAACCGGAGCCATGTATTCTTTGTCTTTGTTCAGGTCGACTTCTTTGAAGCGGCCGAGCAGAGCGATGGGTCGATCCGGATTGGGGGGAAATTGGACGATTCGCCTGGTTATCGCAGCATGTTTGTGGTCGACCGGTCGAAAGCATTTGAAACATTGCAGGGGGATGATTTTTCCTCGGATCCGAATGACCGGTTTACGTTAAGGTTTGGAGACGATGATTTCGACTGGACAGACCTCGTTTTGCATCGGTTGAACATCAAATGATGAATTTTTAACTGGAACCCGAATTCTCTGATTTATCCTAACCCCGTAACTGGAAATGTGTTTATAATAGATATTGGAATTTGTGCACCGTTTACCGAATTCAGACTCGAAATCTGTTTCAACGGGTAAACTGAAAGCAGGCCTTACCTGCTTAACGACTTGGAATGCGCCTTTTTATCTACTAAAAAGGAGCGAATTCAGGACGCGAGGTGAACCGGAAACGGTCGAATCAAATTCCTCTGAAATTTAAAGTCAATTTTGAAAATATAGTCAGACGTTCGTCTGGCTTTGTTTGAGTCGCATGAGCAGGGCCACTCCCCGCGGCAGGATTGTAAAAGGCCAGGAATGCCATCGTTTAAGCGGCGTTCCTGAAAACGAATTCCCTGGATTGAGGAAGCCTAATTTGATTTCCGCCCGTTCGAATTTTTCGGGACGGCTGGAAATCGCAGGTGAATTCCTGTTGAAATTGTAAACAGGCTTCCGTAATCCCCTGTAACTCACTGGAGATCTCTTATGAAAATCATGTCACGCCGCCGTCGCGGTTTTACTCTGATTGAACTGCTGGTCGTTATCTCGATCATCGGTACCCTGATGGCACTGCTCATCCCCGCCGTGCAGAACGCACGCGAGGCTGCTCGAGTGCTGCAATGTCGCAATAATATGAAGAACATGTCGCTGGCAGTTCATAACTATGCCAGTGCCCGCGGCGGAAAATTACCTGTCTTGGCTCAGGAAATAGGAGGGACCGAGTTTGGATGGCCAATTTCTTTGATGGGATTTGTCGACCAAGCTGCCGTGGATAGAGAGGTTCGTGAAACCGGAATCGTTCCTACGAATCTGGTCTTGGGGGTCTTTACTTGTCCCGATGACGTGAACAGCACTGGCCTGCCCTACGGTTTGAGTTATGCTGCCAACGGAGGGTTTATGCCTGCAGATGTTTGGGGGAATAGCACACCTGATTATTCATTCATACTAGAAAGTATCGATTGGAATCGTGATAATGCAATTAATTCAGGAGATAGTGTTATTGCTCGAGGAACCGGTGTATTCTTCCGCCCGTCTAACACGGCGAATCCTGTCTCTTCAATGACATTAGATTATATCAGTAATGGTGATGGTCTATCCAATACTGTAATGTTTGCAGAGAACATTCAATCAAGAGACTTCAGGTCTTCTGCAACTGGCGATATCGCCTTTGGGGTTTCTGTAGCTGTAGGTGGTGCTGGTAAGCCCAATATTGCATTAGCTACGGGTGCGATTGGCCTGAGGGATGCATCAGATGATGATGTCCTTGATCCAGCTCTAGGAACCAGAGAAGCCCTTCGTTTACTCAATGGATCGAGTCCAGGTGAGGGAGCAGTTGCATTCGATTTGAAAGATGCTCCCACTGGCGTTGATAATGCCTCAATTAATGCGAATCGAGAATCAGCCCAGCCTGGCGAGGCACCGAGACCAAGTTCAAACCATCCCGGTGTAGTTATTGTTGGACTATGTGATGGTTCTGTCAGAACGATGGGTGAGGCAGTCGATACAGCAGTTTACACTAGGTCTCTGACCACAAATGGCTCTCGGTTTGGGCAATACGTCGGTGAAGGTCAGACTTTCGTTGCTGACTAAAGCTTGACTTTTCAGATATAGGCGACATAGGAAATAGAGATCTCCAAGGGCTGCTCCCGTATGGGCAGCCCTTTTTTTGTGTGCTGTATGAATCCCCATAATATTCAGGTGGGACTCTGGGATCGTTGAGTGAGATTATTTATAGCGAGGGAATGACATACTGCCTTGCGGCTAATGAGGGGCGCAAAAAAAGACGACTGTGAACAAGATTCGTCACAGGCGTCTTTTGATGTTTTGTATCGCTAAGGGATCTGCTGTCGCGATTCGCGAGGAGCAGATTCCGCAATTAGGCGGAGGCTTGGGTCGACTTTTTAATCATTTTAGAAAGTCGTGACTTCAAGCGGGCGGCTTTGTTTTTGTGGATCAGGTTTTTTGCGGCAGCCTGGTCCAGGCGTTTGACAGCCAAGCGGAAGGCGGCTTGAGTCGCTTCCTGATCGGTGCCTTCTGCGGCCTCGCGGCATTTTTTGAGGACGGAACGCAGTGAACTTCGTTGGATGCGATTTCGCAAGCGACGGACGGCGTTCTTTCGGAGTGTCTTTTTGGCAGATCGAATATTAGGCATAGGACGACATTACGGTCAGCTTAAAGGGTTATGTAGTTAGAACCGAAAAGAACATACTGACGTATCTTCCCCGGATTTCATGCGAACGAGGATGATAGCCGAGCCAAATCCAAAATTCCAGCGACTTCACCTGTTTTGTCCCGATTTCAGACGGAAGAACGTAGGTTGGGAAGTGTTCTTATGTTTACTTAATGCTGGAGTACTTTGCGGATAATTCTTACGGCGGCAATTAGCAGGAGGAGATTTCCGATCCACATCGCCCAAACGGGGTTAACCGTACCAGTCTTGGATAGAGTCATCATCAGCATCGAAACCGGGTAATACAGGAGTAATACGGGCATAAAGCAGAGGAAGAAGTTGGTCAGGAACTGCTTGCGGCCGTGTGCAATCGAGAAGGGTCCGCCTAATAGAGCGAAGAAGATACAGGAACTGGACATCGAAAACCGGGAAAAAACCTCGGTATCGAGCTTGCGCAGTTCTTCCTCATTGTATTCGGCCTGGGCATCGTGGTTGGTGAGGGACGAGTCGAACAGGCGATCAAAATCTCCCATGGCGACCGTAAATGCGGATTCAATCTCCAGCCATTCCCGATTCTCGACGTATTCGTTCCCTAAAGAATCCGATTTGTGGCGGATATCTCGGATTGTTAAGTGTCGCGGTTTCGGGTCCCGAACGGCATCGGGCATCGGGAACCGAAACTCCCGATCGTCATTCGTATACAGGGAAAATTGGCTCGGAAGCCCGGCGCGGAGTTCCCGGAAGGTAAGAATGATCTCCCGAGTATCCAGATCAAAGGCGATTTCGGCCGAGGTGGCCTGTAGCGTGATCGGGGTATTTCTGTTGGGCGTATAAATAATGGTTGGTTCGATTAACGTCTTCTCGCGAACATCGCGCACGGTGATCGATATTCCCCTGTCCCGGTCTCGAAAGCTACCCTGCGAACGCAGCATATCCAGGAAGATGTCCTCCATCGCCAGGGTGACCTGCTTCTGAATGTTGTGCATGGCCCAGGGAATGACCTGATCCGTCATCAGCAGGGCAGACAGGCTTAGTACGGCTCCCATAATAAACGAGGGCCAGAGTAGCGAAAGGACGTTGATTCCAGCCGCTTTAGCTGCGGTAATTTCGAGGTCGCCCGCCATTCTTCCATACACGACACAAACCGTCAGCAGGAATGTGGCAGGAATCGTAAACGGCAGGAGGCTGGGAATAATATAGGGCATGATCTGCAGGACTTGAACAGGTCCCAGACCTCGCTCGGTCGCTTCGCGGAAGACTCCCACGAAGACAAGCATGATCGTGAGACCGCTGAGCAGTAGCACGAACACGCGGAGGAGTTCCATTAGAATGTATCGCTGTAGTAACCGCATGGCATCCTGCCAATGAGGAAAGAATCTGGAAAGGTCGTCGTAATAAGGATTTCGGCGGTTTGAGTCAAGATGGAAGTGGCAGTCGCGCCCAGCCTCTGACGCTTATTCCTTCGAATGATCTTGTTCCCGATACCAGCGATAAAGCTGCAAAAAGGGAGGAGTGAAGTCCTCAGGAGACTTCGCGACCAGTCTGTCGGTTTCGGTCAAAGAAAGGAAACAAATTGAGGCGATTTCACCCGGGTCGGGTGTGATGGGGGCGTCGCTAGTTAATTGATAGAGAACAGCATGCTCGTATGCGTTCTCCGGTGTACCCGCGATTTTCTTCAATCTCTGCAGATTGCCCGTTATACCGAGTTCTTCTTCCAGTTCTCGGGGGGCAGTTTCGTCATAGGTCTCGCCAGCGCTGACATGGCCGGAAGCGGAAGAGGTGTAGCAGTTTGGGTATTCGTCTTTAGTGGCGGTTCGCTTTTGTAACAGCATCTCACCTTGGGAGTTAAAGACAAAAACATGCACGGCCCGGTGGAGCAGTTTTTCAGCGTGAACCTGTGATCGCGGAGCTTGACCGATGACTTCGTCTCGTTCGTTGACGATATCGAATATTTCTTCGGTCATGTGATTTTTTTCCAGAACAGGTGCGGTGGAACTCGGGCTTAAAAGACTTTGGAAAGCAGAGTTTAAGCCGCTAAACGAACCTCCTCTGGGGTGGGTATCTCCAGGACTTCCGTCTTACAGCAGAGAGTCGAGCAGCATCCGCATTTTTCGCATCTCGAGAGGTCGTTCTTCCTTGTCCAACAAGTCGGGGAGCAATTCGACGGAGAGGGCGAGGTTGTATTCTTGTGCCTCGAGCATGCTGATCAATCGATTGTAATCGACTTCACCCAGTCCAATCTGCACCTGGAGTTGTTTGGGAGAGGTATCTCGTAGTTGTACGTGATTGACGTACGGGTAGACCATGTCGTGCGATTTCCCAGCAAGGGGACCGCAAATGTAATGGCTGGGGTCGAGAGTTAAACCAAGTCCTTTGACAGACTGGCAGAGTTCGACTGCAGTGCGGGGATCTTCGGTCAGATGGCCGATTTCCGTTTTGATAGAGACCTGGATTCCCTCGATAGAGGTTGCCTGAACGAATGAACGCAGGCGGTCGATCTCAGTATTAAACGGAGTTCCCAGAGGGGCAGCGGGGACGGTAATCTGCGTGAACCGCATCAATTTGGCTGCTTTGGCCAGTTCGGTCAGTGTTGCGAGATCGATATCGTGATTAACGCTGAAGGCAACCGGGGTTAGACGGGACATTTCCCGAAACTGGTTATTAAACCGTTCCGGGTCCGCCGCTACATAAGAGGGTTTTAGATGATTGCTATTCTCATCCATCCAGATTTCGACGCGGTCGTATTCCAATTCCGAAAGCTGTCGGCAGGCGTCGGCGAAACTTAAGTCACCTAAACAATGTGTGGACGCAGCTATAAACACTCGGGACCCTCCGTTGTCCAAAAATAGGCAGTTTGAATCGCTTGGGCGCTTCTTGTTCTGGGTTTATGGTCGAACAAACTAAGACAGCCCGTTTTGGTAATTTATCGCGATTATATCGATTCTGCAAGGTTGATGGCCTGCAACTGTAAATCCGGTCGCATCGGGGGTGTTGTTTCTAAGTTTTAATCTGGCTTTGCTCCGATAGAGGATTATAGAGCGCGAAAGAATTCGTAAAAAATGCCTTCCGTCTGAGAACATCAGCGGGAATTTGAGCGGATCCGCTGCTTCCTAATTCTGACGAAATCGGCTTCGTATCTCTCGCCAGTTTCGTCCGCAAACGAGAACAGCAGTAACAACAAGGGAATTGAGAGTTATGAAGTCAAGTTATGTTTACGGAATGGCATTGTTGGGACTGGCAATGCTTGGCACAGGCTGTGCCTCGAACCAATCTATCGTCCGCGGTCAGAGCCCTGCTGCCGGAAATCAGGGGATTCAACAGACAGGCGGAGCCTACATGGCTGCGTCTATGGATCATGGCTCGGATGTCTCTTTGTATCACCAGTCCAGCGTCGGTGGTCCTCAGTACGGCGGAGAATATGGCGGCGGTTACGGTGATGGTTCCTGTCCGACCTGCCCTCCGGGTGGTGCTTATGGAAATGGTTGCCCTCCGGGTGGACCCGATGGAATGATTTGCCGCACTCCCTGGCACCCGACTCACCATCACAGCTACAGCTACGAACAACCGAACAACCTGCGATATCCCAGCAATCAACCGGGCAGCATCGTACGGTACCCATATTACACCATGAAGGGACCGGATGACTTTTTCCGGAAGTAAGAACCGCCGGGAGTATCCGCGAATGGATACGCCTACTGGCAGGCTCATTCCCT
The DNA here is from genome assembly GCF_007750395.1 of Polystyrenella longa. Classification (GTDB taxonomy): domain Bacteria; phylum Planctomycetota; class Planctomycetia; order Planctomycetales; family Planctomycetaceae; genus Polystyrenella; species Polystyrenella longa. Next base: position 4,623,700 of record NZ_CP036281.1, on the reverse strand, counting down.
TGTAGTCTGACAAGCGAGCATGAAGTACAACACCCAGAACAGGTTGCGATATCGCGACCTGTTCTGGTTTTTTTGGGTACCTGCATTAGGGAAGGTGCCGGGCCAATTGGAATCGGCTAAGCGGTGAACAATTCCCGGCCCAACACGCGTAAGGCATCGAGTAAGTCGTCGAGATCGCCGGGGGTGGTCGTGGGGTTCATAATGGCGACTCGGAGTGCCGCGCACCCATCAATTTCTGCCTGCACAATATAGAACTGTCCCGATTCAATCAGGCGATGCCGCAACTTTCGTTGAAAGGCGCTCTTGTCTGCTTGTGGTGACGAGCGTATTTCTTCTGGTAGATAGCGAAACGCCACGATGTTGCATTCCGGTTGATGCAGGACTTCGAAGTCGGGGGCGTCTGTCAATTTTCGATGAAAGACTTGACCGAGTTCAAACGTGACATCGACCATGTCGGACAGGATTTGTTCCCCTAAGAGAGACCAGAGACCCCACAGGCCCATCGCCGCCGCTCGTTTCGTGCATTCGACGGTTCGCATTCCGCTGTCGATCTCGGCCATGCCTGGAGCCGATGGGTCGAACAGATAGGGAGCGCTTTGCTGGAACGCCTGGAACCGGTGATCGCGATTTCGATAGAAAACGAACGCGCACAGCGCGGGGACGAACATCATTTTATGAGCGTCACAGATCACGCTGTCGGCAAGTTCGATTCCTTTGAGGAGATGTCGATGTCGATCGCTGAACATCGCGGCTCCCCCATGTGCGGCATCGACGTGCATCCAAACCTGGTGTCGTTGACAGACCTCTGCGATTTCTTCCAGCGGATCAAAGGCACCTACCGGCGTGGCACAGCTACAGGCGGTAACGGCCATGGCCGTTTTTCCGGCCGACTGTAATTCTGTCAGGAGTTGGTCTAATTGGACAGGGTCGAGTCGATGCCTGGAATCGAGCCCTGCCTTGAGAATGTGGTCTGTACCGATGCCAAGAATGCCTGCGGCGCGGGCGATGCCGTAATGCGCCGCTTCGTGTGTTACGATAACAGGTGAGTCTGTTCGGGAATGCATTCCGGACGTCCAACTGTTCTCTAACATAACATTCCGGGCGGTCAGAAGAGCAGTCAGGTTAGCGAGAGATCCCCCGTGGGTGACCAGTCCGGAAAAAGAGTTGGTTGCGAAACCGAGTCGTTGTCCGATTTCCTGTACTAGAGCCCCTTCCACGGCAGTTGCCCAAGGCCCCATTTCGTAAATGGCCATGACCTGGTTCGTGACGGCGCCCATGGCATCAAACAAACCGGCGAGCGGAACGGATGCGGGTACCTGATGACCAATGTACCTGGGGTGATGCAGGTTTTGACCATGATCGAGACTGGCCTGCAGTAATTGGCGAAAGCGAAGGGAAATATCTTCCAAGTCGACTTGGGACTTCATGTCGACTGGGTGTTGGTCAGTTTGGTGTTGAGTGCCCTGTTGCAGGTATTGACGAGCCAACGCGATATTCGCGTAAGGAGGATCCCAGTTGAGAACTTTTTCCTCACGGTTGGCGACTCGTTCGAAATGCGCCAGCAGACAGGTTCGCCATTCAGCGGAAAGTTCGGCAAATAGAGCGGGGTCAAAAGCCGTTTGAACCCGAGACAGGGGAGCATGTAGGGCGTCCGGAAAGTCAGTGGTCATGCGTGGGGAAGCCAGAGCAAAGTGATCAGAACGGTTGAAATGGGCTGAAGAATTTCATTCTATCTACGTCCATTTCGGTTGGCTATGTTCAGGTCTCTGTTCCCGTTTCTGTTTCAACATCTGCTGCATTTTCTAGGTCCTTCATGTGCAGCCCAACTTTAAACATGTAGTAGAAACCGGCGATCGTCACTGGCACGTACTGGCAGATGTGATAATAAAACGACGCTGCAACAGCGTCTGACTTCGCGACACCAAGCGGTACCAGGCTGACCATGAAGCAGAGTTGGATAACGCCAAAGAAACCGGGAGAGGAGGGGATCATTACTCCAAACGCAGTGACGCCAAGCACAAGACAGGCAGCGAGCGGGGAAACATCCACTCCGAAACCCCAGAGTGCGATATAGATTGTTGTCGCATTGCAGGCCCATTGCAGAAACGAATTCAGCAATAATATGATCAGCAGTTTCGGGTTACGCAAGACGTTGAATCCACTTGCCGCCAGTTCGAGTTGATTCAGAATTTTATCCTGGATTGAAACAGGAGCCAGAAACAAGAGCTTGCGGCAAAACTTCAGAAAGGGGACGGTGAAGAAAACGTACAAGTACAGGAAGCTTAGGCCGATGACCGTGCCCGCAGCGAATAGCAGGCTGGCTTTGCGCACGTTTTCGTCGACGTCAGGCAGAAAGAACAAGGCACAGCCAGTTAGTCCCAGTAACGCGATGAGGTCGAGAACGCGTTCAAATATAATTCCAGACAGAATTGCCACGTAAGGCACGTTATTCCGTTTGGAAAAGACATAAACCCGGATGAAATCCCCCAGATGAGCCGGATAGATGTTGTTCCCCATGAAGCCGATCATCATGGGAGGGACAACTTTGCTCAGTGGGTAGTCACCGATAGGGGTCAGCAACCATTTCCATCGAATACCTTTGAGCAGGAAAAAAAGAAACAGGAAAAACCACATGATGGGCAGCGATAGATAATTTGCCTGAGCGAAGGCATCTATCAGCTCGGAGAATTCAATGCCATATAACGCATAGATCAGGCAGACAACTGAGACCAGCAAGCCGGCAATTAAATAGAGATACTGTTTCCGTTTAATGGGTGCAGCTCCTCTTTCCTCGGGCAGCGCAGTGAATAAGAACTCTTTCCAGAAATACCCTGTAAGTCGATAACCAATCCGGATCGGATTTGGGGACATGCTGGAGAAGACGATCACCCGCGTAGATAAAAAGTCGCTGGGCAAATCTTTTCAGAGCATATAATAAAGCGCATTCTGAATGCGACCAGATCGCTGGAGGAAATCTGCAGGAACAGCGAAGGGATAGCGGAATGAGCTATTTGTTCTTAATTCAGGTGATAATAGGTGTTCTGGCGTATACGTCGGTGGCCGATAGCGAACAAAAGTCTTGACGTTTGGCTGTTGGCTTCGTAACTTGAATATGGGGAACGAAGTCTAAAACAGGTTGAATTCCCTCCCACCTGATGTGCAGGTTAAATAGCCGGGATGCCTCTCTCGGGCGATTTTAATTTGCATTCTCGCCTTTATTGCCTCCTGATCTGTCTGCGGTCTCCTTTACCAAACATGATTGGCTTATGGGAAACCATGAGCGACCGACTGGCACTCACCATGCACTCCTTCTTCTTTTCTTAATGTGCACCTATTATCCTCTGCGATGTTTTTCCCGTATGAAGAATGTCATCGAGAGGAATGCTGGCATGCGTAGTTGCTCCTGTCAATGTTGTTCCTGTCAACGTCGCTCCTGTCAATTATCCCTGAAATACATCGTTGTCGGTAAACGAATCTGCTGATATTCCGTCTGATTTGCTTAGACGAGATCGGCATTTTTCCGGCGACCTACGGCGAAACGAATGTATTCGCCTGGTTTCTTCATCCTGTGTTGTCAACACAACCCACTTTGAACTGATCAACTACTATGGCCTCTTCTCAATCAACCTCATCGAACATTAGTCCTCTGGAAGGACGACATCTGCAACTGGCCCGGGAAGCTCTCGCGGAGCATGGTCGGTTGGATGAATTTGCCCGGTTGTACGGTTTCGAATCAGAAGAAGAAGTACTCCGTTCCATTGCGCTGACGATGGGAATGCCGTTCATCGATATTCCTAATTACGAAATCGATCCAGAATTGTTACACACTTTTTCGCCAAAAGTGATTCACCGCTACACAGTTTTTCCTGTGGGGAAGACGGATGATCAGTCAATCATCATCGCGACCAAAAATCCATTCGACGTCAATTCACTCGACCAAATCGCTGCTGAATGTGGCCGAAGTATTGAAGCGGCCGTTGCTGCGCCCACGGAACTGATCAAATTAATTAAGGCACATTTCGGAGTAGGAGCCGAGACTGTCGAAGGGCTGATGGCCCAGAAGGATGAGGACGCGGGCGGACTGGAAGTTCTGGAAGACCTCGATTTTGATTCGTCCGAAGATTCCGCGATGGCTCAGGAAGCCTCGGTGGTTCGGTTAGTGAATGAAATTCTGATTGAAGCCGTTAATTCAGGCACGAGTGATATTCACATTGAGAGTCAGGCCAAGGGAATTAAGATTCGCTATCGAATCGATGGGGTCTTGCAGACTCAACCGATGCCGCCCGAGATCAATCGTTTCCAGGCAGCAATTACCAGTCGACTCAAAATTATGTCGCGGATGAACATCGCCGAAAAACGAATTCCGCAGGACGGTCGTATCAAACTGAAAATTTCCGGACGAGAGATCGACATTCGTGTTTCTATCATTCCAATGTTACACGGTGAATCGGTCGTCATGCGTGTGCTCGACAAAGACCGGATGAATTTCACCCTGCAAGGGATTGGAATGGATCTGGATATTTATCAGCAGTTTGGTGAAGTTATCAAACAACCGCACGGTATTGTACTTGTTACAGGGCCAACCGGTTCTGGTAAGACGACGACGTTATACAGTGCGCTGAATGAAATTAAGAGTGACGACACAAAGATCATCACGACAGAAGACCCGATTGAATATCAACTGGAAGGGATTAACCAGATTCAGGTGCACCACAAGGTTGGCCTGACATTCGCTACCAGTTTACGTGCGATTCTCCGTCATGACCCGGACGTCTGTCTGGTGGGGGAGATTCGTGACCAGGAAACGGCAGAGAATGCGATTCAAGCAGCGCTGACGGGTCACCTTGTCTTCAGCACATTACACACCAACGATGCCGCCGGTGTATTCATGAGACTGGGCGACATGGGGGTAGAACCCTTCATGGTGAGCAGTACAGTGGAAGGGATTCTGGCCCAGCGGCTGGTTCGGAGGTTATGTCCTCACTGTAAGGAAAAAATCGAACCCGACAGAGACATTATGCCTTCCGACTTCCCTTGGGAGGAATATGAAGCGGCGAATACGGGTTACCTTTATAAATCAGTCGGATGCCGGGAATGCCGAGGGTCTGGTTACTCTGGTCGTGCGGGTATCTACGAGTTGCTTGTGGCGAATGACGAGGTCAAGCAGATGGCAACGGAAGCGCGGACCACGACTGAAATCAAAGAAGCCGCTATTCGCGGTGGTATGAAGACTTTACGACAGAATGCCTGGAGAAAAGTCATTGATGGCCGGACGACCGTCGATGAAGTAATTCGCGTAGCGAAAGCGGACCATTAATCACAAATCGGTTCAGATTCAGAAAAATGTGGTCGAATCAGCAATTACCGCGATTTTTGGACTCTGCAATCGGCCAGCGGACGGCTAAAATACCTCGACCCACCTGATGATTTCTCACCTTGAATTCGATTAGCTCCTGTTTTCGGCCCATCTACAATCCGAAAAATGAGTTGATACCCCGCCTGAATATTCCCGGAAGTCCTGTTCCGGTCCTACCTTATATCCACGTTTAGCTATCGGGATTCTTGTCTCGAACGGTTGAATGTCCCACCTGAAAAACGAGCTTTTTCTCTCACTATCATGCCTGAGTTTGCTTACAAAGCGAGATCTGCTGGCGGTGATCAGATTACTGGTCTGCTCACAGCGAATTCGAAACGCGAAGCATTGAACATGCTCAGCGAGCGTTCGCTGTTTCCATTGCTGGTCGAAGATGCGAAAGATGCCAGTTCACCGTTTAACTTCAGTTTTAAGTTCTCCAAGAGAATTAAAGCGGACGTGATTTCACAGATGCTGACTCAACTGTCCGATCTGTTGGTGAATGGTGTCTCGATTCTGGAAGCGCTCAAGCTGATGTCTCAGGAAGCAACGAATCCGGATATCAAAGAAGTTTTAACGGACGTTCATGATCGCATGGTTGAAGGCTCCAACCTCGAAGAAGCGGTCGGACGCCACCCAAATGTTTTTGATGAACTAACAGTGAGCATGGTTCGCGCCGGTTCGGAGGGGGCCTTCCTTGAAGATGCTCTCAAACGAACGGCCGACTTTCTGGAATTACAGGAAGAGATGAAAGCTCGAGTGAAGGGAGCGATGATTTATCCTGCTTTCCTTCTAGTAGTCGGCATTATTTCCGTTACGGGTATTCTGATTTTTCTGGTTCCCAAGTTCGAACCATTGTTCAAGTCATTGGAGAAAAAAGGGGGACTTCCAGGTCCGACGGTGGCTTTGCTTGCCATCAGCGACTTTCTCGGAAGTATGTATGGCGTACTGCTGGGAGTCGCACTCATTGGTGGCGTCGTTGCACTTAAAAAATGGATGGCGACTGATGACGGCAAACTGAAGTTTGACCGCTGGCGTTTGAAAATTCCTGTTGCTGGTAATATCTTTCTGGGTTCGGCGGTCGCTCGATTCACTCGTGTTCTAGGAACGTTGTTGCAAAACGGCGTCCCCTTACTGCGAGCCCTCGAAATCAGTAAGGATTCATCGGGCAGTAAAGTGTTGTCCATGGCGATTGCCAAATCGGCCGAGAACGTGACTTCCGGTGAGACATTGTCTAAACCGTTGTCGCAATGTGGACTGATACCGAATGACGTGATGGCAATGATTCGCATCGCGGAAGAGTCGAACAATCTGGAAAACGTGCTGATCAATATCTCGGAAGGGATCGATCGCAAGACCAATCGAAAACTTGATTCGATGGTGAAACTTCTGGAACCAATCATGTTGATCCTGATGGGGGTCATCATTCTGTTTATCTTGATAGCACTTTTAATGCCTATTATCGAAGCGAGTACTTCCGTCTAAAACGGCAAAAAATATAAAGTCCGGTCCGATATTCGTCTCAATGAAGCGAATAGGCATCGGGGCTAAACTGATTCACAAACAAAACAAAAACCAATTCAGATACAGATTTGAAATTCGAAAGGATCTTATACGATGCAAAAACGTATTAACCGCACTACCCGTCAGCGAAAAGGTTTTACGCTGATCGAAGTTCTTGTTGTGCTTGGCATTATTGTGCTGCTGGCAACCATGGTTGGACCTCGTATTCTCGGTACCCGTGAAAAAGCCGATGTCGACGCGACCTTCACTCAGGTTAAGAGTTTCGAGAGTGCTCTAGAACTTTACCAGTATCACATGAAGACTTTCCCCTCGACCGAGATTGGCCTGGCCGCTCTGGTTGAAGAGCCTTCAGAAGATGCCGAAGGAGCTGGGAACGCCGACAACTGGGAAGGCCCTTACATGGAAGAAATTCCTGCTGACCCTTGGGGCAATGACTTCCAGTACGAATACGAAGCGGGCGACCGTGAGCCGACAATCTGGTCTTTCGGACCGGATGGCGAAGATGGCACCGAAGATGATATCACCAGTGCCAAAGGTTCCAAAGATGGTGAAGACTCAGGCGGAGACTTGGATGCTTCCGATCTGGAGTAATCTAAGGTCACGCGTGACTTTAACTTGTGCATCTTAATTGAAATGTAAGCGAGGACAGTGTGTCGGAGCGAAACGAAGTAATTGAGAAATCGACGAACAGCAGAAAGGGCTTCACGTTAATTGAAGTCCTTGTGGTGTTATCGTTAATTATTGTCGTTTCCACTTTGGCATGGCCCTCTTTGCGTACGACGTTACAGCGAACTGAATTGGAGTCAGCGGCAAAACAGGTGAGTCATGAGCTTTCTCAGATTCGCTTGAAAGCGATCGAGTCCGGTGTCGCTCAGAAATTCCGCTTTCAACCGGGTAAGGGGATCTACGAGATTACTCCCTGCCCGGCTGGATTGCTGGAACTGCATCAAGAGATGAAGGAAGAGTCGGACTTGCTTTCAGATTCTTCTTCGGAGATGGAAACTGATACTTCCGTTTCTCCTTATGGAGAAGAGCTCTCCTCCTCATTCGAGGAAGAGCCCCTGTTGGGGCGCGACGATGAGGAAGAATTGACGTTGGCCGAATTGCCTCCCGGAATTGCTTTTTCTGGTTTGAAGCGACGTCGTCGTTCAATCGAAGAGGAAACGACTCAGGACGTTAAAGAAGTCTGGATGGATGACGATGGTTGGTCGCGACCGGTCATCTTTTTCCCCAATGGTCAAAGTACGGGAGGCCAGATATTTCTGGAACAGAATCCCAATTATTCCATCGACCTGCAATTACGAAGTCTGACGGGCGAGGCATCGGTTGGGCGAATTCACAAGCTTAGTCCGGAAGAAGCGCAAAACGGCGATCCCGCAGACAGTGAAGACTTGCTGGACGGAGGAAATTCCTCTCAAGAGATCAACTTGCCAGCGGAGTAATCTGCAAAGAGTTTGTTCACGTTCCCGTTCAGGAAAACGGGCGGAAGTGGCCAGGGAAGGGCGACGTTTCCCAATCGTCCATTCGTGAAACCTGATCCTGGACTTGAATCATGAAACGCACAGAAGTTCGAATGCAGAACACTCGGGGGGGATTTTCCCTGATGGAAGTTCTGATCGCTTCGTCGATTCTGATCGGTAGTCTGGTCGTGCTCGACCAGCTTGCGAACCTGGGACGAATCAGCGCCCGCTCTTCTGAATCGATGGTGACAGCCCAGCTATTCTGTGAGCAGAAAATGAATCTCATGCTCAGCGGTATGGAAGCGATGGAGTCGACGGACGATACGGTCTGGGAGGACAATGAAGATTGGCACTATGCCGTCGAAACAGAACCCGACGAAAAACTTCCTCTCACGAAGTTGACGATCAGAGTCTGGCAGGACGAAGAAAAGTTTCTACGACCTCAACGGTTCCAATTAGTGCGCTGGATTATGTCTACTTCTTCGAGCGAGTCAGGCGACGGAGAAGAGATCACCGACAGTTATCTCAGCGAACTCGATAATTGAATTCTTATCCTTAGCGGCCAATATTTCAAACGAGATTTTACGAAGACTAATAACATCTAACGACTACGTGAATCGTAGATTGATTTCCATGTTAACACGAGCTAACAAGATATCAGAAGCGGCACATCGACGGGGTGGTTTCACTCTGATCGAGATGCTGATGACTTTGTTGCTCTCCGCCGTCTTGATGGCCGGGTTGTGGAATCTGTTCACGTCTTATACCCGTTTATTTGATACCGGCCAGCGGATTGCAGCTGAATCGCGGTTAGCCCGGGCAGTGTTGGATCAAATCTCGACCGACCTCAGCGGTTTGGTCGATGTGACGCAGTTGGAGACAAGCCAGAAAGCAGCCCTCGCGGGTGCCATCACGGAGAGCACTCAGAGTTCTTCAAGTTCGTCCTCTTCAGGAATAAGTACGTTACCTCAATACCGCCTGACAGGAACGAGTAACAGTCTACGCATCAATACCTTCAAACCCGGTCCCCCTCGTCCACCTCGGGAAGAAGATGAAGAAGAGAGCGGAAGCCTGAGTAGCGAACTGGAAGAAGCGGAATTCTTCGCCCCTGATTTACGCGTTGTTCTGTATGACTTTACGGAACCTGAAGAGGAATACTCCTCGGACGATTCTCTGCCGACAGGTTTAATTCGGCGTGAACTGGATTGGCAATCGGCCCTAATGTTGAATTCCGATGAGGAAGATGAAGAGGTCGCGTTAGACGAAGACGAACTGACCAGCGACGATCAGAAGTTTCTCAGCGACAGTCTGCTGAACGATATGGAGCCCTATGAAATATTTGCAGCGGATCTCAACAACGATCAGTTCTTGTGGATTCCGGAAATCATCGAAGTCGAGTTTCGATATTCCGACGGCAAAACCTGGAGTGAAAGTTGGGATTCTCAGTTCAGGAATGCCTTACCTGTACTGATCGAAATCTCGCTCGAATTTGATTACGAAAAAGGACTCGATGCACGGTATGCAAGTGAAGTTGAAGAGAGTGCGATCCCTACAGAAGATGAAATCGCGGCCGATGAGGAAGCTTTGGATCCCGAAGAAAACCTGGAGACCTTGCTGAACGATGGTGAAGAAGAACTCCCTCAGTATCGCCGAGTGATCGCTCTTAAAACCGCATTTCAGAATTCGTCTGCCAGTTCCAGTTCAGGAGAATCTGAGCCGGGTTCTGCTCTCTCTCGTTTGCAATCATCGGATTCAGATGACGACTTCGACGAGGAGGCATCAGAATGAAGAAGCTCTTAAGTAACCCATCGAGAATTGAAACTCGGTCACAATCTCCCGATCGCCAGGGGATGATTCTTGTCATCGTGATGATGGTAATCGTATTGATCAGTCTCGCCGGTTATGGATTTCTGAATGCCTTGATGACCGAAAACAAAGCGGTCTATATGCGGGGGGACGAATTACAAGCTGAGAACCTGGTTCAGTCGGGTGTCGCAGTCGTGCAAGCACTCGCGGCGCAGACAGATCAACAGCGGCAGGAGTTTTTTGAAGAAGAGACTGCTGCGGAAGAAATCTATAAAGGAGTTCTGGTCTACGGTGAATCGGATTCGTTTTTTCGTGGTCGGTTTACGATTCTCTCAGTGAATCCTCAGGCGACAACTCCAGCGAAGTTTCAATATGGCCCCTCCAATGAATCGGCCAAACTCAACCTGCATGCCGTAGCTCAATGGGAAGCGGACGAACCGGGCTCAGGTGTGAACGCACTTCTGCAACTTCCGCACATGACCGAACCGATCGCTAATGCTTTACTCGACTGGATCGACACTGATTCAGAGGCTCGTAGTCAGGGGGCCGAATCTGAATATTACGGTGCCCTGTCGCCCGCATATTCTGCTCGTAACGGGGTGCCACTGGCATTGGACGAACTGTTGCTGGTTCGCGATGTCAATCGATCAATATTGTATGGAAAAGATCTTAACTACGATTTCTATACCGATCCGAATGAACTCAGTCTGCAAACAGACGAAGAAAGTTCTGAATCGCTGGAAGACGACAATACCTTCCCCTGGACTTGGTTACTGACCGTTCACAGTGCCGAGCGAAATGAGAATGCGACAGGTGAACCTTTAATCAATGTGAACCAAGCCGATCTACAACAATTACATGCTGCAGTCACCGAGAGCTTAGGGGCGGCGTGGGCCAATTATATCGTGGCTTACCGTCAGTACGGACAAGCGGCAGAAAAGCGTGATCCCGCCGCCTTTAGCAGTGCCCAGCCGGTTGATAGTCTTACGATGGATTATTCCAAGCCGGTTCAATTTCCGATTAACAATCTTCTGGCGTTAGTTGGAACAACCATCAAAAAGCCTGCTATCGGGGAAGAGGACGAAGTGATTTACGCGAGTCCGCTGAGTGGGAGTGGTAGTGGTCCTGACGATGAATTAACAAAATTGTTTACGAATCTGACCGTCGATTCGGAGCCAGTCCTCATCGGCAAAGTGAACTTGAATCTTGCTCCGGCTCCTGTCCTTAAGGCGGTTCCGGGAATGGATGATCCAACGTTGGAAGCAATTCAATCTGCACGTGAAAATCAGTCCAGTACCGATCCTGCATCTCGGCAACATGCGATCTGGCCATTGTTGGAAGAGGCGGTTACGCTGGAGAAAATGGAGGAGTTGATTCCCTATCTCACGTGTGGAGGAAATGTCTATCAGGCACAAGTTGTCGGTTTTTACGATCAAACTGGCCCCTCGATGCGGGCAGAAGTCATAATCGACGGTACCCAGGGCTCTCCCCGGGTGGTAAAATGGACTGACCTGCGGATGCAGGGCCAACCTTTCCCTCCCGAACTTTTGGGGGCTCAACTGGACGAATCGGAGTTTGAATCAGCCGGTTCCAGCTCGACTTCGTCCTCAGCACTCGATTGACCTACCCTGCCAGAATCCGTCCTCCCCGGATCATCCCAAACCGGAATCATTCCGACCATTTCCTATAAGTCATGCCTGAGAATCCTGTCCTGTTCAGTTTGAACTTTGCTTGCCAATGAAGAGTTTTAGAACGATGGATGGACTCATTATAATACAAAACAATACTCTGATAAAATTACGGTGGATCTGAATATGGCTCGTCTGTTAGCCGTCGACTGGGACCGCAAAGAAATCCGTCTGGTGGTAGGTTTCATCCGTCGGAAAGAATTGCACATTGAACGAGTTGAAGCGGTGTATCTTCAACCTGATGAAGATGTCAGCTCCGCGTTACATGATGCCGTCGAGATGATTCGCGCGGGCAAGGCCTTCACCTTGTTGGGCGTGAACCGTAGCCAGGTCGAACTGCTGCAGATGCAGGTTCCTGTTGTCTCCGACAACGAGCTTCCTTTGATGGTCGCAAATCAGGCGATGCGAGATTCCTCAACGATTACGGAAGAGTCGACGCTCGACTTCATCACGACAGGAACTACAGACGAAGGGGCGCTCAACGTTACTGCTGCTGCGATTTCCTCTGCTGGTCAAACCGAGGTTATCAATACGGCCGAGGCCGCTGGTATTCATCCTTCCAAGATTCAGTTACGACCTTATGCGGCCGCACGACTGTTTGCTTTAACCAGCGGTATTGATGAGCCCTGCCTGTTGATCAACATGTTGAGCGATTCGTTCGACTTGACGGTTGTTGAAAATCGAAAGGTCAAAATTTCTCGAACAATACAACTTCCCGATGAAACCAGCGCTGTTGAACTGCATCAGAAGATCCTCGCGGAAATCCATCGGACGCTGATGTTGATTACGCAGGAACAGATCGCAGCCGAATCGGTGAAACATATTTACGTGTTCGGCGGTGAAGAGCACCTGGATCTCTTTCTTCGTGTGCAAGAAGAGTTCCAAATAGAATGCGGAGCTTATGAAGTATTCGAATCCGTCGGCGCTTCCAAAGTTACCATCTCGACTGATCCGGGACGATACGCGTCCCTAGTAGGGATGATGTTGCAGCACAGCAAAGGCGAGACGGTTGATTTCGATTTTGCTAATCCTCGGAAAGCACCACCACCACCCAATCGGAACCGTCAAAAAATTCTTATTGCCGCCGGTGTCGTTGCTCTGGTTGCGGCGGGATGGATGTATCTGGACGACCAGCTGGCCGATATTACAGACAAAGTCGCTGCACTGACCGTTGAGCGTTCGAACAAGAAAGAACTTGCCGAAAAAGCAATTACCCCGGCTCGGCAATTGAAGGCTCTAAAGGATTGGGAGGCAAGAAACATCAACTGGCTGGACGAGCTACGCGATATCTCCGTGCAATTACCCCCCAGTAAAGATGCCATGATCCAACGGATGTCGCTCTCGTTAGCGCCCGAAGGTCGGGGAGCGGCCGGGCAAATCTCTTTCCAGGGATTCGTTCGCGATTCATCAATCGTTTATGAACTCGAACAAAGTCTGTCCGACAAACATCACCGCATTCGGATTCCCCGCGTCAAAGAACGCGTGGGTGATTTCTACGGGTCCCATTACGACGCGACGCTGGGCGTCAATAAGCGAGAACCAGTCGAATACCTGGAGCAACCGAAAACAGATCAAGCTGAAGTTCCCGAAACGGCAACCAAGTCTACATCGGGTCGAGAAAAAACAGGTAACTGAATACAACAGAAGTAGAATTAACTTTCACAGTTAGTGTTCGAGCCACCTGAAATCAGGGGCTCTTCAACAAGAAACGTTATTACCTCGCGAGTCGAAGCCAACCATGTCACCACGTATGAAAATTCTGGTCTATATTTGTTTTGGTGGTCTGATGCTGTTCCAAGCTTCAGAGTACATCCAGCAATCATTTGTGAGTGGCCCCAAAGAAAAACTGGAGAGTAGCCAGAAGAAATTAGAAGAGAAGATTCTCGACTACGAAAAGGTGATCCACTTAGGGAAGAAAGCCAACAGGGAACTTCCTCACTGGGAAAAACAGGCTTTGCCGGAAAACGTGGACCGGGCGAGCGCACTATATAAAAACTGGTTGTTACAGCTTGTGAGCCGAGCAGGACTTGCCAGCACGAATGTAGAAGCGAATAGCTCTGTCTCCACCAAAAAAGGCGCCTATCGCGCATTGTCGTTCTCTGTGCGAGGCAAAGGGAATTTGGAGCAGCTTACCGCTTTACTGTATGAGTTCTATCAGACGAACTTGCTCCATCGAATTAACTCACTCAGCCTGACTCCTTCGCAAAGTTCGGATCAGATCGATATCTCATTGGGTATCGAAGCCCTGTCAATGGCAGGCGTCAAGCGTGATCATCTCATTACAGAGGAACCCTCGGAGCGACTCGCTTATAGCGATGTCCTCGACTACCGACCGATTATTAAACGGAACTTCTTTTCTGTCGGTGGGGAATTCGATCCCGTCAACCTGACTCGCCTCTCCGGCATTACCTACTCCTCGCTCACCGGCCAGCCCGAAGCCTGGTTCACTTTAGGAGCGACTGACGAACGGGTGGAACTCAAGTCGGGTGAAGAACTGACCGTGGGTGACTTTACTGGAAAAATCGTGCAGATTGCCGAGTCGGATGTCATCCTGGAATCGGGTGGTTCGAAGTGGCTGCTTTCTATCGGTGAGAACCTCGATCAAGCTTATGCAATTCCAGCGAGCTTTTAGATCTTGTTCAGGATAAAAGTGGTAACTTAATTCTCCAGCACGTCGCTGTCTGGCCACAAGTTAACGTTGATTTCTCGTAGTTTGCCTTCGCGTTCGATCACCAGTGAAAGCTGTTTCTGATCACGCGGAATTGTGGCTAGCACTTTGAAAAAGTCTTCCCGCTTCTCAGGCCAATGGCCATTGATCGACCAGATCACATCGCTATTTTCTAGTTGCGCGAAATGAGCGGGAGAATTGGGGCGAACACGAATAATCGTTGCGGCGCCCGGTTCGGCGGAATCAAAATGCAGATTGACTCCAAGTAGCTGCGGATTCCCACTCAACCGAATCATCACTTTCTGACGCTCGGTTGATGGAGGACGGACATAAGTAACGGCCACCGGGCTTTCGACTCTCAGTACCAGCGTTTCAAATATGACAGAATCGATCGGTAAGTTGCCGAAGTTCAGAATCTGATCGCCTGTTTGTAGTCCCGCCGTCGATGCCGGGCTTTGTTGGTAGACTTGCCGAACTTCGACGAGATCTTCTTTACCTTCAGGTCGAATGACAGTTAAACCAAGCCGTTCGGTGAAGCTTCCCGTGCGAGATTGAATGCCGCTGCGAACAAACTCGGATTCCGATATTGATTTCTGGCGGAATTGAGAAGGTGCGGACCGATTCGATTCGTCCCACAGCAGTCGCGCTGATAGCTGCGTGAGGTTAACAAGTCCTTCGTAGTTAATTAGCTGGGCATCGTCAGAGGGGCGGTGATAGTCTTCATGCTTGCCTGTATGCAGCATCAGATACGGAATCCGTTTTTTGTAAAACGGATAGTGATCACTGTCTCCTTTGTTGTCCCAATTGTAGAGCAGGCGAAGTGAAGGTGAGTGATTGTTCCGAACCAGTTGTTTCTGAATTCCGAAGGCAGTGCGAATGCCATAGACTTCGAGGCCTTCATCTTTCAGACGTCCAACCATGTCGTAGTTGAAATAGAATTTGACCTGCTCCAAACCGCAGGTCGGATTGGCGACCCAATGACGTGATCCAACCAACCCGCGTTCTTCCGCATCCCAAAAAGCGAATAGAATAGAACGTGTTGGTTTTTCCTTTCGATTCATTATGGATTGCGCGAGTTCCAGCAACATAGCAGTGCCACTTGCATTGTCGTCGGCCCCATTGTGGATCTGGCCCAGCGGTCCGAGACTGTTCTTGGAGTTCCCATAACCGACATGATCATAGTGGGACCCAATGACAATGAACTCCTCCTCACGGCTGGTGTCCGTTGTTTGCTGCTGGTCCGGTTCTGCACCAGGAATGACGGCTAGAATGTTTCGATAGCCGTTACCAAATTCCTGGTAAAAATCTTGGGAGGCGGCTCCAGGCTCCAGTCCGTACTTTTGCAATTCAGACACGATATACGCCGCCGCTGCCTGTCCACCAGGGCTTCCTGCCTCCCGTCCTTCAATCGAATCGCTGGCCAGAAAATTAATGTGCCGTTTTAAATCGTCTTCATCGATTTCGAATCGAGGCGCATCCGCCCAGATCTCAGGCGTTTCACTTTCCGCTTTGGAGATGCTCTCGACGGCGTCTAGATTCGCGTTCTGAAATGACAGACTGGCTGGCACCAACGCAAAAATGATCGTTAAGGGCAGGGCAACTTTGGCAGGCAGGTAACGGAGGAGGGAGTCGTTTAGACGTTGGTGTCGTTTCTTGGGGTGCAGTTCAAAAGTCATTAATTGCCCTCGTGCTACATCGATCACATCAGCAAGAGTTGTCAGTCACTGTTTGCGGGCGGTGATGTTTACTATAGCGTTTTGTGTTTCCAGGATGGAAATTCAATGAGCACCTTGATGGATCCATCAGTCTTGTCACGAAAATGTTCATAAGCTTTCTGGATATCAGAAAGAGGATACCTATGTGTTAGTAAATGCGACACATCGACCCGGCCTTCTGAAATCCATTGCATGGCGAGAGGGAAATCTAACGAAAAATCTGGTTCGACGCTGGTGACGACCGTTAGATTTTTACGGAACACCTCTCCCCAACCGACATTCTCTATAGTCTGAGCAGGCACTCCAAAGTAGACGAGCATTCCAAACTTTTTGACCAACTTTGCACACAGGTTGAGTTGTTGATACTGATGTCCGACCGCTTCAATCACGACGTCGACCATCGCTCCATTCGTGATTCGGGTGACTTCTTCCACGGGATCGGCGTCACCATTGCAGATGAAATGAGTCGCTCCCGATTTACGACTCACTTCGAGACGTGCCGCCAGTGGATCAATAGCGATGATTCTGCTCGCCCCCAAATTTCGCAAAGCGAGTGTAAACAATTGACCTATTGGCCCCTGACCTACGATCGCCACTGTTTTGCCCAACATGTTTGGCAGTTTGCGCAGAGCATATAGCACAGTTCCAAGTGGCTGGGCCATCATGGCGATGTCTTCGGCAATATTGTCGGCTAATGGAATCGCGCGTTCTTCGGAGAGGACATAACGTTCAAAGAAACCGACCTGATAGACAGGCACCGCTAAAACGCGATCACCTGGTTTGAATTTTGATCCGTTGGTGTCGATCACGGAGCCAATCATCTCGTGCAGGGAATGTCCGACGACGGGGGTGTCAACTTCTCCGCTCATGGTGAAGAAGGGCATGTCCGATCCACACAGGCAGGCGCATTCGGGCTGAAAGAGAATCTCGCCCCTCTGATTACTCAGTTTGGGTTCTTCGACTTCGACTAATTCGATTTTGTTGGGGGCGCTGATGTGACCGGCGAACAAGGGGCTACTCCTATTTGGGAACGAGTGAATGCAAATGGTTCCATCTTCTTAAACGTGGTGAAGACAGATTCATCATAACGTAAACAGCAGTACAAATTCATTTTCCACGGTTCGTTGCAGAGAGAAATTGTTTTATGGATTAGTAAAATGATTACGTTAGCGCAATTGGAGGGAGAGTCAGAAGTTACGGGCAATGCATGGAATAGTTGGTTAAGAATTGCTCAAGAGTAAAATTGACGGATTGTCAAAAACTGACAAGTAGTTTATATTAAGGATATGAATCGATCACCCCGAAAAGAACGTGAGTGGAAAGAACGGGAGGCCCGCATACTCGAAGTGGCCCGGCGTTTACTTATTAAACATGGCTATCTCGGACTGAAAATGGACCAGATTGCCACGGAAATGGAGTATTCCAAAGGGACGATTTATCAGCATTTCAGTTCCAAGGAAGACGTCATTATGGAATTGGCGGCTCAGACTCTTGAGAAGCGTGTGGAAATGATGGCACGCGCTGCTGAATTCCAGGGCCGCCCGCGCGAACGTATGGCCGCTTTGGGGGTGGCCGTTGAATTGTTCGTCCGCAAGTTTTCCGACTATTTCCGCGTGGAACAAATTATTCGCGCCGATTCAATTCGGGATAAAGCAGCTCCAGAACGTCAGGATAAGCTGATTTCCTGTGAAATTCGTTGTATGGGAATCGTCACCGGGATCATCCGCGACGGTGTGGCCGCCGGAGATCTGAAGTTGCCCGAATTCCTGACAGCCGAGCAGCTTGCCTTTGGCATGTGGTCGCTTTCCTTTGGGGGAAGCAGCATCATTTTGAGCGGGCAATTGGGCGAATTAGGGGTCGAATCACCGTTCGAGGCGATCATTAATAATATTCAAATGCTGCTGGACGGATTGAGCTGGATGCCCCTCTCTTACGAAAGTGACTATAAGAAAACGATGGAGCGAATTGCGGAAGAGATGTTCTCTGACCTGCTGGAAGATGTGCCTCTTAAATGAGGTAGACCAGCGGTTGAACCTGTTTCTATATTCATTGACGGAAAGTCAAAAAATGACAAGGCGACCGGATATTCAACTCATCGCCTGTGGTTTGCTCCTTCTGTTGGCAATCTATTGGTTTTCGATGGGGCCTGCTGAGTCTGAACTGGTACACGCCCAATCCGAACCGCGACAGGACGCTTCCGAGCTGCTCGTCGTTTCTGGAAAACAGCTTGTTCGCCAGCATTCTTTTCAGAAAGAGCGGACCTTTACTGGTATGGTCCGAGCGAAAAGGCATAGCGAACTCAGTTTTGAAGTCGGTGGGCTGGTAACGAAATGTCTGGTGGATGAAGGTAGCCGGGTCGATGCGAATGCTCCGCTCGCTATTTTGGAATCGGATCGATTGGTTGCTCAACAAAACCAGACTAAAGCGAAACTTGCTCAGGCGGAAGCACGCCTGCAAGAGCTGGTTGCAGGACCTCGAGGACAGACGATTGAAGCCAAACGAGATCAAATGGAAGAGCTGAAGGCTATGCGCGATCTCGCTTTTGGCAAGAAAGAACGTAGTGATCAATTGCATAATTCGGGAGCAATTACTGCTCAGGAACGGGATCAGTTTCATTACGACTTTCTCTCCGTCGAATCTCGTCTTTCTTCCGCACAGGAAGAATTAAACGAGCTTGTGGAGGGGACGCGACAGGAACAGATGGTTGCTCAGAAGGCTGTTGTTCAAGAGCTGCAAGCATCGCTCAACTCCATCGAGATCGATCTGGAAGATGCGACGTTAAAAGCGCCTTTCGCGGGGACGATTACGTCTCGACTAATTGATGAAGGGGAAGTAGTCGACATTGGAATGACCGTCTTTGAACTGATCGAAGATCAATCGCTCGAAATCTGGGTCGGTGTGCCGGTGGAATTGACTGCTCAGATTATGCAACAAGAGGAATTCGAGGTTACGATTAACGACCAGGTTTATCAGGTGAAACGGTCGCATCTCATTCCCAAGTTGAATCGGGAGACACGAACTCAATCGGTGTTGTTTCAATTCATCGATGAATCTGTAAGCAAACATATTTATTCAGGTCAGATCGCCCGTTTCCGTTTTGTGGAAACGATCAATGAAGCTGGTTTCTGGGTTCCCACAGACGCTCTGGTGCGGGGAACACGGGGGCTGTGGTCCTGCTACACTCTCTCTCCTGTCGATCCGGAAGCTGAGGGCATCACTTCGTCTACAGTCTTTGCAGTGGAGCGGCGTGATGTGGAAGAACTGTACACGCTAGATGGAAACGTCTACGTGGCTGGAACTCTTCAGGAGGGAGATATTTTACTCACTGAGGGAACGCATCGTGTTGTGCAGGGAGATCGGGTCCGCCTGAATTCTCCCACTACCGACAGGGGTGAGTCCCTTGAGCCGGTAGGCCAGACTGGGGAAAAGTGATTTATGTCGACTTTGTTCTATCGAAATCCCCGACTGTTGCTATTAACACTCGCGCTGATCACCGTCTCGGGTATCTTTGCTTTTCGGTTACTGCCCCGCCTGGAAGACCCTGTCATGGCGGAGCGATTCGCGATGGTGAAGACAATCTTCCCTTCCGCAAGCCCAGAGCGAGTGGAGGCTTTGCTTACAGAAAAAATCGAAGAAGCGCTGCAGGAAGTCGAAGAGATCAAAACGTTGGAGTCGACGAGTTCCGCTGGGTTCTCGATGATTCAGATTGAACTCGTTGATGAAGTCAGTTTTGATACTAGCAACGAAGTCTGGTCCCGGGTTCGTGATAAGCTGAACGATGTTCGTCCCGAGCTGCCTGAAGAAGCGAACGAACCCATCTTCGAAGAGGTCAACGCTCAGGCGTACGCTTTGATCGCGGGTTTGGCCTGGGAGACGGATGGGGAACCTCGATATGGGATATTGCGAAGACTGACCGAGGAGCTGGAAACTCGTCTGCGAACGGTTCCTGGTACCAAAGACATTGATTATTTCGGTGAACCGGAAGAAGAAATTCGGGTGGAGGTCAATCAGACAGAACTGAGTGCGCTGGGTCTGACGGCGGAAGAGCTATCCGACTACATCCGGGAAAGTGACGCCAAGATTTCAGCGGGCCAGCAACGATCAACAAAGGATGACCTGTTGATCGAACCGGAGACGGAACTGGATTCGCTCGAACGTCTGCGTCAGATACCGCTGCAACCCAATGACGACGGGGAACTAGTCAGTCTTGCTGATATCGCCGAAGTGCATAAAGGAATAGTAGAGCCGGTTTCAAGTCGTGTTTATCTCGATGGTCAGCCCGCTGTGGCACTGGGTGTTTATGTGGAGTCCGATCAGCGGATTGATGTATGGGCAGCTCAGGCTCGCGAAATTGTGGAGCAGTACGCCACGGAGTTACCTGTCGGGGTTCGGCTTAACATGATCTTCGATCAAAGTACTTACACGGCTGATCGACTGGATACATTGATTGGTAACTTGATCCTGGGGGCCGCCGCAGTTTTTGTGGTCATCTTCATTTTGATGGGCTGGCGCTCGGCATTGCTAGTCGGCTTATCCTTGCCGCTCTCTTCGCTCATGGTCCTGACTGGCATGCGGCTCTGGGGGATACCGATCCATCA
The DNA here is from genome assembly GCF_007750395.1 of Polystyrenella longa. Lineage (GTDB taxonomy): Bacteria > Planctomycetota > Planctomycetia > Planctomycetales > Planctomycetaceae > Polystyrenella > Polystyrenella longa. The sequence goes on along the minus strand of NZ_CP036281.1, from coordinate 4,602,888 downwards.
GATGTCGATTACGGGTTTGATTATTGCACTGGGTTTATTGATTGATAATGCGATTGTGGTCGTCGATGAAATGAATCGGCGGTTGCACAAAGGGATGTCGGTACTCGCCGCGATTCAGGACACCGTGGGCCAGTTGTCGATTCCTTTGTTGGGATCAACATTAACGACCATGTTCGCCTTTATGCCAATTGCACTGATGCCGGGGCCTGCTGGTGAATTCGTCGGTTCAATCGCCCTCAGTGTGATCCTGGCTCTGTTCAGTTCTCTGTTCGTTTCTTTAACGATCATTCCTGCGCTGAATGGGTTGATTAATCATGTTCAGGATCGACTGGAGATTACAGAAGAACCAGCCTCATCGGCTTCACAGGGAAACCTGGCTTTAGCAAACGGGCCCCCACTTCCTCACCTTCCCGAATATATGCAGACAGGAGAAGAGCACCTTGCCGAACGGGAGAATGCAAAGCATGGGCCTTGGTGGAAACAAGGATTGAGACTGCCTCGAGTAACAGACGTTTTCTCCCGATTTCTGAATTGGGTATTGGCTTATCCGGTCGTGGGGATCTTGTTGGCGATCGTTGGACCGATTCTTGGATTTGCCGTATTTCCACAGCTGCCAGAGCAGTTTTTTCCGCCTGCTGATCGGGATCAATTTCATATCGAATTCGAGCTTTCACCGCAGGCATCGCTGCATCAGACTGAAGCAGCGGTATTGCAGGTTCAAGAGCAGTTGTTAGATCATCCTGAAATCAAGAACGTCCACTGGTTTCTGGGACGGAGTGCGCCGAACTTTTATTACAACATCATTCAATCCCGGGAACAGTCGTCCCGTTACGCACATGCCATTATTCAGCTCGATTCTTCCGAAGGTAGTCGGGACCTTATTCATGAATTACAGGAGGAACTTGACCGCAGATGGCCTGGTTCGCGAACGATTGTCCGGCAGCTTGAACAGGGGCCTCCTTTTGAAGCCCCTGTTGAATATCGCATCTACGGTCCTGACCTGGAAAGATTGAAGAATCTGGGTGATGAAGCGCGGCGTATTCTGGCAAGGGCAGATAACGTACTTCACACTCGCGCCGTGATCTCCGAAGATTTACCCAAGATTGGACTGGAGATCGACGAAGTAGAAGCTCGATTACTGGGAATGAATCATACTCAAATCGCCGAACAGATGAACGGAGCGCTGGAAGGATTTTCGGGTGGTTCGATTCTGGAAGCGACCGAAGAACTTCCAGTTCGAGTGCGAGTTTCAGGCACAAATCGAAGTCGCTTGGCAGAGATTATGTCACTCGATCTTGTTAAACCTGTAGGAGACGTAGAGAGTGATCAGCTGACGACAGTGCCTCTATCGGTACTCGCGAAAGCGAATTTAATTCCCGAATCGGCCGGAATTACTCGGCACAATCGCCGCCGGGTGAATACGGTGCAAGGGTTTATTAAGGCCGGTGTTTTGCCAGCGGAGGTCGTCGCCGATTTCACACATCTGCTAGAAGAGAACAACTTCACATTGCCACCCGGTTATAAGGCCCGATTTGGGGGCGAAGCCGCTGAACGAGACAATGCCGTCGGGAACCTGATGGCTTCCGTGGGGATGTTAATGGTTCTGATGATCTCGACGTTGGTGCTCTCGTTTAATTCATTCCGTTTAGCGGGCATGATTCTCGTCGTGGCGGCACTTGCTGTCGGACCTGGACTGGGCTCGCTCTGGGTAGCCGGATATCCCTTCGGATTCATGGCCATTATTGGAACGATGGGCCTGGTGGGTGTAGCTATTAATGACTCCATTGTGGTACTGGCCGCATTAAGAGCAGACGATCGGGCTCGTAATGGAGACGTCGAAGCGGTGCATCACATTGTCATGGACGAGAGCCGCCATGTCCTGGCGACGACGATCACGACGATCGCCGGATTTTTACCTCTCTTGATTGCCGGCGGCGGTTTCTGGCCGCCGCTGGCGATTGCCATCTCGGGAGGAGTCAGTGCCGCGACCATTATGGCGCTACTGTTCATCCCCTGTAGTTATCTCCTGATGACTCGCTTCTCACCCAAACGATTCTGCGATCAACGTAAAACCGCTAAGGGGGGTGAGTCCCCAGCCAGGCGGAAGGAAGAACTCATTCCTCAGACCGGTGTCGCTGTCAGCGCGACGACCTGACTAAACGAGAAAAAGCCTGAAGATGTCTCTACGGCTTGGTAGCCGCGAGCATTTCAGCGGCGTAGTCACCGATCTGTTTGAGAATCGCCTCTTTCTGATCGGGGGATTCCGTCAGAGGTTCCAACTGACGGACGATGGCGGAACCAACAATCACACCGTCGGCGTCTCCCCGGAGCATATCAATCTGTTCGGGTTTTCCGATTCCAAAACCCACAGCCAGAGGCAGATCGGTTTTTTCCCGGAGCCACCGCAATTGATCTTTCAATTCAGGGGGAAGGTCATCGCGGACACCTGTAATACCAGCGACCGAGATGCAGTAGACGAAGCCACTGGCCGCCGCCAGGATTCGTGAGACTCGCTCAGGAGTCGTGGTGGGAGAGACAAGCTGTACCAAATCGAGCTCATGCTTTTGAGCCAGTTCGAAGAAACTCGCTGCTTCGTCACCGGGCAGGTCGGGGACGATCATCCCGCAGAAGCCGGCCAGTTTGAGTTTGGTTAAAAACTCTTCCGGTCCGATGCGGTAGATAATTGCGTAAGCAACCATCGCCACCAAAGGGGGAAGATTGTCGGTCGGCAGTGCGGCGACTGTTTTGAAGATGTCCTCTACATGCAGCCCCCGCCCGAGCGACCGAGTATAGGAGGCCTGAATGGTAGGACCGTCTGCGATAGGATCGGAGTATGGAAAACCGATTTCAATCATATCACAACCACGACGACCGAGTTCGGAAATCAATTGGCCAGTCGTAGCGATGTCCGGGTCGCCGGAAGTAATGAACGGCATGAAAGCGAGCCGGTTTTCGGCTTTCAGTTTGATAAAGACGTCTGAAATACGGGAGGGCACGGTAACGATCCACAGAAATAATGTTGAAGGGGCGTGTAATCAGATGGACTGTCAGTAACGAAAATCGATCTGCTGCTCAATGTCGTCCTGTTGCTCAATGGTGATGACGAATCAATGTCGATAACGAATTAGAGGTCTTGTCCGAGTAGGCGAGCGACTTCGGAGACATCTTTGTCACCTCGACCGGAAAGGCAGACAACAACAATCTCGTCAGCTGAGCGTTGCTTAGCAGCTTTCATCGCATGAGAAATTGCATGAGAGGATTCGAGTGCAGGGAGAATACCTTCCAGGGTGGCCAGTTTCTTAAAGGCGGCCATTGCTTCGTCATCTTCAGCAGCGACGTAATCGACTCGGCCGGTATCTTTCCAGTAGGCATGTTCGGGTCCGACGCCCGGATAATCGAGTCCAGCAGAAATGGAATGGACGTCGCAGGTTTGGCCGTCGTCGTCCTGCATGACATAGCTGAAGCTACCGTGCAGGACACCTTTGCGGCCGTAGCTCAACGGACTGGCGTGTTGTCCTGCTTCTGGACCGCGGCCACCCGCTTCGACACCGGTGAGGCGGACTGATTCATCTTCGACGAATGGATAAAACATTCCTGCCGCATTGGAACCACCACCGACACAGGCGATCACTTCGTCAGGCAGGCGTCCCGTTTCTTCCAGACATTGTTGCCGGGCTTCTTTTCCGATGACGGATTGGAAATCGCGGACGATTAGCGGGAAGGGATGCGGACCGACAACGGAACCCAAGATGTAATGAGTGGTGTCCACAGACGACATCCAGTCCCGCATGGCTTCGTTAATGGCGTCCCGCAGTGTGCGTGAACCAGTGGTGACGGGGCGGACTTCAGCCCCCATCGTTCGCATATTGAAGACATTCAATTTCTGGCGGCGGATGTCTTCTTCGCCCATGTAAACAACGCAGTCGAGACCAAAACGGGCACAGGCGACGGCGGTAGCGACACCATGCTGACCGGCTCCGGTTTCGGCGATTACTCGTTTTTTGCCCATGCGCATGGTGAGCAGTGCTTGACCGATGGTGTTGTTGATTTTATGAGCGCCGGTGTGATTCAGGTCTTCCCGCTTCAGATAGATTTTCGCTCCGCCGCAATGTTCCGTGAGGCGTTCTGCAAAATAGAGCGGATTGGCGCGACCGACGAAGGTGCGAAGCAGGTTGTCCAGTCTGGCCTGGAAGTTCGGATCGGCTTTCGCCTTCTGATACTCGACGGTGAGTTCTTCGAGGGCTTGCATCAGTGTTTCGGGAACAAATCGACGACCGAATTCACCGAAACGTCCCTGTGCATCAGGAACCTGTGATGTCGCTTTAGTGGGCATAGTAAGGCTTCAGAAAGGATTAACAGGAGAATGAAAAGAAGGCATGACAAACAATCTGAACCAGGATTTTTGATCAGAAAAACCCGGTAGAATGAACATCAGGTTGACCTGCACGCGCAGGGGAGATGTTTATTGATAGAGCCTAGATTATTAACCGGCAAGCGGGTGGGGTCAATCGAGGGGCTCTTTCTCTGTCAAAATGAGCCTGATTGTCGTCTGTTTATGCGGGTCTCCTGCTGAAATATGTGATGGATGAGTCAGGAAATACAGGTTGGTCGTTGTTTTTAATTCGTTCCGTACGTAATCAAGAGTAAGTTGCTTGCGTTTGATTCGAAAGAAGTGCAGTTTAGAGCTCTAAACGCCTCTATATCACTACGCTGTATGGTTTTTCGTACAGTTGACCAGAACCGCTTCATTCTCGAAAACAGGTCTTCAAGTGTTGCTCCCGGCTTTCGGATACTAAGCGGCGAACCCGTAGGGAAACGCCAAGCTATTACGGTGGCAACGCCCGCGACGGATCGTCCCTCATGCTCATCAAGAGCGTGTAAAAGTCGAGGGGTTCGGATTCTTTATAAATTAGACGAAACGTGCTGACAGGATTCAGCCATAACCCGATGCGTGCTTCGCACGGATCCCTCCTGAGGATCAGGAATTCTTTGAGCAGCAGACGATGCCGATAAAAATTCGCTGTAAAGTTTGTGAAGCTGGTTTGAAATTGCCTGACGCTGCCATGGGCAAAGTCGTCAAGTGCCCGAAATGCGCTAATCGTATCAAGGTGCCCTCGCGGCAGCCTGGAAGCGAAGGATCTGCCAAACCACCCAGCCAGTCTTCGCCAGGTCGCAAACGTCGTGAAGCCGCTTCATCCACAGGTTTTATGACAGCACTCGGTAACTTGCCTCTGGAAGATCAGCAGATGAAAATCTGCCCGCGCTGCGGACAGGACGTTGATCCCGAAACGGGTGTATGTGAGTCGTGTGGTATCGATGTCGAAACGGGCCAGTTGACTGAGAAACGCAAACGCCTAATCGCGGTTAAAGGGGTAGACCCACGTGATTTCTTCAAAAATGTGGCGAACGACTTTTTCGTATACCCCTTTAAAAACTTCGGCCTGATCGGCCGTTCTATCCTTATTTCGATGTTGGCCTATATCTTCATTGCCATCGCTCACTTCTTCATCCACTTCAGTGATGGACTGACCGTTGAAATATTCATGTGGGCGTTTGTCAGTGTCAGTACTGCATTCTTTTTTGGGTGGTTCTGGACAATTGCTTCAGAAATGGCCGTTTATACATTTCAGTATCACGCAGCGCTTAAGAAGAAGAAAAAAACGAGACCGTTTAAACCGAAGAAATTCGATATTTTCATGGTCTTTCAGAATGGATATCGATTCCTTGCGTGGGTGATTTGTAATGTCTTTGTTCACGCATTGGTGTTGTTTCCGCTCATTTTGGTGGTCGGATTTTCATTATTGGCCTCCGGTAGTGGGTCAAAGACCTTTTTAACCATCATTGGAATTCTGCTCGGCTTTTCACTGACGCTCGTTGGTTTGTCCATCCCATCTGCAGTCGGCCACATGTCGATGCCGGTAACCTGGCCAGGTTGGAACCCTTTCAAGCTAGCGCAGTTGACGATGAGAACCATCGGTCAATCACTTGTTTGGGGATTATTGACGTTGATGTTTGCCGCCATCCCCATTGCTGGCTATGCCGTTGCTTATAACTATGTTGCGGATGATTTGGATGAAGTCTGGGAGCCAATGAGGATGAATGCCCGGATTACATGGGCGCAGAGACTAAACCCCGGGCCCAAAGAAGTCCTACCTGATGAATTGATCGAACTAAGAAACAGCAAGGCCAATAATGAAGTCGACTATATGGTCTGGGTGAAATCGGAAGCGATTCTGCTGCCCATCGCCTGCTTTGCCGGAGTCTTTTTGATCGGCTCTGCCCGTTGTCTGGGTAACTTGGTTTATTATTGCCAGAATTCGCTGGATCTCATCAGAGAGGTTCCGGGGGCGACTTACAAAGTCTTGGATAAGAAGAAATATCTCCCGATCCCGTTTCGGTCGCAAGTCGGGGCAATTTGGTTATTTTGTCATCTCTTCTTCGGACTCGAAGTGGCCGCCACTATGATTGGCGCCGTATCGATGGGCATTCCGTTCGGAACGATTATCGTTGCCGAACTGTTGGTTTATTTTATCGTGTTCTTGCCCATAATTCTCTATTACGATGGATTGTGTCGAATTTTTGAAAAGACAAAAAACACCGGCATACTTGCATTGATTCCCTGGGTTCGCAACTATCTTCAATTTAAAGCGGCCGGGATGCCTGGAGTCTGGTTTCCACTGTTTATTGTGATGAATATTGTATTGGCTTCCGTATCCAGTTTTAGCTCGGAGTTGGTACCGATCGTCAGTTTGCCACTCGTGGGTATCGCCTTGATCGGAAACATGGTGATCTGGATCTATTTAAATATCAAACTGGCCGAGCGATTCGAAAAGCCGATCACTTACGGTTTGGGACTGGCCTTTTTGGCGCCCGTATTCTACTTCATCCTGGGAAGAAGCATGGACCGTGCCAAACGATTATCAACAGATCCACCACCTGAATTCGATGACGACGATTTGAAGAGTTAAGGCTGCTATCTTTGATGTGGTGTAAATGTGTTCTGTTGTCCTGTTGTTCTCGTTCTGCCAATTGACAGCGGGGGTAAGGGAGAGTAGAGTGAATTTGTCTGCCAGCGAGCTGCTTCCCGCTATTGAGGAAGTGGTCAATCCGGTGGATATGCTCGATCCGTCTGCACGGCTCTCGATCCTTCATTTATGAGACGAAATTTGACATACTTGGTTGAATCGGCCCTTCAAAGTGGCATTTGACATGGTCGTTTGTATTTCGTTTGTCCAGGCGCGCTAGCAAGTCGGATTTCGAGCCGGCTAGAAGTGATCGGTTCTTTATTCGCAGATACGCCCAGTTGGTGACCTCCGTCGCTCAAATCGGCACCCATTCCTCTCCTCTATGGTTATGGAGTGCTACGCAGGATGGATCAGGTTAACAGCCTGTACCCAAATGAGCCTGCCTGCCGGGACTGAACAGCGAAAACGTTCAAACGATATCAAGGAAATCAGGATCGTCGTCCATTTCGGTACCGGGCTATATGTTCGTCCCGTCCCTGATAAGACCATTGAAGTGAATAGTCCTGCCGTAATTATCCATCCTTTATCTACCCCACCTGAATAATCTGACTCGGAAATCAACTATGGCCAAGTCGAGAGATCTATTTGAAGAATCATCCATGTCCTTTGGGGAACATCTGGAGATCCTCCGCGTCCATTTGATCCGCGGGTTGATTGGATTAGTTCTGGCCTGTTGTGTCACCCTGTTCTACGGGCAGGAACTGGTGCAATACATTACACAGCCGATCAAAGAGGCCCTGTTGGATTACAACGACTACGGCGTCGAAAAATTCGATTCAGGCGACGAGGAACCCGAAATCCAAGTCGCTCCAGCTGAAGAAACCGCGACGAACGAATCGGCGGATCCGGTTGTGGCTGACGAGCAATCAGTAGAACCGGACAGTTCTGCCGAAGAGGCTCCTGAGCAACCAGAACATGAAGATGTACTAAAAGTGAAGGTCCGCGTGGCTGACCTGGTTCCCGCTCTGCATGAAGTCGATCCGGAGCAGTTTCCGAAAGCGAGTGTTCAATCGGATAAAGAAATTGTCTTGCCTCTCAAATCGGATTTGTTCAAAGAACTGTACACCCTTCGTAGCCAGCAGAAAGCGCTGGTCAAAATCATCAAGAAGAACTCAGAGCCAGTCACGCGAGAAGTCCACGAGGCTTTCCTGATTTATTTGAAGGTCTCCATCGTTGCCGGCCTGGTGCTCAGTAGCCCGTGGCTGATTTATCAGCTCTGGTTGTTTGTCGCCGCCGGTCTCTACCCGTCCGAACGCCGTTACGTCTATTACTATCTACCCTTCAGTATCGGTTTGTTTCTTACGGGAGTGATGTTCTGTTTCTATCTGGTACTCCCGTTTGTGCTGAGTTTCCTGCTGAGCTTTAACAAATCGATGGGTGTCGATCCGCAGATCTTCCTGAAGGAATGGATTAGTTTCGCCATCATGTTGCCAGTGATGTTTGGGGTTAGTTTTCAATTACCCGTAGTGATGTTGTTCATGGAAAGACTATCCATCTGCTCGGTGGAAACGTATCGCGAAAAACGACGCATGGCGATTCTGGTGATCGCGGTAGTATCAATGTTGATGACTCCCTCCGACCCTCAGAGTATGATTCTGATGATGGTTCCGCTGTTGTTCCTGTATGAGCTCGGAATCGTAATCTGCCAGTTTAACGTCAATAAGGAAGCTAAAACGGAGACAATTTAGATCGGTCGCGTGCGTTGTCTGAATCGAAATTCCTCCTGATAGGGATGTGCTGGAACTCTTTCGAGACAAACTTTTTTAAGTGAGTCAAGTACGATCTTCTCTGTATTGGCGAGTTTATTTCTTTCGAGGAACAGTCATCAAACTTTTTGACAACTCGAATTCGGATCGATAAACTCAAGGGTAGCTACGGGCCAGTTAACCGCCCGCTCTTTCAGGGATAAGAAAGGGTCATTCAGGCTGCCCTGTGAAGTGGGCCAGTCAGTTCGCAACCTCCAATCCAATCTGCCAGAGGGCAGAAGCGGAGGATATGTTTATGTGTGCGAGTACGATCGATAAGACTCAACTTCTCAACGACTGTCGTACGTTGGAATACATTTTACTGGGCGATCTCCGCGATGTTCTCGAAGAAACGCCGGATGACTCCAATCTCAACTGGACCATCGCCATCATCGACACGCTTCTCACGACGTTACCGCGTGAGCTTGATCTGGCAGAAAGCGGTCAGTACCTGCATCTGAACCAGCGGGAACACGAGTCGCATCAGGGCGAATTCGATTCGCTGCTCTCTGAGAAGCACAAAGTCTACTTGAAGTTACGACAACTTCGATCGGAACTCGTTGCCCGGGGGGCAGTCGAGACGAAAATCAATCGTCTGAAATACGACCTGCATCAGTGGATGAAACAATTGATTCATCATCACCGGAACGAGCGACATCTTGAGTCCCAGCTCGGCGTCCCTCGCCGCTATGCCTGATTTAATCGATCGGGCAGTCCTGAACCTGCATTGAGATATGGCCATTTTAAGAATGGCTAAAATATCTTCAGGAATGAGATTGTCAGAAGGTCTCTGTTTTGGCAACATAGTGTCCGTCTGTAAATGACAATTTAAATCGGAAGTCTCCTTCAGACGTCGATACTCATTTCTTGCCAGCATTTCTGTTATGCATATTTGCCTTACATCCATCTGAGAACTAAGTTGCGACCGTCTTGCGCATTGCTCTCCGAGCGAAGTTGTAGTTGGAAAGTGTGAAATAGATCTGGGCGCAGGTTGATTGATTAGCAAATTCCAGGGTCAGCCTCCATGACGATATCCCTCACGTGTCCCGACTGTGACCGACCTTATCAGGTCAAAGACGAATACGCCGGACGTTCCTTCAAATGTAAGAACTGTGGATCTGCTGTGAAGGTTCCAGCTGTAGCAAGTTCTTCATCCGGGAGGCAAGCCCGAATGCGGCCGTCCGCAAGTCAGCAAAGGACTCATTCCACTCAAAATACATCGGATGAATTCGCACCACTTCGCCGTACCCAAACAGCATCGAACCCAAAGGGGCGACAGCGTTCGAGAAAAAAGAAAAAGAAATCGGAGAGCAACAATTTCTTGCTCATCGGTGGAATCGCCATTGGCCTGCTTCTCCTCGTTGGCGGAGGAATCGCGATCTCTGTAACAATGATGAGGGGCATTGACGAGGAAGCTGCAGTTGCAAAGAGTGAAATGGGGACTCAGGCGGCATCGGATTCTGGTGCTGGTTCAACAGAATCCAGCAAAAAAATGGAGGTGACTGAAGGGCAAGATTCGTTGTCGCAAACGAAGGTGAATGAAGGGGCTGAAGGGAGCTATGTGGAAGGGGGATGGAATGTTGAAATTGAAAAACCAGAAATGGACTTCTCTAGTGATCAATTCAGTTCTGAAGAAATTGAAATTCCAGGACGAATTACTCGAATCCACATTTGTGATACTGAATCGCCATTTATCTTTGTCGAAACACTTCAGAATGACTCCAAAGAGAAGGTGTTGGGAAGAGTCGATCTGCGAAATAATGAATATCTCCAACTAAAGTCAAACATCAGCGGGCAAGTTGAGCAACTGCAATTCTTGCCTGATGGTAGCCGGCTTGCTTTAGTGACACGCGAATTCACTGTGATCAACGCAACAGGCGAAAGCGCTGTGCCAGAAACTTCCTCGAGAAGACGGGAATCGAAACAGCGTTCTAATATTAATAGAAAAAAGCCACAGGTAGAGTTTGAGAGTCAGGTAAGTCCCCTTTGGATTCTGGATGGAGAGACCGGAGATATCATCAGCGAATTTCCTGTCAACTCAGAGAAGAAATTGGCGAACCTGTTCGACTTGCAGAATAAAGATACTTTGATCATTTACAATGATTTAAAGGGAATAAAGTATGACGTCTCGAAGACTATGGCGAGGCTAAAACCTAACTCACAAGCACTCAACAGTGACGCTTACGAAGTTCAGTTTAAAGGTCCAAATGACACTGTACTAAAGCGTCAACTCTCAAATAGTTCAGGAATGGAGATTAACGGGTTATCAACCATTTCAACGGAACTCGTATGGTCAAAAAATATGCCGCAGGGTCTTGGAAACTTTCTAGATCACTTTGGAGGAGGGACTCGGTTAACTCCTGATCGACGTTATTTATTAATCGACGGTATGATGGATCGATCGCTCAATTTCTTCGATATCACTCAGAAAAAAATCACAGGAAAAATTATTCCAGGCAAAGATCTTGAGCTGCATTTTCTCGGCGTCTTAGGTTGGGCGATTGATACTTCTCGAGACTCTATTCATGTCTTGATTCGTGAAGGAAATGACGTCGCTCAATTTGTTATTCTGACTTATCTTTTAAGCGACGGAAATTTTCATCGGATCAGCAAATTCAAGGACCTGGACCTGCTGATTATAGGGAGGGAAAACCAAAATGTTCATTCTCTTGCGAAGCCCGGATTGGTGGCCATATCTGGGAAACATCTCATCGATACCGAAACCAATCGTATGCCAGTTATTTTCTACATAAATAGACATACGAGAGGTTCAGGTGGAAAACATTGGCTCCAAGGTAACAACTTGTTTTTATTTAAAAATATCGGCTCAGCCGATGGATTGAAAAAACGCTTCATGAAAATCCCACTGGTGTCGACGGCAGCAGCCAGGAGCATCGATGCGTTTCGAAATAACGAGCCTGCTTTATTCACACCTGATACTCCCCTTGGTGTAGAACTCCATATTGAATCACCCTATCCAACCATGTCACTGGAACAAAGAAACGAACTCTCCGAATTAATGGTGAAGGCGATCCTAAAGAACGATCTGCAATACGATGAGTCGTCTTCTACAAAAATCTGCTTGTACTTTGGGAGTGACATGACCAAGCGTGTTTATGAAGAGAACAAGTCGAAAATAACACGTTCGGTTGACGAATTAGATTTTCTCAAAGATCGAAAAGTCGACTCACGAACCAACGTGATCTTAGCTTTGGTTTCGGAAGAAAAGGGGCTGCTATGGGGCGAAGCCTTTTGCCTTGGAGAAAACCTGTTTGGGTTAGAAGGTCCTTATTTACCTCTTGACAGGCAGGGAATGCGGGCGAATCAGACTAAAATAGAGGTTGGACAGCTTTTCAATAAAATTCGCATTCCATTTTTCGTACCTGCGGATTCTGATCTAGCGACCCTGCCAATTAAGATGTTTTATTCCAGTCGAAACCCAGATGCTTCCGTTGGAATTGAGTGAATGTAGTGATGCTCCTATTGGAGTCGCTGCAAAACATAATTGATTGGATTGACGTAATTCGTTCTGATTTCGGAAAGAGGCCTCTTCCTTTCGGAGAACTAATACCTTTAAAGTGGTGTTTGGTATTGAGGAACTCTTTTATTCGTAAGAACTGCTGAACCCTACTTCCAACCAAACTCTTCCCCGGTCAGCAACTCATAGGCTTCGATGTACTTCGCTCTTGTCTGGGTGACGATTTCTTCGGGCAGGGTGGGAGGTTCGCTGTTTTTGTCCCAATCGGTTGATTCGAGCCAGTCGCGGACGAATTGTTTGTCGAACGAGAACTGAGGGCCGCCCGGTTTGTAAGTGTCCATCGGCCAGAACCGGGATGAATCGGGAGTCAACACTTCGTCGATCAGGATGATCTCGCCATCCAGCAAACCGAACTCGAATTTGGTATCGGCCAGTATGATCCCTTTGGTTTGAGCGAAGCTTGCCGCCTTCTGGTAGATTTCGAACGAGAGTGAACGGAGTTTCTCTGAAAGTTCGTTACCGACCTGATCGCACATTACCTTAAACGGGATGTTCTCATCATGCCCTGATTCGGCTTTGGTTGCTGGAGTGAAAATTGGCTCGGGAAGTTGAGCCGATTCCTGGAGGCCTGCCGGTAGCTCGATTCCGCAGACAGTTTGCTGTTCGCGGTATTCTTTCCAGCCTGAACCGGACAGATAACCTCGCACAACGCATTCGATTGGCACGACTTCCGTTTTGCGGACGACCATACTTCGGCCTATGAGTGCGTCCAGTGGCGCATCGGTCGGTAGGTCGAGATCGGCCGGATTCATGCTGAGCAAGTGATTCGAGACTTCCAGTCGGTCAAACCACATCTTGCTGATACCAGTCAACACACGACCCTTATCCGGAATGCCGTTGGGCATGATCCAGTCGAAGGCGCTAATGCGGTCAGTCGCGACGAACAGGAGTCGGTCGCCAAAATCATAAACGTCCCGGACTTTGCCCCGTTTCACCGGAATCCCTGTAAGATTACTTTGTACGAATGCAGCTGATGACATCAAACAACTCCGGGGTAGAAATTAGCAACGTTCTGTCAGGACGAGTAGAGGGTGGGCTTCTAGGGAAGGGACGTCGTTACGACGTTCCTTTTCGGAAGATCTTTCCACTTACCTCTGACTGTTTTTCGAAAAAGGAGGCTCTGTGACCGGACGACATGAAGATCGAGCGGCGGTCTTCCGTATACAAGGGGAAGGAGCTGACGTTGGAAAAGTCTAACATTCGTCACCTTCTTGAACAATCTTGACGACACAAGTACACTGAGAGACCGCAGTTTGTGGCGGAAATGAACTGAAGATATGTCGTCACGATCTGGTCGAAATGGGTAGTCGATTCCGCAATTCGGTCACAAGCTAACCTCTCCTTCATCTCCAGCACCGGGATTGTCCCGTTTGCCGTTCCTTCCGGGTAATACGTCTATGGCGTTTATCCTGAACTCCTTATCACTGAACATGTATTGAATCGGGTCAGACAAAGGGAACAGCATGGGTGTAATCCGATTTGCTTTCGACCCGGAGCAAAATTCAAACGAATTAATGAATCGACTGGGTGATCGGGCGTTTCTCGTCAGCTACGAAGGCAAAGTCTTTCCGGGACAGCAGCTGCTGGTGCAGGATAACCAGATAGCCATTCGCAAGGCGGATGAGCGGAGTGCAAAGCTCTCTTTTCCCTGGCCTCTGGAACAATTGGGCGATGTTCTTTTCCAAACGGGTTCTCTTATGGAACGGGAAGAGCCCTACTCGCTGTTGGTGGAGTTAGCGCGTGGCAAAGTTTCAGCTTTGCGAAACCAGTCTGGAAACTGGCAGATTATGGGAATGACGATTCCGGCGGAGTTCTACGAACGTCTGGATCGCGCTCACGAGTTTCTTTCTCAAGGTGTACAGACTCAGACCAATATCAAAGAATCCTCCCGATTGGGGGGCGCTGCCTTGGAACAGGCTCAAGCGGCGTCCGACATTTTAATGTCGAGCTTTATCGGTCAACGCATGAAATTGCAAAGTCGCCGCTATACCGTGCCCCCCCTGCATTACTCCTGCGGGGTCAGTTTTGATTTTCAAAAAGAAGAGAACGAAGAAAACCTGAAATCACTGCTAGCACGATTCGACGAATTCGTGTTGCCTCTGCATTGGAACATGGATGAGGAACTCCGGTCATCTCCTCGGGTGGAAGAGATCGATGAAACGATCGATTTCCTGATCAGTCAGAACAAGATTGTTTCTGCCGGTCCTTTACTCGATTTTTCCAGCGAAGGACTGCCAGCCTGGTTGAAGCAATGGCAGGGTGATGCAATCAGCATGCAGAGTTTGCTCTGTGATTTTATCGAGACTATAGTCTCTCGATTTGCCGGGAAAATTCGTAAATGGGATCTCTCCGTCAACAGTGAGATGGGAGCCGCCGACGAAGAATGGAGCTTTCTGTCCGAGGAAGTAAGGCTGCGGTTTCTAAGTCGGTCTCTCGAAATCATGCAGCAGATAGACAACCAACTGGAGATCTCGCTGCTCGTGACAGATCCCTGGGGGGTGTATCATGGTGACGGTGGATATCTTCTCACATCACTGACATTCGTTGATGTCCTTACTCGTGCACGTGGTAAACTGAGTTCATTGAAACTTGTCCTGACGGACGGGTATGAAAATAATCGTGTTCCCTCCTTCGACTGGTTAGAACTTTCGAGGATCGTGGATTATTGGAGTTCTCTCGGCATTCCTTTACAAGTTGTTCTGGCGGCTCCTTCTTCGGGAGAGACGCAGGAAAATTCTCGAATTCAAGTTGATTCTAAACAGACCCATCTCGTATCTCTACAAAGTCAGGCGGATTGGTACGAAAAAGTAATCTCTCTGATGATTGCAAAAGAGTCTGTGACAGGTATTCAGTTCGAGCATTTTCATGATGGCAGTCCTAATCGGTATGCTGCCTCTGGTTTCGTTGATACTACCGGAAAACCAAAGATCAGTTTCGACCAACTGGCACGACTTCAAACCTTTGCTCCCAAACCCTGATTCGTCGATCTCAATTCGGGGCCCCCTCTCCCATATAAAAGAGAAGTAGCATGGGGTCATCATGGTGAGTAGGATGAGGACTCCTCTTTAATCTCACTTGAACTCTTCATTCTGTGAAAACTGGTGATATGAATCCGACTGAATACTCCTCCTTTCCCAACCGTCGAGAATTTCTGGCTCAATCTGCCGCTGCTATGGCTCTACTGTCAGCCGGTCAGCTGGCGACAGCAGAGCAGAAGGAGAATTCGGGTTTGATTAAATCAATCGAGTCCGAAATTCTCTTCAACGGTCGCTCGGGAGAATCCCGTTGGTTTCACCCGCGTGCCTGTGTTGTCCCGACAGGGCAACAGGACGAGGTGTTGATGACCTTGCAGTCCATCAGCGGATCCGATGTCTTTGGTCCGGTTCACTGGACCCTGTCCAAAGATGGTGGGAAGAGCTGGAGCGATCCCGAACTGATTTCTGGATTGGGTCGTACTCCGTTTGATGCCAGGCACGAAGTTGGTGTATGCGACGTGACACCGCAATTTCATCCGCAGACCAACACGTCGATTGCCATGGGACATAACGTCTTTTATCGAGACGGGGTTCTGGCTCGTCCTCAATTGAATCGCTGGCCGGTTTATACTATTCGTAATGCCGAGGGAGCATGGTCCACGCCACGTAAGTTAACCTGGGAAGACCCCAGAGGGGCGTTTATTTACACCAGCAATTGCGGACAGCGGGTCACTCTTGAGAATGGAGAATTACTCATACCTTTGACCTATGGAGCGACTGTCGATGAAGCCCGCTCGATATCGACCATTCGATGTCAGTTCGATGGGGAAGATATCACGGTCGTGGAAACAGGCAACGCTCTGCACAATGGTGTCAAACGCGGACTGCTGGAACCTTCCATGATTCATTACGGGGACAAGTTCTATGTCACGATTCGCGCGGAAGACGAACGTGGCTACGTAGCTGTCTCTGATGATGGTTTACAATGGGAAGAACAGCAAGCGTGGAGCTGGGAGGATGGCGAGCCTCTCGTGATGTCCACAACACAACAGCATTGGCTCGAGCATTCGGATGCCCTGTATCTGGTCTATACGCGTCGCGCTGAAGAGAACGCGAAGGTGATTCGTTATCGTGCCCCCATCTACATGGCGCAAGTCGATACCCAAACGATGCGTTTGAAACGTGAGACGGAGCAGGTGGTCCTTCCTTTGCTCGGGGATCCCAAGAATGATCCTCGTGGCGTCGCGTTGATGGGGAATTTCAATATCACGAATGTGAGCCCTGACCAGTCCTGGGTCACTGTGGGAGAACACCGCCCATTCGGAGGGTATCGCGGTGATACTCTGCTGGCCCGTATTAACTGGTCTCAACCCAATCAGCTGGTCGCGAAGTAAAGCGTAACGGAAAATTGAATTATTGAAAAAGAGGAACGTCGAATTCGGCGTCCCTCTTTTTCATTTTCAAGTGGTCCTGAAACCCTCTGATGGCTCAAAACCAACCCTATTTTAAATGCTCTAAGAGAACCACAACCGGGTTTCAGGATGGGTTCTAATTTAACTGATGATGTCGTGGACAACTTTTCCATGGACGTCGGTTAAACGCATGTCTCGGCTACTGAACCTCTTGGTTAATCGGGTGTGGTCCATTCCAAGCAGGTGCAGCATCGTGGCGTGTAAGTCATGAATTTGCAGTTTGTTCTCAATAGCATAGTATCCGTATTCGTCTGTGGCACCGTAGATCGTGCCCCCTTTGGCACCGCCACCCGCCATCCAGATGGTGAATCCAAACGGATTGTGGTCTCGTCCATCACTTCCCTGAGCCATCGGTGTACGCCCAAATTCCCCTGCCCAGACGATTAGGGTCTCGTCCAGCAATCCCCGTTCCTTCAAATCATCAATTAACGCAGCAACGGGTTGGTCGATCGCCTTCGCGTTTTTCTCATGCCCCGATTTCAGGCCAGAATGCTGGTCCCAGCGATCAAGCCCTCCGATCTTGGGACAGGTCAACTCAATGAAGCGAACTCCCTGTTCGACAAGTCGCCGGGCCGTCAAGCACTGTCGCCCATAACTGCGCGTGTGTTCGTCGGTGGAATCCAGTCCATAGTTCTTCTGAGTAGATTCCGTTTCCTGACTGAGGTCAACCAGGTCGGGGACGGCTGTCTGCATGCGAAAGGCGAGTTCGTAATTTCGAATGGCCGATTCCAGTTCGTCGTGTTCCCCCGCCTGGTCGAGGACATTCTCGTCAAGTTGACGTAACAGATTCAGTTTTCGTCGTTGAGCCGATTCTGTTTTTTCCGAACGCAACAGGTCGGCAACCGGCACCTCTCCTTTTTTGAATATGGAACCTTGATAGGCCGCCGGAAGAAATCCATTGTGGAAGCAGTCAACGCCGCCCGGTGGCATCAATCCACCCATCAGAACAACGAATCCGGGTAAGTTTTCGCTTTCAGTCCCCAGCCCATAAGTAAACCACGAGCCCATCGAAGGACGTCCCTGTAACCCATGGCCTGTGTGGAGAAAATAATTGGCGTTCGTATGTTCCGAAAAGCTGGAGGTCATCGAGCGGACGACACACAATTCATCTGCATGCTGGGCGATGTGGGGGAACAACTCGCTGATCGGCAGGCCACTCTCTCCGTGATTTTTGAACTTCCAAGGGCATTTTAATACTTTGCCGACGTCATCGAACTGCGTCGGTTGCACTTTCATTTTGAATGGCTGACCGTGCTCTTTGTCCAATTGAGGTTTGGGGTCGAAGGAGTCAATATGAGAGACTCCTCCATCCATATACAGAAATATGACATGCTTGGCTTTAGAGGGATGGTGGGTAGCCGGTAGTGATAACCCATTTTGAGCACCATCCTGCCCCGCCAATCCGAATTGCGGTGCCAAAGCTGACATGGCCAAGGCCCCGAAGCCAGTGGAAGCTTGCCGTAGGAGTTGACGGCGCGAAAATGAAAAACGCGTTGGCGTTTGGGGATGAAGAGGATCGTATTGCATAAGAAACTCAGACGATTTTAATTGATTAGAATCTTAAGTCAGGGCCACGCAGTCCGGCGATGTCATTCAATTGAGGTAGATGAAATCTTTTACATTGAACAGAACATGAGCGTAGTCGGACCAGCTCTTTAAGTCGCTTTCAGGATCACCCGTGTATTCCTGCCGTTGCTGTTCGAGGAAGGTGACTCCGAGGTCTACCTCTTCCTGTTTTGGTTCTCGTCCAAAGGCCTGTAAATACATGCGGACGATTCGGTCTTTATCCGAGTCGCTGGCCGATTCGTTTTCAAGAATTGATTCTGCCCACAATTTTGCCTGTACCACGACGAAAGGGTTGTTCATCATCGTGAGGGCCTGAGCGGGTACGTTGGAGACGGATCGGCGGCCCATCGTAGTATGGGGCGTCGGGAAATCGAAAGCGAGAAACATTGGGTTGAGAAAATTGCGCCGAACCATCAGATATATGCTGCGCCGCCGATCCCCATCCAGTGGCCCTGACTGTGACGGTCGCCCACGTCCTTCCATGAAATCGGTCAGGTGGGGTGAGACTGAAAGACCACCCAGTTTCAGATCGAGTTGACCAGAGACGGACAGCACACTATCACGAATCGCTTCGGCTTCGAGGCGGCGGATCGGCATACGGTGCCAGAGCAGATTGGCAGGATCCTGTTCTTCAGCATGAGCATCTGCCAGTTCGCTCGCCATACGATATGTTTGGGAAAGAACCATCTGACGGTGGATCGCTTTCAGTGACCACTTCTGTTGTACTAACTCGGTCGCCAGGAAATCGAGAAGATCCGGATGCGATGGAGCTTCCCCCAGGATTCCAAAATTGTCGGGAGAAGCGACGATGCCACGTCCAAAATGATGTAACCAAAGTCGATTCACGATGACTCGTGCGGTTAATGGGTTTTCTGGTGAAGCAATTTTATCGGCCAGTTTCAACCGGTTTGAGTTTGTACCCGACTTAGCGGCGTCCGGATCGAGGGCTTCCAGAAATCGTCGAGGAACAGGCTCGCCGAGTTTTTCATGATTGCCACGAATCAAGACGTATTCATTTTCCGGAGTGCCTGCGGTGATTGCGGTGATCTTTTCCGGTTTCGGAATTTGTTTCTGCAATTGTTCCACAGCCAATTGAAAACGATCAATCGAATGCTGGACCTCTTCGTTAAATAGCGGAACTGCCACACTCAAAACGTTATTGAGCAATTCGATCTCCGCCGGGTTGAGACCTCGTAAATCGTTGGCTGCCCGAGAAGTGATATTTTTAATCAGATTGAAACAGGCGGCATCGACGTCAATTGGATCATCGACGTCAATGGGAACCATGTCGAACAGCGTGCTGGAAACGGCTTCATTCGTAAGTATCAGAGGGGGATTGGGATTGTTCGAAAAGAGGATTTTTTCCACGACGATGTCGCCATCGTCTTCGTCTAGAATCTCAATATAGGCCCGGTGACCTATCGCCCTGTCGACCTGTTGGGACAACCAGACAGTGGATCCATCGATCGGAAGGGCGAGTGAAAGGGAACCGTACAGCGGGTTCTTGATCAATATCAATCCATCGACGACTAAGTTGACCGGGCCTTGTTTGTATCCTCGGGTTTGTGTCGGTTCTCCACCCTGTTTACGAATTCGGTAGTGTATAAAATTGTGTTCAACTTCAAACGTGGGCGACCGGTAAGAACCTTGCATCTGCTTTCCAAGTTGGCCAGTGTGCAGAGCACCACCGGTGATGAATTCCCATTTTCCATCCCCAAGTGCGGACAAAGAGAGTTCTCCCGACTGAGAGAATCGTTCTTCTTTTACGAAATGTCTCAGGAACCAATCAGCCGATTCTGCTGGTGTGAATGTCGCGAAGGAGACGGCCTGTTCGCGGAATTTTGCGTCCTCTTTAATGGAGGTATCCGCTTGTCCCAGGATCTCTCGTCTACGGGCCGAGTCCTCGTTAGAAGCAATTTCTTTCCATAAATGGAATGGATGCGCTTCTGAAGAGATGCTCTCTTGCGCGAACAATCCTTCCTTCAGGCGGTTGAGCAGCGTGTTGTCAGATTCAAGCTGTAAAGCCAGTTCGGAGAGAATTCTCTGGCTGACTTTCTGGTGACCGGTGGTGGTGAGTTCGTCCAGTTGGTGCAACGTTTCCTGAACCGCAGGAGTGTCGTTGATGATTGTCCAGTCCGAGCGGGAGGACTGCAGGTAACCGGCGAGAGCATAGTAATCTTTGGTGGTGATCGGATCGAATTTGTGGTCGTGGCAGCGGGCGCAGGAGACGGTGAGTCCGAGGAAACTTTTTGTGAGGACATCAATCTGATTATCGACGAGATCGCATTCTTCGGAGCGGATATCAACGGGGGAATGTTTACCTTGGCCCAACCAGTAAAAGGCGGTTGCCTGTACGGACTCATTCTGACCAGTTGCGGATCGGCGTGGATTTTCAAACAAGTCGCCGGCAACATGCTCTTTAATGAACTGATCGTAGGGCAGGTCCTGATTGAAGGCATTGACGACGTAATCCCGGTAGCGCCAGGCATGGTAGATGTCGTAGTCGAATTCGTGACCGTATGATTCGGCGAACCTCATCAGGTCCAGCCAATGACGTCCCCAGCGCACGCCGTATTGATCGGACGCCAGAAGACGGTCTACAACTTTCTCGTAGGCGGTTTCGGAATTGTCGTTGAGGAAGTCGTCTCGTTCTTCAATTGTTGGTGGTAGTCCTGTCAGGTCGAAAGTCACTCTACGGAGCCAAACCTCGCTGTCGGCCGGTGGAGCGGGAGCGATTTCAGACTTTTCGAGCTCACGAAGAATGAAATGATCCAGCGATTGCAGGGGCCAATTGGTATCCGTGACCGCTGGAGGAGTCACTTTCTTGACTGGTTGGAAAGACCAATGCTTTGCTCGTTCGGCCAGGTTGAATCCGTCACCGGTCGCAGATTCTTCAACTTCTTCTGCAGGCCAGGGGGCCCCTTCTTGCACCCAGCGGGTTAAAGATGCGATTTCTTCGGCCTGCAGTTTGCCGTCTGGAGGCATCTGGTAGCCGCCCGCCTCGTAATTGATGGCATCGATCAGTTCGCTCTGTTTCGGATGTCCAGGGACGATGCTGGGCCCCGTGTCGCCCCCTTTTAGAACTGAGGGGCGCGAGTCGAGCCGGAGATTGGCTTCCTCCGTTTCTGGACCGTGGCAATCGTAGCAGCGGTTCGCCAGAATCGGGCGAATCTCTTTCTCGAAGAATTCCAACTGATCAGCTGAGAACTGATTCTCATTGGCGTTGCTGGTGGGGTCGGCTCCAGAAATTGGAGTCAGAAATCCGCACAGAATCAATCCTGCAAAGATAAAGTCGAGCCACAACGCCCGTTCATGAACGATTCGAAACATGTATTAGAAATCTCCCTCGATACGCAATCGGATAAGAGATTTATTATATGTTTCGGCCAGGGCAGACGCCAGTTGAAGCTGGCGCAATCAGGCGTATGGGCGGCAGGGGTGTATTGAGACGTGCTCGTAGACGAATTGTCGTTAAGCGACCCGCAGACCGGCTGCGGCGGGAATTTCGAAATGCGGTCCAACTGGGCCTGCTTTCGAACCTTCCCATTGATGGCTCTTAATCGACGTAAGGACGGCTTCGGCGACTTCCATGGCGGAGAGACCCGCTTGGGCGTTTACGACAGGTTGAACACCCTGCAGAATGCTGTCGACGAAGTTCTGTAACTCGGCCGTCAGTGCATCCACTTTCGGAAGAGTGACCTGATCCATTTCGATTTGTTTACCGAAGATGTCTTGTTTCATCTGTTCGATATCGGCCCCCGGTCGTCGAGACCGTTCCGTCAGCGATGGACCATGTTTTAATGTTTCGCCCGGTTTGAAAGATGAGACTTCTCGTGTGTTCAGGTCGGCGGTGAAACTTCCCTCATAACCCCAGCAATGCAGAGTGCGGCGGGCTTCGGGGTGAATCCGGCTGGCATTCAAGTCGGCGATGCAGCCATTTTCAAAGTGTAGCCGGGCTTGGGCGCAGTCTTCGTGGTCGCTGACGACAGAAGCGCCGAAAGCTTCCACGCGGGCGAGCGGCGAATTGTTGAGTGCGAGGACCAGATCGATATCGTGGATCATCAGGTCATGGACGACGCCGATGTCTGTAGATCGGAAGGTAAACGGGGCGAGGCGCTCGCAGCGAATGTATTTAGGAGTGGAACAGCTATCGGCCACCATCTGGAAAGCGGGATTAAACCGTTCGATATGTCCTACTTGAACCAGACAGGAGTGCTTTTCAGCAAGTTCAAAAATACGCGAAGCGTCGGCATAGGTTGCAGCAAGCGGTTTCTCGATCATCACGGGTAAGCCGCGGCTGATGAATTTTTTAGCGACGTCCAGGTGATAGATAGAAGGAACGACAATGGAGGCCGCATCGACTTTGTCGAGCAATTCGTTCGGGTCGGTGTACCAGGTTGTATTGCAGGCAGCCGCGACGGATTGACCCTGTTCGGGATTGACTTCCGCGACGCCGACTAGATCGACTCCGTTCATCTCGGATAGAATTCGAGCATGGTGTCGACCCAGTGCTCCGACACCGATTACGCCCAGTTTCAACCGGCTCATGCCGCTCTCCGTTCTTTCGATCCATCGGCAGATGCAGGGGTATTCCGAAACGCTTCCCTAGCGCGGCCCATGCGTCCTTTGCGTTGTTGATCGATAAATGTTAACAAACTCGCCAGTTCGATGGGCAGTACAGTTTCCAGTTCAGTCGAGAATAATTCCCGAATTTCATCGAGCGTCTTGAACTCGCGGTACAGCATTTTGTAGGCGCGTTTGATCAGGCTGATGGTCTCTCGACTGATTCCCGAACGTTGCATCCCGACGAGATTGATTGTCCGGATTGTCGGATTATCACTTCCCGCAGCTAGCATGAAGGGAGGAATGTCGTGTGGTACACGGCAGCCACCGCTGACGAATGACAGTTTGCCAATCGTCGAGAAATGGTGCACGACGCAGTTCCCCGAGATGATGGCACCATCGTGAACATGCACGTGACCACCCAGCAGCACACCATTCACCAGGATGACCCCATTATGGATATGGCAGTTGTGCGCGACGTGGCTGTTCGCCATCAGCATATTTCGATTGCCGATGCGCGTAACGTGATCTTCTTTTTCCGCTCCACGATTAACGGTTACCCCTTCACGGAAAACGTTGTCATCTCCAATGATGACTTCTGTTTCCGATTCCTGGTAACTGATATCCTGCGGATCCGCACCCACAACGGCGTTCGGATAGAAGCGGTTACGCTCCCCGACAATCGTGTGGCCAACCAGAGTTACGTGACTGTCTAATCGACAGCCTCGTCCCAAGGCGACTCGCGGACCTACATAACAAAACGGGCCGACTTCAACGTCATCGGCTAGTTCCGCTCGCGGATCGACATAAGCTAAATGTGAAATCTTCCGAGACATGGCGACATCCTTGTGCCTCTATCTGCGATGGATTCAGGCCACTTTTTGGCGTGAGCCTGATTCCAACTCCCCCCGATACTCGGTGCGAATTTGACGGATTAGTTTTCGATTTAACTCGTGACCAGAACGATAGGCCTGGAAGTATCCGTGAATATCGCAACCCAGTAGAGCAAAATCCCCAACGCAATCCAACATTTTATGACGAACACATTCGTCAACAAATCTTGGCTTATTATCAATGACTCCTTCCGGACCGTACACCAGGAGATCCTGGTAGGTGGTCCGCTTTCCATAACCCAATGCCCGAAGTGCTTCAACTTCATCCTGAAGTACAAAAGTGCGACTGGCGGCGAGCTCCCTCTGGAAAGTTTCCGGAGAGATGGAAAGATGAAAAACCTGTGGAAATATCGGCGAGCGAGGACCGTAATCGAGTTGATACCCAATCTGCATTTCAGCCTGATTTGCAGGTCGGACAAATAACTCCATCCGTTGATCGTTTTTAACAGATATCTGCCGGTCAATCACCAGCACCTGACGAGGTGCCGATTGAACTTCGATACCTGCTTCGAGCAACGGTTCGGTGAAGATCAGACTTGATCCGTCTCCACCGGGTAACTCGACGCCGCTCACTTCGACCAGACAGTTATCGATCTGCAACCCAGCCAGGGCAGCGAGAACGTGTTCGGTCAGCTCGAGTGAACATTCCCCATTCTGTAACGCTGTTCGACGTTGTCGAGGAACACAGTATTCAACCAGGGCTGGTATCACAGGGAGACCGGCTTGATCTGTTCGTTGAAACTGAATTCCCGTATTTGTGTGGGCAGGATGAAAGTGGACTTCGATCTCCGCACCGGTGATGAAACCGATACCCCGGCATGAGACAGACTTTTTAATGGTCTGTTGTTGGCGAGTCTGCGATCGACTGCTTGCGGTCACGTGGTCCTGCTCTCAGATTAAAGCGACAGTGTAGTATGACGACACCACACTGCCGGGATTCCTGTCCTACTGATTTGGTATCAACGGCCAAGTGGACCGCATCACCGCATCGTCTATTTTCGGGTTCCGGTTCCGCGACTTGCGGCCGAAGGTTTGTATTGATCATTCATGAATTTCAGGACTGCGTTGGTGATATCGTCGCTTTCCTGATGGAAGACAACCTGGCTGCCCATTTTACGCATGACGTCTTGTGGGCCATCATCTGCTTCCACTGTTTCTGCACTGTATCGCAAGATAAGTGTGTAGTTGTAGGCTTTAGCATACTTACTGATGATGTCAGTGACTTCCAGATAAGTCCGTTTATACAGATCCGCCTCTTTCATGACCAGTTCACGTTTAATCGCGCTGGCATCGGCCTGAAAATCAGCGACGGCTCCCGCTACTTCTTTTTCTCTGACGCTGAATTCAGAGGAGGTAGGGCTGATACCCTTCAGGATTTCCTGTAATTTTTCAATTTCGAGACGCTTACTTTTAGCACCTTCCGATGCTGATTTGAGATCTTCCTCGATTTGTTTACGCTCATCTTTGAACTTTTCGTAGTTCTTGAAGATGTGAGCCATGTCAATCAAACCGATTTTATGTGGTGCACTTGAACCACCGGCTGAATTCTGTGCGGTGGCGACCGTACAGGTTGAAAGAATGATTCCCATGACAGCAACGGCGGTGATTGACAAAACTAGTTTTTTCACTGCTAAAGCACTCCTTTGCTTCACCCTGGCCCTTGCTTGAGCCATGACGATATTGACTGATTGATTCCAGAATGTGACTTGGTGTTTTGTACCGAGTTTGTTTCTCTACACTCAGGAAATTTCCCTCCTTGAAGCCGCTCCCGCTCATTCCTTGAGAGAGAGCCTTATATAGCTGGAGAGAATATTCTTGCAGAGATTCGGTCGGTATTTTGCACAACCCTCAATTTACGTCAATATGATTCCGGGGAAATCGCGGGACCTCTATAAAAAAAGGGGAAAAGACTTGTTTTCAAGTCGCGGGGCCTCTCCCTTTCAGGACGCGGCACCCGGGAAACAGCCAGTACGTTCACTCGGTTCACGCTGCCTTGTATTTCTGAAGTCGGTCTTGCTGTCGACCTGGCTGGGAAAGCTTGAACCCGAATAATCGTCCCGACCCTTTTAATCGGCATAATTTGCCAATCCGCTTGAATCGTACCCGATCCCAAGCTCTGATTTTTATCCAATATTCTGGCTGGGCCAGACCAGGAACTTAATCTGTGAAAATCGACCTTCACATATTGGTCGGATTCTTTGCTTAAATCGAGATTATGTGAGAAATGCGACGAGAATCTCAGGGAAAAAACGGCTTGGACTGGTCAGGCAAGATACGTTTTTGACGGGACTATTGTTGCTCGCGAGGTTTGTATTTCCTCGGACTCATCTTTCTGATCGTAAGTCTGCTTGACGCACCAAAGATTAGCTATTGTCAAGGAAAAATATCCGATTCTGAGAAAGCCACTGAATCCTTATCGGGCAGAAGTTTGTAAAAAGTTCCATTTTTACCAAATTTCACTAAACAGCCTAAACTCACATGTCGATGTGTCTGAGAGATGGCCCATAGACATAGGGCAATGGTGACGGGAATGTGCGTCATGATGATGCCATTCTCTGTGAATGGGCACGAGAACCTGTTCAGCGGAGTGGGGAAATCACTCCGGCGGGCTTATCTCGTGGCTGTCCATCATAGGGAACAAGGAGTCCGACATAATCTCTCGGTTGCTTTGTTGCAAACGATAGGAATTCCCTCGGGCAAGGAAGGCTTACAGGATTTGCACATATTGATCCTCTGTTTCCCGGATGTGACATTAGAGGGTCACACAGAACGGTCGTAAGAAAGGCCAAAATCAGATGACAAGAATTAACACTAACGTTGCCTCACTGCGAGGTCTGCGAAGCTTGAACAAGGCAAACGATCTGTTGGGAACCTCCCTGACACGTCTGTCAACAGGTTTGCAGATTAACTCCGGTAAAGACAACCCGGCGGGTTTGATCGCCGGCGAAACTCTCCGTGCTCAGATCACCACGATCGAGCAATCCATCAAAAACTCAAACCGTGCTAATAACGTGCTCTCGACGGCTGACTCTGCCATCGGTGAGATCAGCGGTCTGCTCAACCAGGTTCGTGGTCTGGTACAGGAAGGTTTGAACGACGGGGCGTTGTCAGACGAAGAGATCTCGGCTAACCAGCTGCAGATTGACGCTGCTCTCTCCGCGATCAACCGTATCTCTGCGAACACGACTTTCGCAGGATCAAAACTGATCGACGGTAGCAAAGGCTTCACAACTCAACTATCAACAGCAGACGCCGCTGAACTGTCTGACTTCCAAATCAACGAAGCCGTCTTCGGCTCCAGCCCAACGATCGAAGTCGTTGCGCAAGTTAATCAGACTGCTGAAAAAGCCGAACTTAACTTTAACGGTGGAGCTTTAACCAGCAAAACGACTTTCGAAGTCTCCGGGTCACGGGGGAGCCAGGTGCTCTTCTTCGACTCCGCTTCTTCAACGGCCAACATTGCCGACGCTGTTAACGCTGCGACTGGTGTAACGGGTGTGACTGCCACAGCGACCAACGGTTCTGTCGGAACGTTGACCGTGAATACGCAGATCGCAACAGTTGCTGGAACAGTCGATTTGGTTTCCACGGGTGCGAATAATGATTTGACCTTCACTGACGCTCGGGCAACGGGAACTCAGGGTGATTTCACAAACAAAATCAGTGTCACCTTCTCTGACCCTTCGGCAAATAGTCAGTCGTTAAGTCTATCAATCTCAGGTAATGACATCACTGTCAACCTGGCAACAAACGGCAACGGTACGATTACCTCGACTGCGGATGACGTCAGCGCTCTTATTAGCGGAAACGCTACTGCGAATGCCTTAGTTTCAGTGGCTGATACTGCTGGTAACGATGGAACCGGTCTCGTTGAAGCAATCGCCTCTACTCAGGTGGGTGACGGTGTTGATCAGCAGGATGCCGGACTCGTCTTCACAGATGCTCGTGGTTCAGCTTCCGGTCAGGCGTTGTTTACCAATGCGATCTCCGTGCAACTGGCTGATCCAAGCGGAAACAACCAGGCTCTGAGTGCAACTGTCACCACTGAAGCGAACGGTCAGGAAACGATCGTAATTAACCTCGCCACCAACGGTGACGGAACGATTACTTCGACTGCTGACGATGTTGAAGCCTTCATTAACGGCAATGAGACTGTGAATGCTCTGATTTCCGCCGTTGATAATGGAAACGGAACCGACACTTTGGCAGCAGCAGCTGCTGGTACCGTTTCTGATGGTGTAAACTCGTCACTGACGTTCACCAGTTCCGAATATGGGTCCAACGAATTTGTGGACATCAATGTTCTGGATGGTACT
Source organism: Polystyrenella longa (assembly GCF_007750395.1). Classification (GTDB taxonomy): domain Bacteria; phylum Planctomycetota; class Planctomycetia; order Planctomycetales; family Planctomycetaceae; genus Polystyrenella; species Polystyrenella longa. The sequence goes on along the minus strand of NZ_CP036281.1, from coordinate 4,574,795 downwards.
TTTTCCACAACTCTGAATGACGACACCACCGTGGCGACTCGTGACTCGGGTGTCGATATTGGAGTGACGATCAACGGTCAGACAGCTCAAACCAACGGTTTGAAAGCCTCTGTGAAAACGGCCAACCTGGACGTCTCGTTGACATTGGCTGAAGGTAGCAACTCGACAGCCACCTCCTCGACAATCACGATCACCGGTGGGGGTTCACTCTTCCAGATCGGTCAGGAAGTTTCTTCACAGGGTCAGATCGGTATCGGTATCGATGCAATCAACACGGCTCGACTGGGTGGTTCTTCGGGTAAACTGTACGAACTTGGTTCAGGTGCCGGTAAGAGCTTGCTCGACGTCGGTCCTTCCGTTCCTGGTTCAACCCTCGTCGACATCGTTGACGAAGCAATTTCCCGCGTGAACACGCTTCGTGGTCGTATCGGTGCTCTTCAGAAGAACGTGATCGAGACCAACATCTCGACGCTTTCTGTAGCCTTGGAGAACATTACCGAAGCTCGTTCGAGTATCGTCGATGCTGACTTCGCCATCGAAACTGCCAACCTGACAAGAGCTCAGATTCTGAGTCAGGCCGGTACTTCGGTATTGTCCATCGCGAACCAGACACCTTCACAGGTACTGGCTCTCCTCGGGTAATCGAAGCTAGGCCCATAATTTTCTGAGTGATGTTAACGATTCACTGTAAATGAATCGTGAACATAGATACGTGACAAGTAGGTCACTCAGCAAAGTTATGATGAAAATAGAAAACGTTGACCATCAATCTGGTGGTCAGCGTTTTTTTATTTGTTTTACACACCCAGCGATGGCAGGAATCTGGCTGACAGAACCTGGGAATGGGTTGTTTTGGGGATGGTTGTTTCACGAATTGAGCAAACTATTGGAAATGAGAACGCACTCGGGTTGATCCTGTATGGGCAAATACATTAGATTCCCCCACCGATTTTCCAGCAGAAGTCCAATCAGGTACTCAATTTGAGTTCCGAATCGGCTTCCGGGGCTGACTTGTTCCTCGGAATGGGGTTCAACCATGGGAAATCGAGCGAACCTGGCGCTGCCGGGCGACCTCTATACTACTCAGTTTGCTGTGGAAAAATGTTTCTCACTTCTTTTTTCGGGGTGAGGAACGCTTGCAAGGTCTGTTTGGAACGCTATAGTGAGCAGCTTGCAGCTCAGCAGCAACAAATCTGCTAGCGTAGCTCAATTGGCAGAGCTCCGGTTTTGTAAACCGGTGGTTGTGGGTTCGAGTCCCTCCGCTAGCTCCATTGTGAAGATGTTCATCTGCCGACTTTGGCTGCAACATCTGCACAACTCTCTGTTTAAGTAATTCTGTACATCTGCCGTATTCTTCTGGCTTTGGCTTGAAGGGTGGGCTTTGAGGGTTATTTTGTGGAGGGTAACAGGTTTGCTGTCGGTGCGTCCAAAAGTTGTACGTCACTGGGAGCGAAAATCGGGGGGGAATACCCGAGCGGCCAAAGGGGCCAGACTGTAAATCTGGTGGCTCAGCCTTCGCAGGTTCGAATCCTGCTTCCCCCACTCCTTTATGCGGCTCTCTTTTTCTCGCGTGCTCGATCTCCGTTACTGGAGGCCACGTCTCTCTGTTGAGATGGGTCTGTAGCGGTCTTCTGGGTGGTCGGAAGGGTTGAGAGTTCGTCCGGTTCTGCGAGTCTGGCTTATTTCCGGGCTCGTGAAGGTTGTTGTAATTGCTGAATGCATGATAGTCTGGGTCGGGGCGACTGCCTGTCGGTATGTCTCGTTCAGTTCGATGCGGGTGTAGCTCAATGGTAGAGCCCCAGCCTTCCAAGCTGGTTGTGAGGGTTCGATTCCCTTCACCCGCTCTTTGTTACGTCTTGATGGTGGGTCCCCACACACGGGTCTGATTCTGCTGGTGAGATCAACATTTTAGCCCTCTGGTATTCTCTCGGAACTTGTTTTCGGGGTTATTGGAGGCAGAAGTGTCCTCGCTTCGCGGTAATCATCATCAGGCAGGTATGCAGGTTTCTTTCGTTGCTGCTGTAGCTCAGTCGGTAGAGCGCGTCCTTGGTAAGGACGAGGTCAAGGGTTCAAGTCCCTTCAGCAGCTTTTGCCTGTCTTTCTTGTCTGGCCTGGGATTAGGGGTTGTATATTCCTTCCCTGAGAGGCGCGAAGTTACTTTAACTCGTTCGGTGAGTGCCATTTCAGGTACTTGCTATTACAGTGTCACAGGGAGACCTATCAGAAATGGCTAAGGAAGTTTTTGAGCGAACTAAGCCACACGTTAACGTTGGTACTATTGGCCACATTGACCACGGTAAAACCACTCTAACTGCTGCTCTTCTATCGGTTCAGGCTGCCAAAGGCCTGGCTAACTTCAAAAGTTATGCCGATATCGCTAAGGGGGGTACCGTTCGAGATGAAACGAAAACTGTGACGATCGCTGTGAGCCACGTTGAATACGAATCGCCGACCCGTCACTATGCCCACATCGATTGTCCGGGCCACGCTGACTACGTCAAGAACATGATTACTGGTGCTGCCCAGATGGACGGAGCGATTCTTGTCGTTTCTGCTGCTGACGGCCCCATGCCTCAGACTCGTGAGCATATCCTGCTCGCTCGTCAGGTGAACGTCCCTCAGTTGGTCGTCTTCCTCAACAAATGTGACCTCGTCGACGACGAAGAGTTGCTTGAGTTGGTTGAAATGGAAGTACGCGACCTGTTGAACAAGTACGACTTCCCCGGCGACGACATCACCATTGTGCGTGGAAACGCCAAAGGTGCTCTGGATAATCCCGATAAAGACGAGTTCAGCAACTGCATCACCGAATTGGTGGCTGCATTGGACTCTGACATTCCTGAGCCTGCTCGTGAAGCGGACAAGCCATTCCTGATGGCTGTTGAAGACGTCTTCTCGATCGCTGGTCGTGGAACCGTGGTTACGGGTCGTATTGAGCAGGGTGTCTGTACCGTTGGTGACAAGATTCATATCATCGGGCTGAAAGACACTGCTGAAACGACCTGTACCGGTGTTGAAATGTTCAACAAAACTTTGAATCAGGGAATGGCTGGCGACAACGTCGGTGTCCTGCTTCGTGGAACTAAAAAAGAAGATGTTGAGCGTGGCCAGGTTCTGGCTAAGCCCGGTTCCATCACTCCTCACACTAAGTTCGAGGGTGAAGTTTACGTCCTGAGTAAAGATGAAGGTGGACGTCACACTCCATTCTTCTCTGGTTACCGTCCTCAGTTCTACTTCCGTACTACGGACGTGACTGGCTCCACGAATCTGCTCGACAACGTCGAGATGTGTATGCCTGGTGACAACGTCAAAGTTGAAGTTGAGCTTGGAAAACCAGTTGCTCTGGTTCAGGGAAGTCGCTTCGCTATTCGTGAAGGTGGTCGTACCGTCGGTTCCGGCGTTGTAACGAAAATCGTCGAGTAGTTGACAGGAACATGGAATCGCCGATTGCCGCCGAGTTGTGGCAATCGGCTATTCTTGTCTGTACCTTTGGCGGGCCCATATCTCTTGTGTTTCAATGGGTATGGCAGGTCGCTTTGGGTTTGGGCTCCAGGATTTTAAAATACAAAGATCAAGTAATAAATAAGCGAGATGACTAATGGCCCGCGAATATGTCTGGCTGGAATGTACTGAGAGTGGCATGCGGAATTATCGTGTTTCCAAAGAGACTCGGGGAACCGAGCGTTTGGAGCTGATGAAATATTGTCCGAGATTGCGCAAACATACATTGCACAAGGAATCTCGTAAGAAATAATCGGAGCAGGGTGTTCTCCAGGGAATGCGCTGCAATTACGGGTGTAGCTCAATTGGCAGAGCACCGGATTCCAAATCCGGCGGTTGGGGGTTCAAGTCCCTCCGCCCGTGTTTCACCTGTTGAACGGCTATGAGAACGGAAACTGTTAGCAATCTGACTGGCTCCGGCCGGATTTGGGGTTGAGTGAGATCGATGTCAAGAGCTGAAAAAAACGTCAACTTAATGTCCAGCCTGGTTGGGTTCGGTCAATATAAACGCAATCAGGGTCGATGGACTCGCCTGATCACAAGTTGGTCAGTCGTTCTGATTCTGTTCGCTGGGGCTTGGGTTGCGTCAAAGCAGCTGACACCAAATGACTGGACTGAGTCAATGCAGGCGGCATTGGCGTTCGGGTTGTTGGTCCCTATTGCTTGGTTCGGCTTTCGTTTGACTCAATATCCTCGATTTGCAGATTTTCTTATTGCAGTCGAGGCGGAAATGGCCAAGGTAAGCTGGCCCGGTCGGGAAGAACTTAAACGATCAACAGTTGTTGTGATTGTCACAATGGTTCTGTTGGCGGCATTTCTGCTCGTGTGTGACCTCTTCTGGCAGTGGGTATTGACGGCGTTAGGTGTTCGTTAGTCTGGTTTACGGCTCGGCTGTTTAGGAACGATTGTTCTTAAATTGGCTTAGGGTGTTTAAAGCCTACACGAAAACGTCGGTCTCAATGTTGCCGTGGGTATATTGCCTGTGGCGATGCATCATACAAGTTTTCCTTTTTTGTGATTATCACTCTGTGCGTAGGTCGCACGGGTGATCTTTCCCAGGCTCAGGGGCTGGTAATGGACGAACAAAACACTTCAGACGAGGCAACATCTTCCGGTCAGGAAAAGATGTTATGGTACGTTCTGAAGGTTCAGAGTAACCGGGAAAAATCGATCAGAGAGGCATTGCTGAAGCGAATTAAGCGGGAAGACCTGCAGGAATTCTTCGGCGAGATTGTAGTTCCAACGGAAAAGGTTGCAGAGACCAAGAACGGTAAGAAAAAAATCACGGAGCGAAAGCTCTATCCGGGTTACATCATGGTTAACATGACTCTGACGGATGATACCTGGTACTTGATCCGCGATACAAATGGAGTGGGCGATTTCACCGGTGCCGCTGGCAAGCCAATGCCAATGCAGCAGGAAGAAATTGACCGGATGATGGGTCGCGAAGAGGATAAAGAGCTTGAACCGGCCAAATTGGAGATTGGCTTCACCCCAAGTGAGACGGTGAAAGTGAATGAAGGTTCATTCCAGAACTTCGAAGGAGTCATTGACAGTATTGATGAAGCGAGCGGTAAAATCACCGTTTTGATCGAAATCTTCGGTCGATCGACTTCTGTCGAGCTGGAATACTGGCAACTCGAAAAAGTATAAGCAAAAAAACAGCGTACTCCTTCCCTTGACAGGCTCATCCGGATATTCTCCGGAGCACAATTTATATCTGTTTAAATGAGCCGCAGGTTGAACGTGCGGATTAATAAAGATGAAATTCGACTTCGGTCGACTTTTGTAGCATAAATCAGAAATTTACAAGTAAACGGTAATATCGATGGCTAAACAGGTTGTTACAGAGATCAAAGTTCAAGTTCCCGGTGGACAAGCCACTCCCGCACCTCCCGTGGGTACGGCACTTGGGCCGCACGGGGTGAACATCGGCCAGTTCGTACAGCAGTTCAATGATCAGACTCGTGAATTGAATGGTATGATCTGCCCGACTGTGATCACCGTATTTAACGATCGTTCTTTCACATTCGTGATCAAAAGCCCGCCGGCTGCAGTTCTGCTTAAGCAGGCTGCGAAAATCGCTAAAGGTTCCGGTAGTCCCAAAGACACAAAAGTGGGAACGGTTACTAAAGAGCAGGTTCTCGAAATTGCGAAAACCAAATACGAAGACCTGAACGCTGGAAGTCTCGAACAAGCCTCGAAGATTATTGAGGGAACAGCCCGCAGTATGGGACTGGAAGTTGCCAAGTAGCGGGAATCGCTGTTGGCAATGTGGGAGAGTCTGTCTCGTTATCACCACGTAAGTATTGGAAAACGAATGGCTGCTAAATCTAAACGTATGAAATATCTCGCCGAACAGGTGGATAAAGCGGGTTCGCTTAATCTGTCCGGTGCAGTTGACTGTTTAAAAGGGTTGGAAGAATCGCTTCCAAATACGATTAAACCCTGTCGCTACGATCAGACCGTCCAGATGGCGGTTCGTCTGGGAGTTGATCCTCGCCAGGCTGATCAAATCGTCCGTGGATCTATCGTGTTGCCGCACGGTATCGGGAAAACCCAGACGGTCCTTGTCTTCGCTCAGGGCGATAATGCCGCAGCGGCGGAAGAGGCTGGAGCTGATTTTGTTGGGGCCAAAGATTTGGCTGACAAAGTCAAAGATGGCTGGACCGGATTTGACGTCGCGATTGCCACACCGGACATGATGGGCCTGGTTGGTCCACTCGGACGGGTTTTGGGTCCACGAGGCCTGATGCCTTCACCCCGAGCGGGAACCGTTACCACAGACGTGGCTACGACAGTTAAAGACTACAAAGCAGGAAAAGTGGAGTTTCGTTGTGACAATGCCGGCAACGTGCATTGCGTGATCGGAAAGATTTCTTTCTCCAACGATCAGCTTCGAGATAACGCATCGGCATTGCTTGAATTCATCAATCAGCTTCGGCCGACTGCTGCTAAAGGGGTCTACGTGAGAAACGTGGCTCTGTCTGCTTCCAAGTCACCTGGAATTCAGGTTTCTGTATAACTCTTAGTGATCGGTGAGTGAATCCCGTCACGGTGGGTTCAGTCAGTTACCTATCAAGAATCCAGACAGTTAAATTGCGAGTATCGAACAATGAGTAAACGTGTCAAAGGCATGATTATCGATGAGATTCAAGGTCGCATCGATGGTCACAGCGATATGCTCGTCGTGGACGTGTCCCGATTGGATGCGATCACAACGAATAAATGGCGCTTGGCGCTGCAGGGTAAGGATATTGAAGCCCTGTCCGTCAAAAACTCACTGGCCCGAGTAGCCCTGGAAAGAAAAGGGATTACAGGACTTGGTGAAGTATTGAATGGTTCCTCAACATTGATCTGGGGTGGCGAAGATATCGTTGCCCTGTCAAAAGAGATCGCGAAATGGGGTAAAGAGTTAAAGGAACTCGACATTCTCGGTGGAACAGTTGAGGGGGAAACCCTTGATACTGCCGGTGTCGAAGCCTTGAGTAAGAGTCCAAGTCGTGAGGAAATTCTTTCGACTATCTCGGGTCTTCTTCTTAGTCCGGGTGCTCAAATATCCGCCGCTTTGCTGGGACCAGGTTCTGCCCTTGGCAGCCAGATCAAATCGAAATCAGAAGAAGAGGAATAAGTTCCTCTTGTTGCTACGGTCGGATAAGCATTCCGTTTATGTCCGACCTGATTACATCAACACTTTTACAGCAATACATAAAAAACAATTGAGGCAAGCAGTCTTGCCAGGTTTTGCGAAAGGAAATTTAGAATGTCTACGGCCGAAGAAACAACTGTTGAATACGACGACTCGATCAAATCTCTGGGCGATCAGATCGTTGGTTTGACTTTGCTGCAAGCGAAAAGCTTGTCAGATTATCTTGAAAACGAACACGGTATCAAACCTGCTGCTGGTGGTGGAGTCATGATGGCTGCTCCAGGTGGCGGAGACGGTGGCGGCGAAGCTGCTGCTGAAAAAGACGAATTCGACGTTATCCTGACTGGATTCGGCGATTCCAAAATCAACGTCATCAAAATCGTTCGCTCTACGACTGGTCTTGGCCTCAAAGAAGCCAAAGACCTCGTCGAAAGTGCACCGAAGCCGCTTAAAGAAGCAGTTTCTAAAGAAGATGGCGAAAAACTGGTCAAAGAAGTTGAAGCGGCAGGCGGTACAGCTGAACTTAAATAGGTTGTTTCTGTACAGATCGTCGATGGCAGGTTGAAAAGAAAATTCTCGACCTGTCGTCGGCATCGGCCGTTCCTACTTGCCAGCAGCACTTCACTAAGTGTAGACTGGACTAGGTATTATTGCGCGATTGTGAAATCTTCTAAGGCGAATACACTGTATTTGCGTGTAAGAAAGGGACAGACGTGCTGTCCGGAGTCACTCGTCAACCCTGTCAAACTCAATCTAAATTTCCACAGATTACTTGGGCAAAAACATTGGTTTCTAAAAATCGATGATTGGCTAAGTAACTGTTTTTGCGCGCCGTTCATGGTGTGCGATTTGGATATTCGTTTAGATTTTATCTTGCGTTGTAATTCTCTAGTTTCGCGTGCAAGAGCCTAAACCAAGTTTCGCATATTGGAAACCTCAGTTTGGAGGTGGTGTTCCTGGAATTTTGTTGATTTCCAATTCACGCCTGGTTGCACGACTTATCGGTTTTGCTTTTAAAGTCCGCGTATAGATCCATCGACTTTTATCAGACTTTTACGAGAGCGTTATTTAGTTGTAGGTGTCTGCTTTGATTCCAATTCTCCAATGGTATCTGAAGCGTTCGACCAGGGCTGAAAAATAAACGCATGTAACTCACTGCCAAAGTCCCGATTAATTATCACTCTGTCCTGACTCGAATCTGATTCTCTCTCAAGCCACTCGGTTTTCGATTGGTGATTTGATTTAGATTCGTACATAACAACTCATTCAACAGAGGCTGATCAAAGCAAGCTGTCAGGCCATCATTGCTTTGTATCTAGCGAAACAGTTGCTTGAGACGTTTTTGATCTGACTTTAAACGAGATTCCAGAATAGTGAATATGTTTAAGTCAGTTGTCAATTTATTCCTGTCGTGTAAATGTTCGCAGAACTTTGCGATCAGTTGTGCATGGCTGGTTGTCGTCTTCAATTTTTAGCAGCATCCCAATATCGCCTCTAGTTTTCGCGTTCTCCGCTGAGAACAGTTGCGATGCTTAAATAAGAGAGAGTGAACGAATGCCGAACCCAGCGGTTAGAATCATCCCCACGCAAGAAGTTCGTAATTTCGGACAGCTGGAATGTGATTATGAACTTTCTGATCTTACTAAAATTCAAACAGAGTCGTACGATCGTTTTCTGCAATACGATAAGACTCCTGGTGAGCGAAAACCTGAAGGCTTGGAAGAGGTCCTTCAGGAAATCTTTCCGATTGAAAGTTACGACAAACAGTACCGAATGGAATACGTTCGGTATGAACTGGGTAAACCTCGTTATTCACCCGATGAATGCCGGCAGCTCCGCCTGACTTACGGGCGTCCCTTCCGAGTCTGGTTACGGCTCGTTAAAGAGCAGCCAATCGAGGAAGAAGTTTACCTCGGCGATTTTCCCATCATGTTAGGTGGTGGTGAATTTATCATTAACGGTGCTGAACGCGTCATCGTTAGTCAGTTGCACCGGTCTCCTGGTGTGGACTTCGTCATGAGTTCCGAACCTGGCGAACACAAAAAAAATTACAGTTGCCGAGTAATTCCCGAGCGTGGTAGCTGGATCGAAGTCCTGATCTCCAAGAAAGAAGCTGCTCAGGTCCGAATCGACCAGAGCGGTAAGTTCTCGGCAATGACTTTGCTGCGAGCCATGACGCCTGATAACTCGTCGGATGCTGACTTGGTTAAACTCTTTTACGAGACAACTGAAGTCAAAATTCCCAAGACAAAAAGCTGCGAAGAAAAAGCACTTAATAAATTCGCTGCTCAGGACGTCGTCTACCCGAATGGCCATGAAAAATGTGGCGAGATCATTGTCGACTGTGGTTCAAAAATTACTGCAACAATGATCGAAGAAATTGATCAGTCTGGTCTGTCTTCAATTGAAATTATTGAAGACGCCAAAGACGAACTGATTCTGAACAGTATTAAAGAAGACGTAACGGCTTCTCACGAAGAAGCTTTACTCAAAATCTATCAACGATTACGTCCAGGGACTCCTCCACAGCTGGAAAAAGCGACGGATCTATTCCGCGAAAAGTTCTATGACCTGAATCGTTATCGTCTTGGTCGCGTTGGTCGCTTCCGCATCAATCGTAAATTCAATCAGGACATTCCGGATACGGAAATGACATTACGTCCTGAGGACTTTACGAATGCATTACGGTACATTGTAAACCTTCGCATTGGTTCTCCGGAAGCCTGGATCGATGACATTGACAACCTTGGTAATCGCCGGTTGCGAACGATCGATGAATTGGGTGTCGATGAAATCCGAAAAGGTTTTCTGAAACTTCGGCGAACTGTTCAGGAACGCATGAGCCTGAAAGACGTCGAAGAAATGTCTCCCCGGACACTCGTGAATCCGAAATCAGTTTCGGCCGCCATCGATTACTTCTTCGGCCGAAGTGAACTTTCGCAGGTCGTCGACCAGACGAACCCTCTGTCGATGTTGACCCACGAACGCCGTTTGAGTGCCCTTGGACCTGGCGGTTTAAACCGTAAACGTGCAGGTTTCGAAGTTCGCGACGTTCATATTTCTCACTATGGTCGAATCTGTCCGATTGAAACTCCTGAGGGTACGAACATCGGTTTGATCTCCAGTTTGGCAGTAATGTCCAAGGTGGATGACTACGGGTTTTTGATCACGCCATATCGTAAAGTCATTGATTCAAAAATTACTGATGAAATCGAGTGGTTGCGTGCTGACGAAGAGTCTCAGGTTCGTGTGGTTCCGGCAGATACTCCCGTCGAAAGCGGCATGATTCAGGGTGTGCGAGCCCTGGCCCGATTTAACAACGATGTGTCGCTCGTACCGGTAGTTGATGTGCAGTACATTGACTTGGCTCCTGCCCAGATGGTTGGTGTTTCGGCTGGTTTGATTCCCTTCCTTGAGCACGACGATGCGAACCGGGCCTTGATGGGTTCGAACATGCAACGTCAGGCGGTTCCCCTGCTGGTAGCGGAAGCTCCCCTGGTCGGAACTGGGATGGAAGAAGCCGTTGCGCAGAACAGCGGCATGGTCATTCGAGCTGAAAAAGCAGGTAAAGTAACCTATGTCGACGCTACTCAGATTCGAGTAGATAACCGGCTCTATACCTTGCGTAAATTCACAGGATTGAATGAACGAACCTGTCTGAACCAGACTCCAATCGTGAAGCTCGGACAAAAGGTCAAAAAAGGAGAAATCCTTTGTGACAGTGCGGCGACTCAGAATGGGACTCTGGCTCTTGGTCGTAACGTCCTGGTCGCCTTCATGTCGTGGGAAGGTTACAACTTTGAAGACGCGATCATTTTGTCCGAACGATTGGTGAAAGAAGACGTTTACACTTCAATTCATATTGATGAATTTGATGTAGAAATTCGTGAAACCAAACTCGGTCGGGAAGAGTTCACACGCGACATTCCCAACGTTAGCGACAAAGCACTTCGTCATCTTGATGATGACGGTATCGTTCAAATTGGTACCCGTGTCAGTCCTGGCGATATTCTCGTCGGTAAAGTATCGCCTAAAGCGAAGTCAGAACTGACTCCGGAAGAAAAACTGCTGCACGCGATCTTTGGTCGAGCAGGTGAAGACGTCAAAAACGAATCACTGGAAATTCCCAGTGGTGTAGACGGGATCGTGATTCACACCGAACGATTTGCTCGTCGGATGAGCCTGTCTGAACTTGAACGCAAAAAATACGAAGCAGAACTCAAAGAGGCGGAACAAAAAGGAAACAGCGACGTCGCTGAAACTTTCATTGAGTTCCTCAAAGAATTTGAAAAAGTTCTGGGTCGCCATTTAACCGATGACGACGGTCAAGAAATTCGTACGATCGAAGATCCGAAAGCGGTTGCCACCTTCGCGGAGAAATTCGTTAACTACTTTGAACAGCTTGATATTCGCAGTCCGCAGAAAATTGCGGAATGCCGCAAGATGATCAAAGAAAACTGGAGCGAGGTGGAAAGTTCTCTTGAACGTCGCGACCAGAAACTCAACAGCATGAAACGGGGCGATGAGCTACCTAACGGTGTGCTGCAGATGGTGAAAGTCTATGTTGCTTCACGCCGACAGATTTCGGTTGGGGACAAAATGGCTGGTCGCCACGGTAACAAAGGGGTGATCTCCAAAGTGCTGCCGATCGAAGACATGCCCTTCCTCGAAGACGGTACTCCGGTCGACATTATTCTGAACCCGCTCGGCGTGCCGAGTCGTATGAACGTGGGACAGATTCTGGAGACTCACTTGGGTTATGCCGCCGCCAAAACTGGATTCCGTGCAATCTGTCCTGTCTTTGATGGTGCCGATGAAGACACGATTCGAGCGGCTCTTCGCGACGCCGGCCTGCCGGAAGATGGAAAGTCTGTTCTGTTTGATGGTCGTACCGGAGAGCAGATGGAGCAGCGTGTCACTGTGGGGCAGATTTATATGCTCAAACTGCACCACTTGGTGGATGATAAGGTTCACGCACGTGCGACTGGACCTTACTCCTTAATCACTCAGCAGCCGCTGGGTGGTAAAGCTCGATTTGGTGGTCAGCGATTTGGAGAGATGGAAGTCTGGGCTCTCGAAGCCTACGGGGCTGCCTACATTCTCCAGGAGCTGCTGACTGTCAAGAGTGATGATGTCGAGGGAAGAACGAAGATTTACGAATCGATGGTGAAAGGCGAGAACACGCTGGAGGCAGGAACTCCAGCTAGCTTCGACGTCTTGAATCATGAAATTCGTGGGCTCTGTTTGAACCTGCAGCTGGAAAAAAATCCTGGATAGGGATCAAACCGGTTAAGCATCTTCATTTTTCTACATGACTTATATCACTCATAACTACCCGTCAAATAAACAAGGAGCGTCACGTGAGTAGTGCCGAAACATCCTACGATCGAGTTAATGACTACGGTGCCATCAAGATCAGCTTGGCCAGTCCTCATGACATCCGCAGTTGGTCTTTTGGGGAAATTAAAAAGCCCGAGACGATCAACTACCGTACCTACCGTCCTGAGCGCGATGGTCTATTTTGCGAACGAATTTTCGGACCAGAAAAGGACTGGGAATGTGCCTGCGGTAAATATCGTGGCATGAAATACAAAGGTATGATTTGTGACCGTTGTGGAGTGAAAGTCACCCACAGCCGTGTCCGCCGTAAGCGGATGGGTCACATTGAACTGGCCGCCCCGGTTGTTCATATCTGGTTCTTCAAATCGATGCCGAGTCGCTTGGGCGCTTTGCTCAACATGAAAACGACTTCGCTTGAAAAAGTCGTCTACTTCCAGGATTACGCCGTTACAAACCCGGGGGAAACACCACTCGAGTTTGCGCAGGTAATGACTGAGGACGAAGTTCGTCAGGCGGAAGAAAATTACGGCGAAGGTGCCTTCGAAGTGGAGATGGGTGCTGAAGCGGTTAAAAAGTTGCTGCAGGCTCTTAACCTGGTTGAACTTTCTGACCAGATTCGTGCCGATCTCAAAACGACGAACAGCCAACAGAAGCGTAAAGACTACATCAAGCGTTTGAAAATCATTGAAGCCTTACGCGACAGTGATAACAAACCGGAGTGGATGGTCCTCGACGTTGTTCCTGTAATTCCTCCGGACCTTCGCCCGTTGGTACTGCTGGATTCCGGCAACTTCGCAACGAGCGACCTGAACGATTTATATCGGCGTATTATCAACCGGAATAACCGTTTGAAAAAACTCGTCGACTTGAATGCTCCTGAGGTCATCATTCGTAACGAAAAACGAATGTTGCAGCAGTCTGTCGACGCTTTGTTCGACAACAACCGCTGTAAGCGACCAGTGCTCGGTTCCTCGAATCGTCCGCTGAAATCGCTGACCGACATGATCAAAGGAAAGCAGGGCCGGTTCCGTGAGAACTTGCTGGGTAAACGTGTTGACTACTCGGCTCGTTCGGTCATCGTGGTGGGGCCGGAACTTTCGTTGAATCAATGTGGTCTTCCCAAGAAGATCGCACTCGAGTTGTTCCAGCCTTTCATTATTCGTCGGCTTAAAGAACTCGGTCACGCCGATACGATTAAGAGCGCGAAGCGAATGCTCGAACGACGTGACGAAGATGTCTGGGACATTCTGGACGAAGTCATCACGAACCATCCTGTTCTATTGAATCGTGCTCCTACTTTGCACCGTATGGGTATTCAGGCGTTTGAGCCGGTTCTGGTGGAAGGGAACGCGATTCGTGTTCACCCGCTGGTTTGCAAAGGTTTCAATGCCGACTTTGACGGTGACCAGATGGCCGTTCACTTGCCCCTCTCCATTGAGGCTCAGGTTGAAGCGACCACTTTGATTCTGTCGACGAACAATATTTTCTCGCCGGCGAACGGTGCTCCGATTATTAGTGCGTCCCAAGACATCGTCATGGGCTGTTACTACATGACCGTGAGTAAAGCGGATCGCCTTGGTCATGGAATGATCTTTGCCTCAACTGACGAAGTGCATCTGGCCTTTCTTCAGGGCAAAGTTGTTCGTCACACGGAAATCAAAGTACGCCTCCCTCACGACAAGCGTGTGAAGGGTGAGGGATCGGACGAGTTTCAGGCAGGTGGCTTAGTTGAAACGACCGTGGGTCGTGTCATGTTCAATGATTTCCTGCCGTCGAAGATGGCCTTCTACAACCAGACAATGAAAAGTCGCGACTTGTCGAACGTGATCGCCGATTGTTACCTCGAGTTGGGTAAAGAAGCGACGATTACTCTGTTGGACAAAATGAAAGAGACCGGCTTCCGCGAGGCGACTGCCAGCGGGATGTCCTTCGCGACGAGCGACCTTAAAATACCGCCCGAAAAAGAAGACATCATCAACAAGTCCGAAAAAGTTGTTTTGGATCAGTTGAAGTTGTATCAGCGCGGGATCATCACTAACCAGGAACGGTACAACAAAGTACTTGATACGTGGATGGGTGCTCGCGAAGAGATCACCAAGCACATGATGGTCGAGCTTGAAAACGACTACCGTGATGAGGGGGCGTATGTTAACCCGATCTTCCTCATGGCTCAGTCTGGTGCTCGTGGTGGTGTGGAACAAATGCGGCAGCTCGCCGGTATGCGTGGTTTGATGTCGAAGCCGAATGGTGAGATCATCGAAACCCCCATTAAAGCGAACTTCTGTGAAGGTTTGACCGTTCTCGAATACTTCAGTTCGACTCACGGTGCCCGTAAAGGTCTGGCCGACACCGCCCTGAAAACGGCGGACAGCGGTTACTTGACCCGTAAACTGGCTGACGTTTGTCAGAACATGGTTATTACTCAGAACGATTGCGGGACGACTCAGGGAATTACCCGTGGGGTTGTTTATCGCGGTGAAAAAGTCGAAGTCTCCCTCGCGGACGCAGTTCGTGGTCGTGTTTCACGAACGAATATCGTGAACCCGATCACCGACGAAGTGATCGTACGGGAAGGCGAGATGATCACCGTTGAAATGGCTCGCAAAATTCAGGCGATGGGACTGGAAAAAATCCAGGTCCGCAGCCCGATGACATGCGAATCCGAACTGGGGCTCTGTCAGCTTTGCTACGGTATGGACCTGTCTACCGGCGACCGCGTCGAAGAAGGTCTTGCTGTCGGTATTGTTGCCGCTCAGTCGATCGGTGAACCGGGAACTCAATTGACGATGCGTACGTTCCACATTGGTGGTACGGCTCACCGCGATGTTGAAGAGAGTGAGATTCAGGCGAAACGTGCCGGTCGTGTTAAATACGCTCGAATTCGTAGCGTAATGAACAGTGAAGGCAAAAACGTCGTGTTGACCCGAAACGGGGAAGTCATCGTCGTCGACAACAAAGAACGTGAGCTGGAGAAATACACCATCCCGAACGGGGCAACCCTGATGGTGAACGAAAACGATGAAATCGAAGCCGGTCAGGTTCTCTGTCAATGGGACCCTCACTCCGTGCCGATTCTCGCCGAAGTCGGTGGTAAAGTTCGATTCGAAGACTGTATCGATGGTCGTTCCTATCGGTCTGAAAAAGACCAATCCGGGCACGTTCGTCGTACCATCATCGAGCACAAAACCGATCTCCATCCTCAGATCATTCTGGAAGATGGAACCGGGAAAATTCTCGACTTCTATTACTTGCCTGAAGGGGCAAACATCGAAGTGGACGAAGGCTCCATGGTTGCCGCTGGTACGGTACTGGCTAAGAACCCCCGTGAATCGGGTGGTACGCAGGACATCACCGGGGGTCTGCCTCGTGTGACGGAACTGTTCGAAGCACGTAAACCGAAAGACCCGGCGGTCATCGCCGAGATCGACGGTGAAGTTGAATTCGTACCAGAACGTAAACGTGGTAAACGAGTCGTTATCGTTCGAGCTGATGACGCAAGTGAAGTGGAGCACATCATTCCACACGGTAAGCAGCTCCTGGTTCACGCGGGAGAGCGTGTGGTTGCTGGAGACGCGCTGGTGCGTGGTCCGCTGGTTCCTCACGACATTCTGCGAGTCAGTGGTACTGAAGCCGTACAGCAATACCTGCTGCACGAAATTCAGAACGTGTACCGTTCGCAGCGAGTGGAGATCGACGATAAGCACATCGAAATCGTTGTTTCCCAGATGCTTCGTAAATTGAAAATCGAAAATGTCGGCGACACGAATTCCCTTCCGGGTATTCTGGTCGACAAATTCGAATTCCGAAAATTGAACGAAGAACTCAAAAAGAGCGTCCGGATTTCGGATGCGGGAGAATCTGAGTTCATCGAAGGCGACGTTGTTCCGATCGCTGTTCTGGAAGAAGTCAACGCTCACTTGGAAGCTGCAGGGCAGTCACCATCCACTGGTGTCAAACCTCGTCCAGCGACCGCCAGTACTCAGTTGCTTGGAATTACCAAAGCGGCTGTTCAGAGCGAAAGCTTTATCTCGGCAGCCAGTTTCCAGGAAACAACCAAGGTTCTTACCGAGGCGGCTCTGGCCGGCAAAGAGGACACCTTGGTGGGTCTGAAAGAGAACGTCATTCTGGGTCACCTGATTCCGGCTGGTACCGGTTTTCGAACTCACCAGGACGCCGAAGTTCGAATTCGGCCCGAGGCTCTAGAAGAGCTGCAGGCTGAAAAAGAGCGAATGTTGGCAGCCCGTATGGACTATCTCAATGAACAGAGCCCGGAACCACCCGCTCCGCGGTCCTTTGAGTAAAATGAAGGTCTGGGCTGAATAGTCAAAGAATCCGTCCCTGTTCTTCTTCAAATTGGAGAGCAGGGGGCGGAATTTGTTAAACGAGCCAGCCAAGTCGCTGGAAAATGAGTCCTCGCCTGAGGAAGTTGATTTCAGGTTCCTTGACGGTAACCATGTCAACCGGTAAATTGGGCGACTCTAAATTCGGGTATCCACTGCAAAGTGGTCCCATCGCATGAGTTTGGAAGCCTAGTATCCGACTTAAGTGGTTGTTTTAAAACAGGTTGTGTCGCTTTGAATGGCGATGCGATGTCTGTTCTACCGGCAGAGGAGGGTTTACCTTCCTGTTAACCGGGTGATATTCGTACAAAAATTTTTAAATCGACATTTTGTCAAGACAACAACACAATGCCTACTATTAATCAGCTGGTTCGCAAACCACGTAAAAAACAAACAGCTAAGAGCAAAACACCGGTTATGGAAGGGTGTCCTCAAAAACGAGGTGTTTGTCTCGTGGTGAAAACCGTCACTCCGAAAAAACCGAACTCGGCTCTTCGTAAAGTGGCTCGTGTGCGACTTTCTAACGGTAAAGAGGTCACCGCCTATATTCCGGGTGAAGGCCACAACCTGCAGGAGCACTCCATTGTGCTGGTGCGTGGTGGTCGTGTTCGCGACTTGCCGGGTGTTCGCTATAAAGTCGTCCGTGGTGTTCTCGATACCCTGGGTGTTAGCGATCGTAAACAGGCTCGAAGCCGTTACGGTGCCAAGCGGGCTAAGTAGGTTACCGCGAGGTTTATTGTGCCGGGTCAGTCGACACCGGCGATTCGATCAAACTGATATTTCAATAAGCATGTAAGCAGTCTTGAAGTTGTTGTAAGAACAAGACACTGCCCAAGTCAGAGGTTTTAAAGTCAATGGCGAAGCGATTTACGGCCAGCGCAACACAGCTGAAACCAGATCCCCGGTTTGAATCCAAACTGGTTTCCAAATTTGTAAACTGCCTGATGTTGGACGGCAAGAAAACAGTCGCCTCAGGTGTCTTTTATGACGCCATGGACATCATCGAGGAAAAACTGCCCGAAGAGGATCTTCTGGATGTCTTCACGCGAGCAGTTGAAAACGTCAAACCCCATATGGAAGTTCGTTCCAAGCGAGTTGGTGGTGCCAACTACCAGGTTCCGACTCCTGTGAATCCTAAACGTCAGCAGACTCTGGCGATTCGCTGGATTCTCAAAGCAGTTCGCGATCGTAAAGGTCGTCCCACCGCAGTGAGCCTGGCGGATGAGTTGATGGCGGCTTTCCGTCGTGAAGGTACTGCGATCACGACTCGTGAAAACATTCACCGTATGGCAGAAGCCAACAAAGCTTTTGCTCACTTCGCCTGGTAAGGCCTCAACAGGTAAATGCCATGTCAAAGGTGGCCTCGCTGTTGAAAGTGACAATCACATAAAATTAAAACGCAGGATGTCGGTTGTAGCCGCGTCCTGCGTTTTTTTGTAATTATTGAGAACGGTATAATTTTGCCAGCAGGTGGGTGTTGCAGGTTCTGGAAAAAGAATGTCACCTGTTCTGTTCGCCACGTCGCAGCGATATTTCGCTGCAGTTGAGCGGTTCTGCTGAAGTTGAAACTGAAATTGAAACGAACATAAAACCCGGACGAGTCAGAAACTGGATATTAAGACGATGGATACGGAACTCGAAAATATACGTAACATTGGAATCATCGCGCATATTGACGCGGGGAAAACAACAACGACAGAACGGGTGCTGTATTATTCGGGCGCGTCTCATCGCATGGGAAGTGTTGATGATGGCACGACGACCACTGACTTTGATGAAGAGGAGGCGAAGCGGGGAATTACGATTTATTCCGCTGCGATTACTTGTCACTGGCGGGATAAAACCATCAATCTGATCGATACGCCTGGGCACGTCGACTTTACGGCGGAAGTCGAGCGCAGTTTACGCGTGCTTGATGGTGCCATCGTTGTCTTCAGTGCTGTGGAAGGTGTGGAAGCGCAGAGCGAGACTGTTTGGCGGCAAGCAAATCATTACAAGGTTCCACGCGTCTGCTTCATAAATAAGATGGACCGAATTGGCGCTGACTTTGAGCAAACATTCGATGAGATTAAATCGCGATTAGAGGCGCACCCCATCGCCATGCAGGTGCCAATGGGAGCAGGTTCCGCTCCTGCACCGGGGTATCTCACGGGGATTATTGATCTCTATAAAATGAAGGCCCTGTACTTCGATCCGGAGAGTAAAGGGGCGGACATGCGTGAAGAGGAGATCCCGGAAGAGTTTCAGGGCCTGGCGGAAGAGTGGCGTTCAAGACTGATTGAAGAAGTGGCGCAGCTGGATGAGTCTCTATTGGAAGTCTACCTGGAAACGGAAGATGTACCCTACGATCTATTCCAGAAGACACTTCGTGCGGCGACGCTGCGAGGTGAAGTGCAGCCCCTCTTCTGTGGTTCATCGCTCGACTTTATTGGTGTGCAGCCGATTCTGGATGCGGTTTCTGATTACCTGCCCAGCCCGTTGGATATGCCACCAGTGGAGGGGGACGATCCTTCAGGTAAGAAGCAGGGCAAACTGAAACGCGACTGCAATCCTGAAGAGCAATTCTGCGGGCTGGTCTTTAAAGTTGTCACTGACCAGCATGGTGAGTTTCATTTCATTCGCGTCTACTCCGGTACATTGAAGTCGGGGAGTCGGGTATTGAATCCTCGTACTGGAAAAAAAGAATTGGTGTCGCAGTTGCGTCGAGTTCAGGCCGACTCCCGTGAAAAGATTGAGACTGATGAGGTCTATGCTGGTGATATTATCGGTGTGATTGGCTTGAAGGATGTCGCAACAGGCGACACGTTATGTGATAGCAAGCATCCGATTGCACTGGAGAACATCGTCTTTCCAGAGACGGTTATCTCCATGGCGGTCGAGCCGGACTCGAGTGCCGAACGTAAGAAATTGGAGGAGGTTCTTGATAAGCTTTCTCGCCAGGATCCAACCTTTAAGGCAAAGGTGAGCGAAGAGACTGGGCAAACAATTATCAGTGGTATGGGGGAGCTGCACCTGGAGATTCTGAAGAACAGAATGGAGCATGACTTCAATCTCAAGATTAAAGTTCATAAGCCTCGGGTCAGTTATCGTGAAACTATTAAAAAGGCACAGGAAGTCTCGGGAGAGTTCAGTCGTACCGCAAACAGTGTGACGCAGTATGCCCAGGTTAAGTTGCGAGTCGAACCGAGCGAGGAAGATGCCGTTAAGGTGGAGAGTAAGCTGAAGCCCGACGCGCTTCCTCCCAAAATGGCCGAGCTACTAAAGCAATCGATCAAAGATGTGACCCAGGCAGGAGGGGCGGTTGGTTATCCGCTGATCCGGGTCAAATTGACCATTCTCGATGTGGACTACCGGGAAGGGGAAACGACGGATGTTGCTCTCCAAGCCGCCGCCGGAAATGCCGTGTATGAAGCTCTTGGAAAAGCAGGGGCTGTTCTACTCGAGCCAATGATGAGATTGAAAGTAACTACTCCGCATGAATTCCTGGGCAATATTCAATCAGACTTAAATGCCCGCCGGGCGCTGATTGTGAACTCAGTGCAAAAGGGGAGCCTGACTGTAATGGAGGCAGAAGCCGCCTTGTCACAAATGTTTGGGTATTCTACCCAGGTTCGCAGTCTTTCCCAGGGGCGCGCTTCTTACTCAATGGAGCCGTTGAAGTATGCCGAGGCTCCGGCGGAAGTGTTGAGGGATATGATGTCGTAGCGGAAGAGATTGAAGTAAAATCAATATTCAAAAGAGAGAATATCGCTGTCAATCCCATTTTGTTGACTATCCAGACGGCCCTAAGGGCCTTGAAATATAGGGGTTCGGCTGAATTCGAGTGATAAGGTACCGAATTTAAAAAAATATTGAGTGACGTTGCTTGAGGGGCGGCCCTCTTGTCTGTAGTATGTGTGACCCCTCACCGGGAGCCAGAGACGGTCCGAAAGCATTTCGGAAGTTTGGCTGAAAGTGAGTCGGTTTTATTGACAAAGCAGAAGAGGATTAATAACATCTTCCGCTTCCAGTGATTTACATAAATTGCTGGTTACCGCACTGTTAAATTTTGAGATGTTGGGAGAGATTCGTGGCCGCTGCTGCGACACAGGAACGAATTCGCATCCGTATGGAAGCGTACGATCACTCAGTTCTGGATCAATCGGCATCTGATATTGTCGATACCGCGAAGCGGACCGGTGCTGAAGTGCATGGTCCAATTCCTCTTCCGACTCGAATTGAACGGTATACGGTATTGCGTAGTCCGCATATTGACAAGAAGTCGCGAGAGCAGTTCGAGATTCGAACTCACAAGCGATTGATAGATATTATTCAGCCAACTGGCAAGACTATCGATGCGCTGAATAAGCTTTCGTTGCCAGCGGGTGTCGACATCAAGATTAAAGCTTCAGCAGGTAGCTAACCCTGAGTCTTGCTGTCTGAATCGCTGTGGCCTGCGGCTTGATCGCAAAGTGCTACAGAAATTATGAATCCGGGATTTGTTCTCTGAATTTGCATCGAGACTTACGTGGAATCCGCGTACTGTCGGTGTCTGTTGCCCAGAGTTAACAGTCTTTCAGTATATATTTATTGTGGGAAGGCGAAATAATGCCTGTTGGATTGCTCGGCCAGAAAATTGGTATGACGCAAGTGTACAATGAGAGTGGAGTACTGGTTCCAGTGACAGTCATTCAGGCTGGCCCTTGTTCTGTGCTTCAGGTACGTACGCTTGAGCGTGATGGCTACGAAGCGGTGCAGATTGGGTATGGTGATAAACCTCGCCGTCTTGCGATACGGAGTGAACGCGGTCATGTGGCCTCGATTTCCAGTAAGCGTCGTAAAACACGTGAAGAAGCTGGAGTTGAGTTGCTCGGCAAGGCTGGCTGTGAGCCCAAAAAGTTTATTAAAGAGTTTCGTACTGATGGAGAGAATTGTGATCTCGAAGTGGGAGCAGAATTGACTGTCACTCACTTGGCTGACCTCAAGTTCATCGATGTGATTGGTACGAGTAAAGGTCGCGGTTTCGCGGGTGTTATGAAACGGCATAATTTTTCCGGTCAGCGAGCCTCTCACGGTGTGAAACGAGTTCACCGTCATGGTGGTTCCATTGGTCAAAGTGCTGACCCTTCCCGCGTAATGAAGGGTACGAAAATGCCTGGGCGATACGGCAGTGTCCAACGGACAGTGCGGTATCTCGAGGTTGTTCGGCTCGACGAAGAAAACAATCTTGTCTTAGTGAAAGGGGCTATTCCTGGCCCTAATGGTGGTGAAGTAATTCTCCGTCACAGTACTAAGAATCGTTACAAAAATCAGAAGTAAGTTTACGAGCTTCTGTCTGTATTAAAAAACAACACAAATTATTATTGGCGTTGAAGGCGGCATTCCGATGGCCTCGATAGCGATTAAAAATATGAGCGGCGACGAAGTCGGGTCGTTTGATTACGATCTGGACGCTTTGTCTCCTGAAATCAATAAGCAATTGCTACACGATGTTGTGGTGATGTACGAAGCCAACAAGCGTGTTGGTACCGTTAAAACCAAGGGGCGTGGCGAAGTCGCAGGTAGTACGAAGAAGCTGTTCCGTCAAAAAGGAACTGGGCGAGCTCGTGCTGGTGCCAGCCGGACACCTGTCCGAAAAGGTGGTGGCCATACCTTCGCTAAAACTCCTAAAGACTGGACATATCGTCTTCCTAAAAAGGCGGTTCGTCTGGCGACAAGAATGGCTCTTCGAAGTAAATTTGAAGACAATCAGGTTTGCCTGGTTGATAGTCTTTCAGTAGACGGCCCCAAAACTAAGTTGATCGCAGATACACTGAAGACTTTAGGTTTGGCAAGCAAAAGTGTCCTGATGGTTATTCCGGAATACAATATTGATCTGTGGCGATCGTCGCGCAACATAGAGCAGTTGCAAGTTTCGCCTACGAATTTCCTGAATGCCTATGATCTGCTGCACCAACATGAGTTGATCATTACTAAAGACGCGTTGGAATCACTGTTGAATCCAGCTGCTGTTACTGCCTGATCAAAATTCCTTAACAATACATTTAACCTAAATCCATAAGAGAGTTTGAGCAATGTCTGCCAAAACAAGTGGAATTACCCTCGAGCCACATCAGGTTGTTTTAAAACCGCTCGTGACTGAAAAAGGGACCCACATCTCTGAGAAATACAATACCTACACTTTCGCAGTGCATTCTGATGCCAATAAAACGGACATCAAAAAAGCAGTCGAAACATTGTGGGGCGTCAAGGTGATCGGAGTTCGTACTCAGAATCATCAGGGCAAAACTCGTCGACATAAAATGATGCTTGGTAAAACCAAGAGTTGGAAAAAGGCTTTCGTACAATTGCACGATGATGATCGAATTTCGTTCTTCTAAGCCGATTTGATTGTTGGAATGCAAGATAAGAGAACTGAAAGCTCTTTACAATAAAAGGTTGTCACAATGGGTATTCGATATTACAAACCGACATCAGCTGGTCGACGCGGTGCATCCGTTTCTGACTTCGCTGAAATTACGGATCGTAAAAAGAGGCCAGAAAAGTCTCTGGTAGTTCGACTAAGAAGAGCCGGCGGTCGGAATAATCAGGGTAAAATCACCTCGCGTCATCGTGGTGGTGGGCATAAGCGACTTTATCGTATTATCGATTTTAAACGAACCAAAGACGGTATTCCCGCAACGGTTGCTTTTATCGAGTACGACCCAAACCGTACTGCTCGTATTGCTTTATTGCACTACGCTGACGGTGAGAAACGATACATCCTGGCACCAGAAGGTTTGGTTGCTGGTGCAAAGGTTATCAGCGGCGACAGCGCAGAACCGGAAGTCGGTAACTGCATGCAGTTGAAAAATATACCGCTGGGTTCCGCCATTCATAACATTGAAATGCAACCAGGCAAAGGTGGCCAAATGGCCCGAAGTGCCGGTACATCAGCAGTGTTGAATGCGAGTGAAGACAAATGGGCTCAGATTACGCTTCCTTCTGGTGAGGTTCGTCGTCTACCCAGTACCTGTCGCGCCACTATCGGCGAGATTGGTAATAGTGAACACCAGAACATTACGCTTGGAAAAGCGGGTCGTAAACGCTGGATGGGTCGTCGTCCCCACGTTCGTGGTACTGCGATGAATCCGGTAGCTCATCCGATGGGTGGTGGTGAAGGCCGCAATAGTGGTGGACGTCATCCTTGTAGCCCGACGGGTAAACTGGCCAAAGGGGGCGGAACTCGTAAACGTAAAAAAGCTTCTTCCAAAGCGATTGTACGACGACGTAAATCACGTCGTTATGGAACACTCAAAGTTTGATCGGTTATCGCAAGATAGCTTACTGAAAACAAAAGGTATAAAGTTATGGGTCGGTCCCTTAAAAAAGGTCCTTTCGTTGACGCCAAGCTGCTGCAGAAGATTGCCAAGCTCGATGAGACTGGTGCAAAGCAGCCGATTAAAACCTGGGCGCGAAGGTCAACCATTTCACCTGAATTTATCGGTCATACATTCCTGGTCCACAACGGCCGGGCACATCTTCAAGTCTACGTGACGGAAGATATGGTTGGACATAAATTGGGTGAATTTTCCCTGACGCGGACTTTCCGTGGTCATGGTGCTCGCGGTAAGAAATAACAACAGATGGCGTATGAGTCATTTAAGATTCTCGCTATTCGATATAACGTTCCCGGCTAGGCCGGTCCTGATTCAGAGAATACACACAGCTGGTTTCAGCTGGGCAGGTTTAAAGAAGTCATAAAGGTACAAGACAATGGCGGTTATTAAGGCGAGTCACAAAAATGCTCGAATCTCTGCCACAAAGGTTCGTCCCTTTGCAGATATGATTCGTGGTATGAGTGCGGTCGAAGGGCTGAATGCATTGCGATACGTACCAAACCGTGGTGCAAAAATGCTTGAAAAGGTCCTGAAGTCGGTCGTGGCTAACGCGGAAGACAAAGGGGCCCGTAATGTGGGTTCGCTGAAAATTGTGGAAGCTCGAGTCGATGGCGGCCCGATGATTAAACGAATTCAGCCACGAGCTCGTGGGACGGCTTTTATTATCCGTCGCCGCGCTTCTCACATTCATATCGCACTTGATGCTCCTGAGATTGTGTAATCTTTCAGGATATAAACAAAACAGACAAATAGAGGTTCCAGTTACATGGGTCAAAAAGTACACCCTACCGGTTTTCGACTTGGTATTGCGGAAGAATGGCGAAGCCGCTGGTACGCCTCGAAGAAGGACTTCGGAAAACTTTTGGTTGAAGATCAGAAGATCCGCCAGTTCATCAAAAAGAAATATCAGTTCGCCGGTATTCCGAAAATTGAAATCGAAAGAACTCGCGACCAGGTTGTCTTATTACTTCACACCTCTCGTCCCGGTATTTTGATCGGTCGAAAAGGACAGGAAGTTGACAAGCTGAAAGCAGAACTGGAAGATTTGACCGGTCGCCGAATGGAGTTGAAGATCAAAGAGATCAATGCTCCGATGCGAAACGCTAAACTTGTTGCAGACGACATTGCTCAACAGTTGCTCAAACGAGGTAGTTTTCGTAGAGCAATGAAACGGTCTCTGGACCAGGTAATGGAAGCTGGCGTGTACGGAGTTAAAATTCAGATTTCGGGACGACTCGGCGGTGCCGAGATGTCACGAACGGAAAAAGCAACTCGCGGTTCCGTTCCACTGTCGACTTTACGTCGACGAATCGATTACGGCTTAACGGAAGCACTGACTCCTCAGGGAATCATTGGTATTAAAGTTTGGATTGACTTAGGCGACATTACAGAAGAGGACAACACCGATGGCACTAATGCCAAGACGGGTCAAGCATCGAAAAAGCCAAAGAAGACGCATAAAAGGTAACGCCTCTCGGGGTAATACTGTCTCTTTTGGTGATTGGGGACTCCAGTCTTTAGACCCCGGACATATCACTGGACAAACTATTGAAGCCTGCCGTATTGCAGCGACTCAATATGTCCGTGGTGAAGGTAAAGTCTACATTCGGATTTTTCCGCAAAAATCGGTAACAGCTCGACCACTTGAAACTCGTATGGGTAAAGGTAAAGGGGATCCGGATCGCTGGGTAGCAGTGATTCGTCCTGGAACCATTATGTTTGAACTGACTGGTGTCGATAAGGAAGCGGCTCGCGATTGTTTTAATCGTGTGGCTCATAAACTTCCGGTACGAGTACGGTTGGTTGGACGTCGACCCAAGATTTAGTTGCGAACTACGGTATTAAACGTTTGTTATTACCGTATCAGTAATAAATAAGTTCGGAAACTTATTGTTTCCGGTAACAAGATAACTGTGGAAATCAGATAATGAGTACGGCTGCAGAACTTCGAGAAATGAATGAAGAACAACTAAATGCTGTTCTGACTGAAACTCAAAAAGAGCTCTTCCAGTTACGTTTTCAGTCAACGACTGAAAAACTGGAAGCTCCTAGTGAGCTGAAAAAAATGCGTCGTGAAGTCGCTCGAATTAAAACGATTCAATCTGAGCGACTCAAAGCCAACAGTTAATCTATTATATAAAGTTTTCGGCCAGGAATAACGGCAATGAAGAAAAAGTTAACAGGCACAGTAACCAGCAGCAAACGTGACAAAACGCTTCGCGTAGAAGTCGCGCGACGGTTTCGGCATCAGCGTTACGGCAAAATTGTGTCGGGTCGTACTGTATGTCAGGTGCATGATGAAGAAAATGTTGCCAATGAAGGGGACCTCGTTGAGATTGAAGAGAGTCGCCCCTTGTCGAAAACTAAACGCTGGACTTTGCTTCAAGTGCTTGTAGCAACACAAAGCGTTCAATAGACATAGTCTTTCCCTGTCAATTTCCTGGTGATTTCAACTCCCAGGTTCCATAAATTGAGACCATCAAGGCAACTGCCATGATTCAAATGCAAACAATGTTAGATGTAGCGGATAACTCGGGTGCGAAACTCGTGCGCTGCATCAAGGTTCTGGGCGGAACCAAAAAAAGAACCGCCACGGTTGGTGACATTATTGTCGTCAGCGTGCAGAAATCTCTGCCAGGTAGTACGGTCAAAAAAGGTACCGTTGTAAAAGCGGTTATCGTTCGCACCCGTAAGTCTATCCGTCGAGATGATGGCAGCTATGTTCGATTCGATAAAAATGCGGTTGTTATTGTCGATGGCGACGGCAACCCTCGCGGTACACGTATTTTCGGTGCAGTAGCCCGAGAGCTTCGTGACCGCCGATTCATGAAAATTGTCAGTATGGCGAACGAGGTAGTCTGAACGATGAAAATTCAACGTGGTGATTCCGTACTGGTGATTTCCGGAAACGATGCAGGTAGCACTCCTCGTCAGGTCGTACAAGTCCTGGATGGTGGGAAGAAAGTGGTACTGGAAGGTGTCAACCGGGTATTCAAACACGTACGACGTGGACATCCAAAAAGTCCACAAGGTGGTAGATTACAGATTGAACTTCCAGTCGACAGCTCAAACGTAAAGTTCTACTGCAGCAGTTGCAGCAAAGGAACTCGTGTTGGCTATCGTTTCCGCGATGACGGCTCCAAAGAGCGTTTTTGCAAAGGGTGTTCAACCTCGATCAACACCATCAGTCCTGCTAAGGCCGCTCACGCTGCCAAATAGTAGATATACTTTCCCAAGACATATTAATTGCAAGTAGTCCCTGATATGAACCGGCTACAGGAAAAATACAAAAACGACATTGTCCCCGTTCTCCGGAAGGAATTGGGTCGCGAAAATATTCATTCGCTTCCCAAGTTGGATAAGATCGTTATCAGCATGGGTGTTGGTAGTGCTATTCAGGATAGAAAACGTCTCGAAGAGGCGTTTGAAAACCTGAAGGTTATTGCCGGTCAGCACCCACTGAAAACCCGTGCGAAAAAATCAGTAGCGGCGTTTCGACTTCGTGAAGGCATGGAAATCGGATGTTGCGTAACCTTACGTAAGCGTCGAATGTACGATTTCCTCGATCGCTTGATCACATTGGCTTTGCCTCGCGTTCGCGACTTTCGTGGTTTGAATCCCAACGGATTTGATGGCAACGGAAACTACAACATGGGACTGAATGAACAGGTTGTATTCCCTGAAATCAAATCGGATAAAGTTCAACATATCCAGGGGATGAACATTACGATTGTTACTTCTGCTATGAATAATGACGAAGGGCGTTCACTGCTGAAAGAATTCGGCATGCCTTTCCGAGTCGACAAGTAACGAAATATACCAAACAACAGTTTTCCAGGACTCAGCGTATTCATTCGCTACTCCTATAGCAACGAGACTTACGATGGCCAGTAAATCCAAAATTGCCAAAGCCGAAAGAACACCGAAGTATACATCGCGAAGAGAATCGCGTTGTAAACTTTGCGGTCGACCGCGAGCTGTTTATCGCAAATTTCAAGTCTGCCGAATCTGTTTCCGCAGCATGGCTCTGGATGGACTTATTCCAGGCGTTAAAAAAGCAAGCTGGTAAGGCCTGAGTCAAGATCGGTACGGAAACGTAAGCGACCGTACATTAATGACATAGTGTCTGATATTATTCCGATCTCAAAAACAAAATTACAATCATTTTATAAGATCAGTTTTCTGAACGTGTAAGGGTATCGCTGATATGATGACCGACCCTATTGCCGATATGTTGACTCGCATACGTAATGCGATTCAGATCGAGCGCCCCTTTGTCGATGTGCCGTATTCCAATGTTAAAAAAGGAATTGCGGAAACACTGGAGCGAGAGGGTTACATCTGGGATTTCCATGTGGTTGAGATTGAAGATGCTCCGCAGAATATCTTGCGGGTCAACCTCAAGTATGGCCCCAACGGTGAACGGGTAATACAGCACATTAAACGCCTCAGTAAACCGGGTGGCCGAGTTTACTGCAAGATCGAAGATTTGGTCGACGTTCTGGACGGATTGGGTATTAATATCCTCTCCACCAGTAAAGGGATCCTGAGCAATCGGGAAGCTCGCAAAGAACACGTTGGTGGCGAGTTGATCTGCGAAGTCTGGTGATCCCTGGTTCTGAATAGGATCTTCAGAGCCTACATTAAGTTACATACACACGAATTACCTGGTAGATAAATTGGGTTTGGAGACTTCTGACCATGTCTCGTATTGGAAAAAAGCCGATCGCTGTCAATGACGGCGTCGATGTGAACATCAAAGAGGGCACGATTACTGTAAAAGGTAAGAACGGGTCTCTTGATTTTACATGGCATCCTAATATGAATGTCGCTTACGACTCTGATAAGCAGGAGATCGCTGTCACACGACCGAATGACCAGCGTCAAAACCGTGCTTTGCATGGATTGACTCGAAGTCTAATCGGAAACATGGTGCAGGGTGTCCAGGAACTGTTTGAACGTAAACTTGAAATCAAAGGCGTTGGATACAACGGTACGATTCAAGGTAATGTTCTTCGGTTGCAAGTCGGGTTTGCAAACACGATTGAGTTACCAATTCCCGAAGGTGTTAATTGTCAATGTGTGGATCCAACCCATATTACAATCACCAGTGCTGACAAACAAAAAGCAGGTCAGTTTGCTGCTAATATCAGAAAAGTTCGACCACCTGAACCTTACAAAGGTAAAGGTATCCGCTACGAGGGTGAATTCGTTCGCATCAAAGCGGGTAAAGCTCTGGCTGGTAAATAATCCCTTTTGTGTTTGTTCTTCGGTTGTTATTTAAAACTGTACAAATTACCCTGATAAATGATTCTGAAAGAACCTGTCGTCGACCGGTACCCAGAATCGATTCAAAAAGATATAGTTAGTCGAGTTCACAGTTATGAAACGGCAAAAACAGATTCATACAATGCGTAAACGACGTAAATTCCGTATTCGGAATCATATTCGTCGGACTGCGCACGGCGTACCCCGCTTGTCGGTGTTTCGCAGCAACAACCATATTTACGCTCAAATTATCGACGATGTCGCTGGTGAAACTCTGGTTGCTAGTACGACTCTCGGTAAATCTGATTTGACTGGTAATCGAGTTGGAGCAGCTGCAGTCGGTAAAGAAATAGCTCAGAAAGCTTCTGAAAAAGGCATTGAAAAGGTTGTCTTTGACCGGGGAGCTTATAAGTACCATGGTCGGATCGCTGCCTTGGCAGATGCTGCCCGTGAAGGTGGATTGAAGTTCTAATCAGCAGGTACTATCCAATACATAATAAGGACGGTCAAATAGTGACCGTTGATTTCCAACCTGGAGATGAGTCGAGTGGCTACTGAAAGTAAAACCGAATCCAAAGAACAAGTCGTTCAGATTCGACGCTGTGCCTGTGTTGTTAAAGGTGGTCGTCGTTTCAGTTTTGCGGCTCTGGTTGTTGTGGGTGACGGGAACGGCAAAGTAGGTTGGGGCTACGGTAAAGCAACTGAAGTCCCACTCGCTGTTGACAAAGCTGTTAAGCAGGGAAATAAATCTCTGGAAGCAGTTCCAATTATCAACTCAACAATTCCTCATCGCGTGATCGGTCGTTATCGAGCATCCGAAGTACTTCTGATGCCCGCCAAGCCTGGTACAGGTATCATTGCAGGTGCCTGTGTTCGAGCAGTGGTTGAATCCGTGGGAATCAGTAATATTCTAACCAAAAGTTTCGGTTCAACTAACCCGTTGAATTTGGTTAAAGCGACATTTGACGCGCTGCGACAGCTCCGCACACGTGAAGATATTCAACGTCTGAGAGGAGTTGAACTGTAATGATTATTGATGACGTCCATCGCGGAATTAAGAAAAACAAAACACGTAAACGGATTGGCCGTGGTCCAGGTTCTGGTCATGGAAAAACTTCCGGTCGTGGTCACAACGGGTATTACAGCCGTTCAGGTTCATCTCGTCGTACTGGATTCGAAGGGGGGCAGACTCCTCTATTCCAGCGTATCGCCAAACGTGGTTTTAATAACAAACGATTTGCGACGACGGTTGGTGTAGTGAATCTCTCTCGTCTTGAAGATTGCTTCAATGACGGTGATGAAGTCACTCCTGATATTCTTAAGGCTAAAAACCTGATTAATAATAAGTTCGAGGAAGTGAAAATCCTTGGAACAGGTGAGCTTACGAAGAAACTATCGGTGAAAGCCCATCGTTTCTCTAAGACTGCTCTAGAGCAGATCACTGCTAAAGGCGGGACCGCCGAAGTGATTGAATCACTAGACTCCTAGTAACCCCGCATCTTACCTCTGTGCCATCTGTTCTCAGTTTTAATTCAGAATCAGTGTTCCTGGATCATATCTGACAAAGGGATTTGAATATGTTTTCCAAATTGACCTTGTTATTCAGGATTCCGGAACTACGCAGGAAGATCATGTTGACACTCGGCTTATTGCTGGTGTATCGGCTTGGTTCCTGGATTCCGCTTCCAATTGTCAGCCAGGAATTACTCAGGCAGAACATAGAGAACATGGCTGGAGACACGGGTGGTCTCGGTCAAATGATGCAGATTGTTTCCATGTTCTCGGGTTCAAACCTTGAACAGGCAACAATCTTCGGCCTTGGCATTATGCCTTACATCTCTGCCTCTATTATTTTTCAGCTCCTTACGAGTGTTTATCCACCGTTGGAACAGTTGAAAAAAGAGGGCGAGTCTGGTCAGCGCAAAATTAATGAATACACAAGATACGCGACGATTCCGATCTGTCTCGTTCAAAGTTATATGTGGATCAACTGGCTCAGGAGCGGTATGGGATCAGGAATGTCTTTGATCCAAACTGGTTATGATGAACCGTTCTTTATCTTTGCCTGCGTACTCACCATGACTGTTGGAACATTGTTCCTGATGTGGGTTGGAGAGCAAATTGACGCTTATGGTATTGGTAACGGAATCAGTCTGTTAATCATGGCTGGAATTCTGGCTCGTATGCCAATTGAAGCTTGGGGTTTGATCAGTAAAGGTGTTAATGAAGGTGTTCAACTGGGAGCGGGCAAGGGGCTCGATGTCGGTGAACTTCTCATACTTGCGGTAATATTTGTGACAGTGGTTGTTGGTGTTATTGCCATCACGCAAGGTCAACGAAGAATTCCGATACAGTCGGCTAAACACGTTCGAGGTAATCGAGTGATGGGTGGCCAGCGACAGTCACTACCACTTCGAGTTAATCAGGCCGGCGTAATGCCGATCATTTTTGCTTCCAGCATGTTGCTATTCCCAACAATGATGTTCAGCTGGTTGGGCTCAATTTGGCCTGAGAGCAGCATGGTTGCGATGTTGACTAACGTCTTTTCGAATAGCCGAAGCGGATATATTTACAACGTTCTCTATATCTTTCTTGTCTACTTCTTCTGTTACTTCTGGACGGCGATTATGTTCAACCCGAAAGAGATTTCAGAGAACCTACAGAATTACGGTAGCTTCATTCCAGGTTACCGCCCAGGTAATCGGACAGCAGCTTATCTTGAGCAAGTAATGATTCGCATCACCTATGTTGGTGCGGCCTTCCTATCCGTTATTGCCATCTTCCCAACATTGATTATGAACTTGTTTGCTGACCTCCCTGTGGGAATTGCAATGTTCTATGGGGGAACAGGACTTCTGATTGTTGTTTCTGTTGCTCTTGATCTTGTACAAAAAATTGACAGCCACCTCGTTATGCACAACTACTCAGGTCTGCTGGAAGCAGACGACAGGTAGTGAGGGAGGCTACGATCAGGAATGTAGTTATGATCAGTAATCGACCAATTGGGACCATTATTGACAAAAGCTACCTTTCTCGGTCTTACATAAACTGTTGATTCACCAGTTTTTAGCCAAGGCAGGCTTGTGAATTATACAAAATAAGGCCTATAATGCTTCGCTTCCGGTCTTGACTTTGCGCAAGAACTCTCCGGATGACATTTTAGGATTTCAGTTCATCAAACAGTGACGTTGGTGAAAACTTGCCCTAGTGTGAGTCTTTCATCTACATATTCAGGGTGACATTATGAAAGTTCGCGCCAGCGTGAAACGAATCTGCGAACATTGCAAAGTAGTGCGTCGTAAAGGGAAAATTTATGTGATCTGTTCTTCTAATCCGCGTCATAAACAACGCCAGGGTTAAAGAAATTTCGAATCGTCCACTGAGTCGGTTCCAATGAACGGATTACCGGACTGGATTAACACTATCAGCGGTAAACATTGATTATTCCAATTGCACTCGCTTAATAACGCCTCAGATTTCAAGCACACAACACTTAAGAGAGATTCAAGATGCCACGTATCCTCGGTGTCGATACTCCCAATAATAAAAAAACATACATCTCCCTGTCCTACCTGTATGGTATCGGTCAGTTTAAGGCAATTCAGATTTGCGAAACGCTGGGACTTGATCCGCATCGCAAGGCGGTTGAATTGTCGGAAGATGAGATCGCTCGATTGAACGATCACCTTGACAAAGAACAGACTGTTGAAGGTCAGCTTCGACGTCAGCATCAGGAAGACGTTTCCCGACTGAAGAGTATCGCCTGCTACCGTGGTGTCAGACACCGTCGTGGTATGCCGGTTCGTGGTCAGAATACACAAACGAATGCCCGTACTCGCAAAGGTATCAAAAAGACCGTTGCAGGTAAAAAGGGTGTGAAAGACATGAAACATTAGAGACGAATCGATCGTTCTCTGTGGTTTGCTGAATCAGTCTTTCGTAAAGAAATCGTTATTCCATCATTCATTACAAGTTTCTGTTGAACCAGAAAAACGAAAACACTTAGGGGTGCAGGGTTGGCCGTTCAGAAGAAAAAGAAAGTCCGACGTCACGTTACTAAAGCGATTGCCCATATCAAGGCAACGTTCAATAACACGATTGTCACGATCACCGATACCAACGGCGAAGTTATTTGCTGGGCATCGGCCGGTACTGTTGGTTTTAAAGGAAGTCGTAAGAGCACGCCATTTGCGGCTCAAAAGGCTGCTGAAATCTGTTCGGAACGCGCTGCAAAATGTGGTGTTCGCGAAATGGAAATTCGGGTCAAAGGACCTGGTTCTGGACGCGAAAGTGCGATCACTGGATTGCAGGGAAATGGCATCAATATCAAAGTGATTGAAGATGTAACTCCGCTACCTCATAATGGTTGCCGTCCTCCGAAGAAACGTCGCGTCTGATTTCTGGCGAATGCCGCCTTGTTGGTCGACTCGATCTATAGAGTCTTCCACCCTAACGACCTGAACCCTACTTTATCAGAATACCGGAGAATCGCAGATGCGTATTCGTTGGCGCGGACTGGAGTTGCCGAATCGTGTTCAATTGGATCGGGAAAGTGCTTCCACAACTTATGGAAGCTTTTCGATCGAACCGTTCGAACGTGGTTATGGTGTCACTATTGGAAACAGCTTGCGTCGGATTCTACTTTCCAGTCTGGAAGGCAGTGCCGTTACGCGTGTTAAGATTCAGGGTGTTCAGCATGAGTTTTCTACCATTCCTGGTGTGGTTGAGGACGTCACTGAAATTTGCCTGAACCTCAAATCCTTAATCGTAAAAAGCTACAATCCAGTCAGTACGGTGGTGCGGATTGAAAAGCATGAACGAGGTGTGGTTACGGGTGCTGATGTCATCACCAACAATCAGATCGAAATCATTAATAAAGACCTTGTCATCGCTACGATGACTGACGATGTTCCGTTGTCGATGGAACTGACGATCGATAGTGGTCGAGGTTATATTCCAGCATCTGAACGTTCTTTGATGGAGAATGAATCAGGAGTCATTCTGCTGGACGCAATTTACTCACCCGTGACTCGAGTTCGATACAAAACGGTCGATACACGAGTGGGGCAGCGAACCAACTATGACAAACTGACAATGGAAATCTGGACGGACGGAACAATTTCTCCGGAGATGTCTTTGGTTGAAGCCGCTAAAATTATGCGGAAACACCTCAACCCGTTTATCTCTTATCGAGAACCAGGTCCAGAACTTCCTCCAGAAAGTAGTCTCAAAGGCATGCAGGAAGCAACTGGTTACGCTCCTGTTGATGTTGAGATGGAAGCTAAGCTGAATCAATCATTGGCGGAATTGAATCTTTCTGTTCGGGCAACAAACTGCCTTGAATCAGAGGGAATTAACACCGTTCGTGATCTGGTTACTAAAACGGAAGATCAATTGTTACAGGTTCGCAACTTTGGTGAAACAACACTTCACGAAGTTCGTGCCCGCCTTGATCAGATTAACCTGCGTTTGGGAATGCGAATCCCGCAGGGATCGATGAATCCTCCTCCTCGTCAATAAATAGTTGAGGTTCAGTATTTACTGAGCTTCTCTTGGTTGTCGTTGAGTTAAAAAATAATTGCTATGATCACGGTTCATTTGAGTCGTTTCATCACTACATTTGAAAAGAATAGTCCAGTACCATGCGTCACCGTTTCCGTGGCCGTAAATTAGGTCGTAACGCCCCGCACCGTAAGGCAATGTTCAGCAACATGGCTAATAGCCTGATTTGCTCATTGCGTGTTGATGAAGATGCCGAAAACACTCCTAAGGTTCAGGGACGTATCATTACGACCGTTCCCAAAGCCAAAGAGCTGCGTCCAATCATTGAAAAACTGATTACTCTGGCTAAAAAAGCCCAGGTACATGAACGCAATGCGGCTCAGTATGCAACGACTGCTGAGCGGAATACGGATGAATGGAAAACATGGCGTAACTCTGAACAGTGGCAGAAATGGGCTCAGGCAATTGCTCCTTCTGTGACTCTTCGACGCCGTGCTTTTGCCCGACTTCGCGATAATCTCGCCGTTGATATTCTCTTCAATGAGTTGGCCGAACGATTCGCTGATCGACAGGGTGGCTACACTCGTGTTGTCCGACTTGCTGAAGTTCGATTAGGTGATTCTGGTGCTCAGGCATTGATCGAGTTCGTTGGCGAAAACGATCGTGTCAAATCGAAGCGACAAGCACCAGTTGTAGAAGAAGAAACAACTCCGGAACCAAAAGCAACCAAAGAAAAAGCAGCTCCTGAAGCTTCATCTGAAGCTGATGAGAAAACAGAAGAGTAAGTCGAACGTCTGAAAATCTAATGATCATATAAAACACCTGCAAACATGTTTGCAGGTGTTTTTTTAGGTATTTACTTCTGGCCCGAATTCGAAACGATTCATTCCTCTGGTCCTATAATTGCATAGTGGCTATTCTTAAGCGGGTTTTAATGGATGTGATGTGAAGATTGTTCCTCGGTTTGAACGAACATACTGACTTAGTTCTACTTGGCTTTGTTTCGAGAAAAGGAATCTCTCGAGCATGCAATATCATGAGCATGGATTTGATTTCACGGGCGCGATGCGTCGTCTTTGTGAAGATGTTTGCGAACGACTTGATGTCTTTCAGCATATCAACATGGATGAAATCGTCGTGACCTATGCGCAGGCCAGGCGGAAAGTGAGTTGGGGTCTTCAGGCGAAACTGACACCGCTCCGGTTTGAAGGAGGAACTCTCGAAACAAATCGAGAGGGACAACGGTGGAAAGCACAACGGCTTTTTCAGGGACGTCGCGAAATGCTCTACATGCTCACGTTCTATCTGCCTCGCTTTCAAGAGCAGACATTCTCTGAAAAGATGGTCACCGTCTTACACGAGTTGTACCATATCAGCCCGGAATTCAACGGGGACATTCGTCGGTTGCCCGGAAGATGTTATGTGCACTCGATGAGTGAAAAAGAGTACGATCTGCTGATGGCCAAGTATGTCAGAGCTTATCTGGCGATGAAGCCGCCGCGCGAGCTATTTGATTTTCTGCGATTCAAATTCAGTACGCTCGAACGAAAGTTTGGTCAGGTAGTGGGTTTGCAGGTCCCGATTCCGAAGATGTTACCGATCGACGAAGCTCGCAGCGCATAATCGTGTCACTCTTTAGGCCATTTCCTGTCCATCACGGTGAGGTGATTTCCCGGAATGCGGCCACGACTGTTTCGATGTCGTTGCTGGTCGTAAAGGGTCCGGGACTGAGTCTGAGAGTACCCCCTCGTTCGAATGATCCTATGACCTGATGGGCGCCAGGAGCACAGTGGTAACCCGAGCGTGTCTGAATCTCGAATGTCTCGTCTAGAACCACACTGAGATCCTGCGGGTCAAAATTCTCAAGGTTAAGACTGAGTACCCCTGTGCGAGCTGAGGGGCTATGAGGACCGTATACGGTCAGGCCCGGCAGTTCTAAGAGGCCGTCCTGTAGTTGCTGCATCAATTCCGTTTCGTGCTTTCGAATGTCTGCAATGGTGCGTTCTTTTAAAAACTCAAGTCCGGCTGTGAGTCCCAGTAAACCGGGCGCGTTGTGATTTCCTGATTCGTATTTCTCAGGACAAGCCGTCGGTTGGGTGGCCTCTTCGCTGTTGGTACCCGTTCCGCCGGTGCGTAAGCTGGTAACTTGCTCGGTGATCTCAGGATTGATGTAGAGCAGGCCAGTCCCAAGGGGCCCCAGGAGGCCTTTGTGGCCAGGGCAGGCCAGAAAATCGATCGGTAAGCTAGCGATATCGATAGGAACCTGTCCTGCGGTTTGGGCCGCATCGAGCAGGAACAACGCCCCTCGTTCCTTCGTCAGAGAACACGCTTCCTCGACGGGTTGAAGTGTGCCAGTCACATTGGAGGCGTGGATTAAGGCCACGAGGCGTGTATTAGGACGGAAGGCTGCCTTGAGTTTTTCGATCTGAATGAGGCCTGTCTCGTCTGCGGACAACCAGCTGACTTCTACTCCCGAGTGTTCCTCCAGGTCTTTCACTGTCCGTAAAACCGAGTTGTGTTCCATAACGGACGTGATGACATGATCACCCGGACGGAGCACGCCCCGCAGTGCGAGGTTCAGACTGTCTGTTCCGTTGAAGGTAAAAATAATCTGTTTCTGATTAGGGATATTGAACAGCTGCGCCGCCAATTGTCGGCAACGTTCGATGCGACTATTCACTTCTCCGGCGGCTCGATGATGCCCTCTTCCAACGGCCACACCCAGAGCGCGATTGTAATGATTCATGGCGTCATAAACCGAATCCGGTTTGGGGAAACTGGTCGCGGCATTGTCGAAGTAAAGCGTCATCGTATTAGTAGCGTAGAGAACTTAAGGGAAAAGGAGAGATGATAATCGTGCGGGGCTCGTAAGACACTAGCCACCGATCGAGTGCATGGGACGATCGGGCTGAATGAAGCGGGCGGTGTTGATCTCGTGTCCCTCTTTTTTGTCGTGAATACTGCCTCGGACGGCCGCGAGAACTTCTTCTTCCGAGGCACCGGCCCGGAGTAATGATTTGATGTCGGTCTCTTCCAGACTGAAAAGACAGTTCCGCATTTTTCCATCAGCCGTGAGTCGGAACCGATTACAGTTCTGGCAGAAGGGGCGAGAGACAGATGAAATGAATCCGATTTTGCCAATGCCATCCGCGAATTGAAATTCCGTTGCGGGAGCCGTGGGGGCGTTATTCCCAGTTGGCTCCAGTGGCATTATCTCGGTGGACAGTTTCTCGATGATTTCGTGGGCAAACAACACCTTTTCCCGTTCCCACGCGTTTTCGGCATCGAGTGGCATGAATTCGATAAAGCGAATTTCGAGCCCGGTTTTTCGAGCGAATTCTCCGAAGGGGACAATCTCCTCCTCGGTGACGCCCCGGACAGAGACTGCATTGATTTTGATAGGGTCAAAGCCCGCGTCCTGGGCAGCCTGAATTCCTTCGAGAGTTTTTTCATAACCTTCGCGGCGGGTGATCTGTTTAAATTTCTCAGGTGAGAGGGCATCCAGGCTAATGTTAACTCGGCTCAGGCCCGCTTCTTTTAACAGGTGAGCCTGTTCGGGTAGCAGCATTGCGTTGGTGGTGATGCCGATGTCTATTAGTTCCGGAATTTTATGCAACTCGGCAATGAGCAAATGCAGATCTTTGCGTACGAGTGGTTCGCCCCCGGTGATGCGGATTTTGTTAACGCCTACTTTCACGACCATCCGAACGAACTGCTCGATCTCTTCGAATGTCAACAGATGTTTGCGATCCATGAACTGAACGTTGTCAGCCGGCATGCAATAGAAACACCGGAGGTTACAGCGGTCGGTCACGCTGATCCGGAGGTTGTTATGTTGGCGACCAAAGGTGTCGGTCAAAAGATTGAGTGGCATGAAGGTGTTCTGCAATCAGTTGAGTTGATACGTAATAGTGAAATCGCCGTCCATGGTTCAGGTAGGGTGGACCCATTCCGTCGTTCCGTCGCTCCAGTTTTCCTTCTTCCAAACAGGAACGCGAACTTTCAGTTCATCAATCAGATATTGACCGGCCTCAAATGCATCGCGCCGGTGTGGCGTACTAACGGCGACCGCCACGCTGATTTCTCCCAGTTCGAGATGCCCCAGCCGATGAACGATAGCAACATTCACGATCGGCCATTTGTCGATCGCTTCCTGAGCCAGGTCCTGCATTTGCGCCTGTGCCATCTCTGGGTAAGCATCGTAATCGAGAGCGACAGTTTGGCGTCCGGACGTCATCTCCCGAACAGTACCCAGAAATAAAACAACAGCTCCGGCATCCTTGGAGGAGACGTAAGCGTAAACGTCTTCCGTTTGGATGACATCGTTAGTTAGTTCGATGTGCATTGGCGTATGTTCAGTGCTGTGAAAAGAAGGCAACGAATGAAT
Source organism: Polystyrenella longa (assembly GCF_007750395.1). GTDB lineage: Bacteria > Planctomycetota > Planctomycetia > Planctomycetales > Planctomycetaceae > Polystyrenella > Polystyrenella longa. The sequence continues at coordinate 4,535,450 of NZ_CP036281.1, read as the reverse complement.
TATATCAGGGCGAGTCCCTGAATTCTCCTGAATCTTCCATAGGGTAGGGAATCGCAGCGATTTACTCGAATCGAGTGCAGAGGAATTCCGGTGGAGCTAGCCACCGCTAACGGGAGGGAAACAGACGAGTTGATCGCCGTCGGTGATGATACTCTCTGGAGGAAGGTAGTCCGTCCCCGCGGCGAATAGAAGATGAGGGGCGAGTGCCGACATTGCTGGAAACTTCTCTGTGAGGGCAGAGCGAAGTTCGTGGAGATTGATTTGCTCCTGTTCGAAATCAAGTTCGATCGTTTTCGCTCCGGCTAACTCCTGCGCGGCGGCAAATAGAGTGAGGTGGACTTTCATGATACGATGAGTCTCTGATTATTGGGACGGAGTTTCGCTTCGACTTCAGGGAGCAGTCCATAAGCGAGGGCTAGAATTTTCAGAGGGTGTAACGTCGGCATCGTCGTTCCCTGTTCCATCTGCATTTTACAACTGGCACATTCGGTGGTGCCGAAATCGAAATCGGGATTTTGCATCCGTTCGATGAGCCGGTGGCCGATTTCCAGCGATTGATCGAAGGTATCCCGGGCCATCCCGAAAGTCCCCGCCATTCCGGAACATCCTTCCTCAATAGGAATCATTTCCAGTTCAGGTATCAACTCCAACAGCCGCATCAGGGGAGTTCCTTTGCCGAGGGCTTTGAGATGGCAGGGTGTGTGGTAACCGAGGCGGTGGGGGAGCGGTTTGAAATCAGTTTTCAATTTTCCCTGAAGATGCAGTTCTTCCAGGAATGCGCCAGCTTCAATAACCTGGTCAGCGACGATTTGAACATCAGGATGATCGACCAGGCGAGGGTATTCCTGTTTAAGTGCGATGGCGGACGCCGGCTCTGTACAAACAATTCGATAATCTTCACGTGCGAGTTCGACCAATTCCCGAATGTTGGTGGTAGCGACATCGCGAGCAGCGACAAAGTCGCCTGCGGAGATCATGGCCATACCGGAACTGGCCTGGTGGGGTGGGATGTGAATTTGGATATCGTGATGTTCCAGGATTGCGATAAACGCTCGTGCCAGTTGATGGTCGTGATGATTCGCGTAGTCCCCCATGAAATAAACTACGGGAACATTGTTTCCTGAGCGGGGCGGCAATTTACGATACGCGCGACCGGGGCCTTTCACAAAAGTTCTACGGGCGAAATACGGAAGTTTGCGGTAACGGGAAATGCCCACGATCTTTTCGATGAACCAGCGAGAAAGACGGTTCCCAATCAATCGATTCGCCAAGAAAAATGTGGAGCAACCGAGGCTGCCGAAGGAATGGGCGCGGGATAGAACCCAGTCAGGTTGTTTCAGCCCGTGCGTTGCCACGTAATTCGCTTTGAGTTCCAGCACCATGTAGGGAATGTCCACATTTGAAGGACATTCCAGTTGGCACTGTTTGCAGTTGAAGCAGGAGTCGGTGACCTCTCGGATTTCTTCTTCCGACCAGCGGTGGGCCAATTCCCGGCGAGTAAGGAAAGTTCGCAGTAGATTGGCTTTGGCGCGAGGGCTGTTTTCTTCGGTGTTTTCCCGTTTGTTAAATGGACACATTCGCAAGTCGACTGCGGTCGATTTGCAGCTACCGCAACCGTTGCACGCAGAGGTTTCGTTGAAGAGTTCCTGAGGAGTCCATTCCACTTGCAGTTTGACGTATTGAGGTTCGGGAGGTAACGAAGGTCGAAGATAGCGTGTGGTCAAGTGCGGATCGTCACTGATGATCTTACCCGGGTTCATCAGATTGTGTGGATCAAACAAATCCTTTACCTGCTGGAAGACGCGGTAAAGATCTCCGTACTGGGAGCGGATGAAAGCAGTACGAGAGAGCCCGTCGCCATGTTCTCCGCTGATTGTTCCCTCATAGCGAAAGACGATTTGGTATAAATCGCGTGCAATTGCTTCCAGCTTGTGGCCCGTTTGTTGAGTCGGTGTGGGAAGAAATGGGCGAAAGTGAACCTGGCCGGACGCGGCATGTGTATACAGGGACGCCGTGACCTGATGCTTCTGGAATACTTTCTGAGCATCGCTCAGGAAATCGCCCAGCCGATCGGGGGAGACTGCGACATCTTCCACAAACGGGACGGGACGTTCGACTCCACCTAAACGGGAAAGATGCGGAACAACGCGACGTGGCAATGACCACAGGAACTCGACGTCTTCGCGGTCGTAGGATTCAGAAGCGAAGACCGCTTTAATCTGCAGGCTACGCACTTTTTGTAACATACTCTGCAGACGTCTTTTTACGTCGGCTTCGTTTAACCCGGTCACTTCTACCAACATTGCTGCTTCTGCGGCAGGCGTGATTAACTGGGCAAATTTATCGTCGGCTTCGCGAGCCAGAGAGATTAATCGACGGTCGAGCAAATCGCAGGCAGAAGGACGCAGTGGGGTGATTGCCTGCATTGCCTGGATCGCCGCTTGAGTTTGACCGAATAGAATCAGAGCGATGCCGCGGAACTCGGGAAGAGGAGTCGTATGCAATGTTGCGGCGGTGAACATTCCCAACGTTCCCTCAGAGCCGACCAGCAATCGGGGAAGATTGACTCGGCCTTCAAGAAGCACTTTTCGAACGATGTAGCCGCAAGTGTTTCTCAACATCGAAGGTTGTTTGGCGTAGATCAGCTCTTCATTGTCTTCGAGAAGTTTGGCGAGTTTACTGACTAGCGTTCGTTTGTAGTTCTGTTCGAGAACAGGATCCTCGGTTGATGTGATTCCATTCACCAGCGGTACATGGGACGTCTGAGGCGGAAGAGAAGTCAGAATTCGTAGCGACTCCAGCCCGGCTTCGAATCGATGACCTGTGCTGGTGACGAGTTCAATACTGTGGACATGGTCGCGGGTAGTACCGATATGAACGGAGCGGGAACCGGCGGAATTGACGCCCAGCATCCCTCCAATCGTAGTGACATCCGCATTCGCAGGATCAGGAGCAAAGTAACGTCCCGATTTGGCCAGTTCCTGGTTTAACCGTGCCCGGGTTATTCCAGGCTGGACACGTACCGTCTCTTCATCGATCCATTCGATCTGATTCATATAGCGGGAAAAATCGACGATGATTCCACTGCCGAGACAGCTACCTGTCGTTCCCGTTCCAGCGCCTCGCGGTGTCAGCGAATAATTCTTGGAATGGGCATACCGCGCCAGAGCGACAACGTCGTCACTATGTTTCGGGGCGACGATGGCCAGAGGGTCGATGGCGTACAGGCTCGCATCGGCACTGTAAATTGCTCGTGAACTGGCATCACAGCGGATGTCCCCTTCGATTAAGCTCGAAAGGTCTTCGTAGATACCACGACGTTCTTCGTCCACGGGGTCCTCAAAATGTTGGCCTGAAAATGTTGCGGAAACGGATATGCGAATATTACCGGCAGAACGGAAAAAGTTCCGCCATCGTCTGAAACCGATTGTTTGTTAATGAGGTGATACAGGGAGTGCCGATGCATTGTCGGCATTGGGTCGGCAGGAAGTGATTGTGAGCCATAACCGACTTCACTGGTGTTGTTGAATCCAGACGGAAGAAAACCGTCAGGATTCATTTCTTCATTGTACCATTCACTGGCAGGTGAGGGCCACTCTCATTCGGGCAGGTGAGATGCTCTGACGTTCATTCCGAAAAGAATTAGCGTGATGGATGTTGAATCAACGACATCGCTTCGGCCCGACTTGATTCATTCGATTTGAACAACCCGCGGACAGCGCTCGTAATCGTTGAACTTCCCGGTTTGCGAATACCTCGAATGGACATACAGGTGTGTTCGGCCTCGATGACAACGATCACTCCTTTGGGGTCGAGCTTTTCACTAAGCATATCGGCGATCTGATGCGTCATTCTTTCCTGGACCTGTGGACGTCGGGAGACCTCCTCAACAACGCGTGCCAGTTTGCTAAGTCCGACAATCTTCCCACGCGGCAGATAACCGACATGGGCGACCCCCAGGAAGGGAAGCAGATGGTGTTCGCAGGTACTATTAAAGGAGATATCCTTCACGAGCACCATTTCGTCGTATTCTTCCTGAAAGACTTTTTCCAGATGCCGTGCTGGATCGATGTGCAGACCGCTGAAGATCTCGGCGTACATCCGAGCGACACGCGCCGGAGTTTCCAGCAAACCTTCTCGATCAGGATCCTCACCGACAGATGCCAGAATCTCGCGGACCGCCTTCTCGATGCGAGGGAGATCGACGTTGGGAGCAGGATTTATTGCGGTATCACCATTGGTGGAGGTGAGAGGACGTTCGTCGTTCTTGGTGGTCATACAGAGAATCCGGAGGAGCAAAACGAGATGTTCGGGAAGCCTGAAAAGAGGCGTGGCAGTAATTAAAACGTGAAATTAACGCAGAATCAGTAGATTTTAGACCTCTTACTGGTAGGAATCAACGCGTCGAGTTGAGAAAGCAATTTCTCTTGCCAGGTTGGTGTACTGGTAGCCATGTGACAGTGAACTGGCAGGGCTTATAAGGAGCCATTTAATTTCAAGCAGCGGCGACTTCATTCGGAGATAAAAGTCTTACTCGTGGCTGTGGCTGGCGTCGGGATACTGTCCCGATTCGACCTCGTCGATGAAGCTACGTGTCCCGTCGATCGCGGCGTCACGTAAGTTCGCAAAATGTTTGAGAAAACGAGGCTGGAAACCGGGAGTCAGCCCGAGCATATCAGGACTGACGAGAACCTGCCCATCGCAGTGGGGCCCGGCTCCAATTCCAATCGTCGGAATGGAAATCGCATCTGTGACTTTCTGGGCGAGATCGGCGGGGATCAGTTCCAGTACGATTCCGAAGGCCCCGGCCTCCTCGGCGGCCTTAGCATCCGCGATCAGCTGAGCTTCATTTCGTTGAATTCGTCCCATCCCCCCCAGCAGTTGGTGCGACTGCGGTTTCATCCCCACGTGCGCCATGACGGCCAGCTCCGAGCGGGCCAGGGCTCGGATGGTTTCGGCCTGCGATTCACCCCCTTCGAGTTTGACTGCGGTCGCTCCCGTTTCTTTAAGGATCCGGCCCGCGTTTCGAATCGCTTCCTGAGGGGAGACTTCGTATGACATGAAGGGCATGTCGACGATGACGAGGGCGTTTTTGACTGCTCGAACGACCATTTCTCCATGATAGATGATTTGATCGAGTGTGACGGGGACGGTCGATTGTCTTCCTTGGACAACCATTCCCAGAGAATCACCGACTAGAATACTGTCGACACCTGCTTCGTCGAACAACTGAGCCCACAGATAATCGTAGGCCGTGACCATAGTGATTTTCTTTCCCTTTTCTTTTTGGGCCAGAAAACGGGGCAGAGTCATTTTTTTGCGGGGAGAACCGGCATTCGGGTTGGAAGTCATATCGAGGGTAAATTCCAAGTATCAATAAAGAGGGGGATATTCTTACGGATTATAAATGGCGAGGTGTGCGGCGGGTAGGGGCAGGACGTTAGTTAACTGGTCCGCCCGAAAAGGGCTGGGGCATTGGGGTATTTGAAGCAGGGGTGTTTGAAGTTTGATTCTGCCCGAGAGGATGGGTAGAGTGGAATGTCCCGTTTGTGGGTATTTCCGAGCACAGGCCATAAGCCAGCTCCTGATTTTTCATCTGCCGCACCTTGAAAGAGTCTCTCATGTCATTTTCGGTTCGATCTTTTCTGGTACTGTTTTCGCTGTCTCTCGGTTTTAGCAGCTGGAGTTTCGCCCAAGCTGCGGAATTACCGAAAGCATCCGATGTGAAAACGGTGAAGCTGTTCGAAGTGGATCGGTACTGCGAAGGGGTCGTGTTTGATCATAGTGGGCACGGGTATGTCTCCCATGGGGACAAAATCACCAAATTCAATATCAATGGAGAGCATGAAGTCTGGGCAAACCTGGGGGCTCCGAATGGTCACAAAGTGCTGGCGGACGGAACGCATCTGGTTTGTGACGCGAGTATGCACGCTGTGCTGCACTTGGATGCGAATGGAAAAGTCCTGGGGAATGCTTCCTCTGAATGTAACGGAACACCACTGCGTGGGCCGAATGATTTGTCACTCGATCCTGAAGGCGGATTTTACTTTACAGATCCCGGTGGATCGGATGACAAGAAGCTGATCGGGACGGTTCACTATGTCGATCCGGCCGGTAAGACTCATCTTATTGATGAAGGGCTTGCCTTTCCGAATGGAATTGTGCTGACACCCGATCGGAAAACTCTGTACGTCGGTGAAAGTAAGAAAAATCGTATTCTTAAATACGATGTTAAAAATGCGGGCGAAGTAGGCAAGCGTCAGGTTTTCGCAAAGCTGCCAACCAAGATGGGAGAGCAGATCGATAACCAGCCTGATGGAATCTGTCTCGATGCAGACGGAAACCTTTACGTCGCGCATTTCGGAATGAAGCAGGTACAGGTCTTGAATCCGTCCGGAGAAATTGTCGCCCGATATGCGGGGGGCAACATCACCACCAGCAATGTGGCATTCGGGGGTCCGGACTGGACGACGATATACATCACGGGAGGTTTGGGGGAACTCTCCGGTGGAGGAGGCTTGTTTAAGATCGACCTGGGCGTGAAAGGCCTGGTCATTTTACCTCCACAGGAATAGTCTCTATCGATGAGCCAGGTGCTCTAAGGTTATGACTCGAACTTATTTCAGCGCATAAAAAGACCGCCGCGATCAGCCCACTCGATCGCGACGGTTCGGACCCTGAATTGGGTTGGAGAACAAAGTCTCCCGGTGTTTACTTCAGGTTGTTTACTTCAGGAGGAAACGATTTCTACAGGGAGTCTTCTTCGACACCCAGCAGAGCTTCTTCTTCTTCCTGGATGATGATTCGAGGAGTCACCATCAGCATCAGGCTTTCAGTCTCACGACCAACACCCGTGTTCTTGAAGAGTCGACTGACATAAGGGATTTTATTCAAAATCGGAACCCCTGCCATGTTTCGACCTTCACGGAGTCGCTTGATACCACCGAGGACGACAGTACCACCATCCGGTACAGAGACAGTTGTGGTGACGAACAGTTGTTCGTAAACAGGCTGTTGTACTGAGACGGATAATCCGGCTCCCGCATCTCCACCAGTTCCCGTGGTTCCCGTGGTTCCCGTGGTTCCCGTGGTTCCTGTCTGGCCTGTCTGGCCTGTGGTTCCAGTCTGGCCCGTGGTTCCCGTGGTTCCTGCTATTCCTCCGATACCACCGGCTCCAATCCCGTTGTTACCGCTGATACCGCTGGTGCCACTGATACCGCCGACACCTGTATTTCCACCGATGTTACCACCGTTGACACCCGCAGTTCCGCCGACACCACCGCCTCCACCAACTCCACCTGCTCCAGTACCACCAGAGAGGAAGGCGAAAGTAAAGACGTCAGTCACGTTGGAGAATTGTGGAGTCACGGTCACACGGACATATCGTCGGTCCGCCGAGACGACTGGCAGAACCGTCAAAGTAACCCCTTCATCAAGTGTTGTAATGACCGGCTGAAAGCCGACAGCAAAGTTACCAACAACCGGTTGGAGCGAAGTCACGAATGGTCGTGAAACCGAGTCCGTAATGGTTGCTGAGATACCGTTATAAGTAGTTACTTTCGGAGCGAACAACAGGTTCGAACGCTCGTCTCCCTGAGCAGCCTGGATGAAGAAGAATGCTTCCAGGTCACTCAAGATGGCCATACCGACCTGAATACCTGCGGTCGGTTGGAAACCGCCGAAGTCAGGTACCCCGATGTCAAACGAACCCTGTTGGAACTGTACGTCCAAGTCGGAGGTGAATACTCCTGGTTGGGACAGACCCACGATCGTACCCGAGTTCGGCCAAGAATCGAGAGGGGGCGTGTTTAAGACGTTCTGGGGAGTAAATGGTGAGCCTCCTCCTCCTCCGGTTGTACCGGTTGTTCCAGTCGTGCCGGTTGTACCAGTCGTGCCGGTTGTACCAGTCGTGCCGGTTGTACCTGTGGTGCCACCAGTCGTACCAGTCGTGCCTGTAGTTCCTGTGGTACCCGTGGTACCCGTCGTTCCCGTGGTACCTGCAATTCCAGTACCTTGAGGAGAACCAAAGCCGGGATAGCCCGAATCGTCACCATCGACGTTGTCTTGAACATTGAGGTCAAAGTCGACACCGATACGTTCGAAGAACCGGTCACTGACAGTGATGAACCGTACTTCAATCGTAACCTGGAGGTCTTGCAGCGTTCTCAGCTGTTCGAGCAAGTCAGCGATTTCCGAGTGGACATCTTCTGTCTGACGAATAATCAAGGTCAATGTACTATCGTGATGGCTGATGGAAGCTTCTCCACCTGCTTCTTCCCAGGTGTCAGGCTCAACTGTAGAGATGAGAACCTGTCGAAGAGATTCGAAGTCGGCATGAGAAGGGCCACTGACTGATTGGGATTTTGCTCCCGCTCCGCCAAAACCATTTCCAGTAAATACGTTCGGGACGCTGGCCATGTTATTGCCACCCGACGAACCATTGACGCTGAAGTTATAGCTGTCGATGCCGTCGTTGACGCCTGCGAACGGGCTTTTTCCTAAGTTCGGGTTGTAGGCTTCCGGATTCAGCGGCATAACCAGATCAGCCACGTCGTAAGGTACCGACCGCATGTCCCCTTTTTGTTTTTCAATCGAAGTGATCTTGAGAACTTCGTGATCGATCATGTAGGCCAGGCCGAGTTGTTCCAGCATCAGTGACAGAGCACTTCGTAACTGAATACCATCTACTTTGATTGTGATCGGAGTCGACAATTCGACACCTGCATCGGTCATCGCTTTGGTATCGAGCCAGATGTTGATCGCGGTAATCTTTTCGATATGTTCGAAGACTTCCGAGATAGGAGCCTGTTCAAAGTTCAGTGAGATTCGGTCATGCAGACTTTCGTCAATCTGAATTTCCCGCATGGTGCGGTGACGTCCATCCGAACGCATATGTTTACGTCGCTCGGTCAGATCTTTCCACTCCTGAATTTCACCGTATTGGAAGGGAGAACCACTGTGTGGTACAGCCGCTTCTTCAACTTCCCATAGAGTTGCCACGAAGGCGTCTTCTTTGCGTTCTTTCAGGTCTTCAATATCGGAGTTGCGACGAGTGATGCGGGCTTTCCAGAACATGCTGACTCCAACCGGGTTGGCCGGGTCGAGAGCACGAACTTCTTTAGCCACACGTTCTGCGTCAGCGTAATGTCCCTGTTTCATCAACTTGTTGTAGTCTTCAACGAGAGAGCCGATTTCCTGTTCAATACGGACGGATGTATCGATCTCTGTTTTAATTGTTTCTTCTACATCCCTATTCCGTTTTTCCTGTTCCAGGATCGGAGCCATCCGTTTCTGGTACTGCTCCACCTGAACGCGGGAAGCAGTCAGCTGTTTGATCAACGGACTCGACATATTTTCTGCAAGTTGAGAACCTTCGACAGTCGACATGGCGCGGTCGATGATATCCAGAGCTTTCTCCGGGTCTTTCTCGGTCAGACGATCGGCACGGAAGGTTGCGTTCATCACTTCAGTTCGCAAGCGATCGAAGCGAACGACTTCTTCCTGTGCTGCCAGATCGAGAGGAGCTGGCTCGGCACTGAAGTCCTGAGTCGCTGTGGTCAGTTCGATTCCATTTCCTTTTCGCGGTGCAGTTGCCTGCAGCAGTTCAGAAAGGTTACGAGCACGGAAGGTATCGAGTTGATCGCCAGACTGATGAGCTTTGACGAAGGCCTTGTAGGCTTCGTCGCGTTGATTGCTTTGCATCAGTTTGACCCCATGGTCGAACCACTGGGTTGCTGTTAAACCATCAGGAACAACAGTGTTGATTTCCTGTGCGGCTGTTTCGATAGGTGCGAAGGGGTTAGTGCCTTCGTTGGCCGCAACTTCTTCGTATCCAATCTGCTGGATTTGAGAAATGGCGACTTCACCTTGAGCTGATCGTTCCATACCTGTGTCAGCGTTGTTCTGCTGATCTTGTTGTTTAGCCGTTTTCGATGCCAGGGCGTTTGCCATTTCGTCGAGTTGACCAAACTGGCTGGCGGAAAGAGAAGGTGCTCCTTCCTGTCCATTCAGCCGTGCCATACGACGATTGATTTCGAGCAGGACAGCATCGGGACGGTCATCGTTAATTTCATAAACAACATCCAGTCCTTCCGCTTCCAGTGCTTTCGCTTTGGCTTCGGTAAGGTTGTTGACAATCAGTAATTCGCGAGCGTCAGTCAGGAGTTTGCGTGCAGCCAGATATTTCGAGCTGTTTTGCAGTGCCTGGCTGTCTGCCGGATTTGGGTTGAAGGCGTTAAAGCCTTTGCTCGTTTCGAGTCGATTGATATCGCCCAGGAGCAGGTCCGGTCGGTCGTCGTATTTACTGAAGGAAACTTTGTATTGTTGAGCAGCAATTGCTTTCTCTCGTGCAACATCAAGCTTGCCAGCCTGAATAGCCAAGCGAGCTTCAAGAAGCAGTTCAACTACTTTCTTCTTAGTTTCAGTCACATCAGCATTAGCAGTGACTGCTGATTCGCTGGAGAGAGTCTTTCCACCCGAGAGTCGGTCCAGTTCGCGAATGATCGCTTGTGGGCTGTTTTCGAACAGGTTCCAGTCGGAATGAAGTTCGCTGGCTTGCAATGCTTTTTTTCGTGCTTGAGCGTAAAAGCCCGCTTTCAAGTCTGCTTCCGCATCGTTGAGGAGCGATTGAGCTTTCTCTTTCAAAGACGAGGTCGCATCAGCCGTGTCAGATTCATCTACCAGCTGGAAGGGGTTCTCTTCCTCTTCCGGTGACTGTCCGCGTACGGTTGTCTTGCCAGAGGCGAGGTCACTCAGGAAATCGACCGGTTTCTCCGCGATTGGTGAGAGCTCAACATTGTGCGATTCGACCAGATTCTGAGCTTCGGCAGCAAGTTGTTGGGCGTCTTTTCGTTCGCCCTGTTGCAATGCCAGCTTGGCTCGAGTCATCAGGTCATCAACTTTGATGGCTTCGACTGTTTTGGCAGCCTGAGCGGGAATTTGCATTTCCTCGCTGACCTGACTGCTCACTTTAGTTGAGGTCGGGTCGAGCTGACTCAGGAATTGTCGCGCTTCGTTACGCTCCTGCATGGTCAGTTCAGAGGCATTAGCGAGAGCGGCCCGGAAAGCCCGGACAGCCGCCGGTTGGCGACCTGCCCGCAGATGCTCTTTACCTAAAGTCAGGTATCGCGTTGCGGAAATGCTTTGCTTGGAATATTGCGATGCACTGACCTGTCCGCGGGCTTCTGATGCACGCACAGTTTCTACGGCATCGTTCGGATAGAGTAGCCATAAGGAGGCGGCCGCGACAGTTGCACAGGCGGTTGCTCCAATGACTCTGAACAACTTCAGATCCATCTTGGGTCCCTGAGAGCTCATTTTGGAGATCTTCCCTTAAAAATACTTAGAAATGCTGCCTTCACAATCATACAAGTGGACCTCATCGCGTCCGGAGTCAGCAGGTTCTTACGCAGAACTGTGCTGGCGACAGGATGAAGTTGCGACGCACGGACTTGATGATCCTTCATCAAACTCGATTGTCTTGATTGTCTGGTATTGTTTAGTTTTGAGAGAGAGGCCTTGATCAGGTCGAATTGAATTTCGTCTTCCGTCCACCAGGGCAGACAGGTTTCAGAAGTAACAATTTGTTTTGATCAGGCTTCTGGAGAGTGTTCGGGTTGATAATTTAAATCGGTGAAACAGGTCAAGATGTTTCTCAGTCAGATGATTCAAAAAATACTTAGAATACGAAGTTATTTTTTTCATCGGCAGTTACTGCCGAAGGATTGTCCGTTGCCATATTAAAAACCGTCTGTGGAAAATGGATTCGCTTCACTCATAACCGGAGCAACGACTTCTTCCTTTTGGTCGAAGATGCTTTCGATTACAGCAGTCTCGTACAACTCGTCCATTACCTTTTTAGTGGCTTCGTCCTGGCCATTCTTGACGATCGATGTCTCGATTTGGTTTTGGACCTTATCAAAGGGAGTGACTGTGGAATCCTGCCGCTCGACAACTTTGATCAATTTGAATTCGGTATCTGATTCAAAGGGGCTGCTGATGCTGCCCACTGGCATTTCAAAGAGTGCTTTTTCTACTTTCTCGTCACTCAAACTGCCTGGAGTCGTCCAATCTCCATTGGCCCACATTCCTCCATCATGACGAGTCGCACTGTCAGAATATTTTTTCACCACTTCGGTAAAGTCGGCACCTTCTTTAAGTTCCTGAACGGCTTTGTTTAACACCGCATAAGCCCCTTGGCGTCCACCATGTTTCTTGTATTCAACTAACAGGAATTGCCATTTCACTCGTTCGGGATTGGTATATTCGCTGATGTTCTTTTCGTAATGAGACATGAGTTGTTCTCGTGTCAATTTCGGCGTGTCGCCCCGTTTTGCACGCAGGTATTCCTGAGCCATAATGCGGCCTTCAAAACTACTACGCAGGGCAGACAATGAATAACCGTTCTGTTTAAGATGCTCATCGAATTCGTGCATCGTCTGTATTCCGTCTTTCGCCATCATGCGTTGAGCTTCCTGTTGGAAATACTGATCCAGGAAGACTTCGATCATGTCTCGCTGTTCTTTTTTCAGGGTCTTTTTCAAACCCTGTTCCAACAGTTTTCGCTCGATAGCACCATCAACGCTTTTCGCCATCAACTCATATTTTTGCTTTTCGAGAACTTCCGCTGGAAACTTTCCTTGCTCTACGGCTTCTTGAGCTTTCTGAAGTCCCCCCTGGAAAGGTTCCAGTAGATCGGCGGCAAAGATCGGTTCTCCGTTGACGGTTGCGACCACCTGAGAATCCTCGGTCACTTTGTCAACAATATCGGAGCTCGTCGTAGCGAGACGAATGTCGGTTTGATGTTCGTCTAGCGATGTCACCGTGGGAGCGTCCGACGGAGTCTCCTCGTCGTTGGCGGTAAGTCGAGGTGGCGGCGGCCCCAGAACGGGGTTGTCGACCTTGACTTTGCTAAACGTTTCACATCCGGCGAACCCCAAAACGGCGATCAGCAGAAAAGTCTGACCGATAACGGTTTGGTAGTGGCGGATTATATTAGATGAATGCTGGGTCACAGAACTCGTCGAATCATTACAAGGGCACCAGAACTGGGAATGGAGAGAAGGTGCTTGAATCGTCTAAGGTTCTGTCCAGAGAAACCGCATGGGAGTTATCCCGGTGGTTCATCCTGAACTCACCTGAACAGGTCCAAAATGGGCAAATAAAGTCATCCTGACTTAAAAAACAGAGCCCGATGGACCGGCAGACAGCTTATAAGGCGGCGGAGTATAGGAGGAAGGGCGGATTTACTGCAACACCGATTTTAACTCTTGCAGGAGAGCCTCTTCCGTGAGATTCCGATCGCTTAACACCCAGTAAGCCGTGTTACGATCGGCAACACGGAATGTTCGGCCGTGTCGTTCTTTTAATTGTTCTATCTTAATGGCATGCTTGTACTTAAATACAGCGAACCTCTGCTCCAAATAGATACTACCGATGTCCCATTGTCGTGCCAGGACTTCAAGATGCTTCAACTCGAACAGCCGGTGGGTACTTTCCGTCAATGGACCAAAGCGATCACGAATTTCTTCCTGCAATTGCTCCAGTTCCTCAAGAGTCTGGACCATTGATAGTTTACGATAGACTTCGATCTTCGGGCGACCAGGTGGAATGTAAGAGTTTTCCAGGTAGGCAGAGACAGGGAGGTCGATGTTAACGTGACGATGTTCTCGCACCGGTTCGTTGCGAATATGCCGAACAGCATTCTCCAGCAACTGGCAATACAACTCGTATCCAACCGAAGCGATATGTCCCGATTGCTCCGTCCCGATAATGTTGCCCGCACCTCGAATCTCCAAGTCGCGCATGGCGATCTTGAATCCGGCACCCAATTCGCTGTATTCTTCGATTGCCTTCAATCGTTTAGCGGAAGTGGTCGTGAGGATCTTGCCTTCTTCCAACAGCAAGTAGCAGTAGGCGCGATGTTTATATCTTCCTACCCGACCGCGCAACTGATGCATGTCTGCCAGTCCGTAATTGCCGGCTTGATGAATAAACATCGTATTGGCGTTGGGAATATCAACGCCGCTTTCGATGATCGTCGTGCTGAGCAGAATGTCGATCTTATGGTTCACGAAGTCCAACATGACTTCTTCGAGTTCGTCACCCTTCATCTGACCGTGACCGATTCCGATCCGGGCTTCTGGGACGATGGATAGCAGGCGGTCGGCAATCGTGTGGATATCTTTTACCCGATTGTGAACGAAATAAACCTGGCCTCCTCGGTTCAGTTCACGCACTATTGCTGACCGGATCAATTCGGGATCGAATCGGGAAATACGCGTTTCAATTGCCTGTCGGTCGGGCGGTGGGGTAGTCAGGTTAGAAATGTCACGGATACCAAGAAGTGACATGTGCAATGTTCGCGGAATAGGCGTCGCACTTAAGGTGAGTACATCCACCGCCAGCCGAAGTTGCTTCAGCATCTCTTTATGTTCGACACCGAATCGCTGTTCTTCATCGACGATAATCAAACCAAGATTTTTGATACGAACATCCTTCTGCACCAGACGATGCGTGCCGATGATCATATCGACCTGGCCACGTGCAAGCCTCTCCAGAATGTCGCGCTGTTGTCGTTTGGTCCGAAATCGGGAAATGACTTCCAGTGTGACGGGAAACTCGGCCATACGTTCCGAGAAGGAACGAAAATGCTGCTCCGCAAGGACAGTCGTGGGTACGAGCATCGCTACCTGTTTTCCAGCATCGATCGCTTTAAATGCAGCTCGCATCGCAATTTCAGTTTTGCCATATCCCACGTCACCGCATATCAAACGGTCCATGGGTTGCGGCGATCGCATATCATGCTTGACCTCGACGATGGAGGTCAGTTGGTCGGGAGTTTCCTCATAGGGAAAAAGGGCTTCAAACTCTTTCTGATAGTGACTGTCCGGAGGAAATTCAAAACCGGTTTGGTTGGTGCGCAACGCCTGCATACGAAGCATATCGCTGGCCAGGTCTGTGACGGCTTGGGTGACTTGTTCTTTTTTACGGTTCCAACTGGTCGTTCCCAGTTTGGAAAGTTTAGGGGAGACCTTTGCACTACCGACATATTTCTGAACGAGGTGAATCAGCGATACGGGTACGTAAACTTTTACGTTGTCCCGAAACTCTAACTGCAAATGTTCTTCGACTTGACCCTCTTTATCGAGCTGGTGGATCCCGCGAAAGCGTCCGATTCCGTTAGCCAGATGGACGACAAGATCGCCTTCTTTGAGATCAAGAAAGCTGTCGATCGCTCGTGATTCCCAGCGACGTTTCTGCTTGCCTCGGTGGAGGTCAGACCTTCCAAACAACTCATGATCACTGAGGACAATTAACCGATTTCGAACGAGCCGGAAGCCATGCTGGATGCGACCGAGACAAAGAGTAATTCCTTGACCGAATGTCAGTTCGGACTCTTCCAGTAATTCAGTCAACCTCTCCTGTTCACCTTCATTGTGACAGGCAATCAAAACGCGTTCGGTTTTGTCGGTGATCGATGCAAGTTCCAGGAGAACTTCGCTGCGCGGACCGCCGAATCGTTCGATCGATTCGACCTGCAGGTGGCAGGATGTTTCATAACTGTCAGCCGAAATACGGGCAATCGTTACGGAGGGAGAGGAAGTTGCCCGTTCCAATGTCGCTTCGACACTGAACAGGCCGCGGGGGTCATCCAGGCGGGTGAGGTAGTGTCGTGCTTCACTAATCGCGTCTTCCAACTCTACGAAGACGACCCAAGACTTCTCTGGAAGGGAATCAAATAGACTCCCTTCCAGGATCGAAGCAGGTCGGACCGACGATTTGTCTTTCTGGCTCTCGGCACTTTCCGATTGTTCAGTTTGAAGTGGCTTAATCAACGTGAATGAGGCGGATGGCAAGTCTTCCGTTTTGCGCTGCGTTTCCGGATCGAAGGCGCGAATGCTTTCAATTTCGTCGCCAAAAAGTTCGACCCGCAGAGGTTCGACAGTATCGGCGGGATAAATATCGAGAATTCCCCCATGCAGGGAGAACTCGCCCGGAGCCGTAATTGCTGCAACTCGTAGAAAACCCTGTTCTACCAACCAATTAAGAAATGGATCGAGATCCAGATCGTCTCCAACACTGAGGGTGCAGGTCCCGGCTTGACGCGTTTCTCGGCTGGGAACGGGTTGAATTAAGGCCGTTAAGCTGGTGACAACGAGCGATGGAGATTGGTCTTCGAGTTGTCGCAGAAGTCGCAATCGACCACCAAATATCGAGTCAGTGACGTCGTGTTCTGCGGGGGAGGACTCCCAGGCGGGAAAGATAAAGGGAGTGGCATTGACGAAGCCAGCGAGGTCGAGAGCGAAGTCATCAACCTCATTCAGGCGGGGCAAAACGACTAGAAGTGTGCCTTGGCACTCTTTGCTCAGAGCTGCCGCGGACAGCGCGGACGAAGAACCCCAGGCGCCGTCTATTGCCCCACTGTTACCTTGATGCAGGGCGGCGACAACGTCTGTGAAATTGGGTGTATCTTGAATGAGAGGCACGAGCTGCGATAGCTCTTGCCTGGTCGTCATCTGCGACATTGATCAATTTACAGATGAGTGGAAGATCGGGGGCGAGTACGGCGCCGACCACTATTTTCGACGGTTCCCCTGACCCAAATGGATGAAGACAGGTCTTCGTGGCCTGTCAATAAAAATGAATAGCGTGAAAATTGTAGCGGAGGGGATTTGTGGAGGAAACGTCTGCGCGTAAGGGAATTTCAGTTTCCACCGAGAGTCCGAGCGGGAAGATAAGCTGCAAAGGTGTACGAAAGACTCGACTCAGGAGCGAGACGGATTCTTAGATTTCATGGCATCCTGTTGCTTCTGTTGCTCTCGTACTAGATTCAGCAAGTTACTGAACTTGATGCGACCCGGTGCCTTACGAACGCAATAACTGAGAATGCGTTCGGCTTCTTGCAACTTACCAGCGCCGCGGAGGACGAGTGCGTATTGAAACTGCCATTCCAGATCATTGGGATTCAGGAATAGGGCATGAGTAAATAGCTCCAGCGCCTCGTTAGATTGCCCGCGCATCACGGCGATTCGCGCATTGAAGTATTCTGGAGTTCCGGATGGCCAGGTTTGCTCTTCCAACAAATTCGTCAGGCGCTCAAAGACAATTTCCTGTGTCTCTTTCGAGCTGGGAGAAGAGTACATCCGCTCGGCAATCAGCATCATCGCTTCAGGATTATTGGGAATCAATTCGTTGAGGAGTTCTTCGGGCGTCATCCAGGTGCTTGCGATTCGCACAATCTCTTCCATATGACGATCGTCGATCCGCAGACTTTGGTTCCAGTCTTTCACTGCCCGAGTCTTGTCGCCGCGAGCAAATCGAACTTGGCCAGCGAGGTACATCAGGTCTGCATTCCAGGAACCGAGTAATTCTGCTCGCGTCAGGTGTTCCTCCTGGAAGGTCCAGTTCTGATCAAGGAAGCCAAGCAGATCGATCCTGTAATGGACGTTCGAAAGTAGTGGGCAGGACCGGAGCGACTCTTTGAGATGATCGATCGACGGATTGAGGTACTCAACCACCGTTTCTTGCTCACGAATGTCTTTTAGTTTGTCTTCTTTTTTGGCGACGTAAGCCTGTTTGGCAACATTGGAGAGAATGACGGGCGAGGTCCATTCCCACAAGTTTCGGTCGTCGAGGTTTACTTTTAACTCTTTTGCCAGGGCGGTTCGGGCCTCCAAGCGGTATAGCGAGACATAATATTCCGCTAATGCCTCATGACCTTGGGCGTCGCCCGGTCGTTTGACCAGAACATCTTCGAGTTGTGAAATAATTCCCCGAATCTTTCGTGGTTGAATCTTCGATAACTCTGTTTCCGACGGATACGATTTGATGACCGTTTCCATTTCGAGGAGTGATTCGATCCGTGAGTAACTCCAGAGGCTTCCACCCAGAAGTCCCGCGAGAACAACCGGCCAGGCCCAGCTAGTGTATGGAAGGGCCACCAGAATGTTGCGTGTACCATCAAGCGCGCGGACACTTCGACCGACCAGAGCACCAGTGAGTGATGCAAATATGACCATCGTTGCCGGCAGGTAGAGGCAGTAGTCGACGGCTGCGTGAAAAATCTGAAAGAATAACGCTAGCCCACCCACGATGGCGACCACATAGGTGTAAAAATAGTCGCTGTTGAAGAGCTTCCAGCATGAATACAAAACCAGCAAAATCATAATCAGCATTAGGGCCAGCCCCGGAATTCCGGCGTCGACTAATGCTTCGAGGTACTGGTTGTGCGCGTGCAAAAACCAGCCTTCGTTAATGTGATTCTGGTAACGATGGTAGATGTATCGATAGGTTCCCAAGCCGGTTCCGTACGTTCCATAGTCTTGAACGGCGCCCAGTGTGTCTTGCCAGTGTGGAAGTCGGGATTCCTGTTCGAAGGTCTCGGTTTTCAGCAGAGTCTGAAGACGATCCGAGACAACGTCCGTAACTGAAACCCAGGTAAGCAGCCCTACTAATACGCCACCGACGAGAAAAACGTTAACCCAGGTGGAACGACCTTGCTTGAACGAGGCATAAGTCCAGACGATGATTCCCGCAATGAGAAAACAGAGCAGACCACCGCGAGAGAGAGAGAATAGTAACCCCGCCATATTGAGTAGCAGTACACTAATCGCAAACAGTCGTTCGCCGTTAAGGTCGGCGATGTAATATTGCAATGAGTCCAGGGTTCGGGAACCACTACGTGGATCCCATTCGGTTCCCTGAGTGCGGTCGTAATGGCGAATACCTCGGTTGCGACGATGAATATCGATGAGGTAGCCGATAGAGGCTGCCAGTGAAAACGCGAAGATTGAGGCGGCCTGATTATGGTAGATGAACGCGGCAAAAGGGGTTCCGCCCTGCGGAATTGGTAAGCTCCAATAGAGTTTACCATTCCAGGTGATTTGCTGAAGAAAACCGAGACAGGCAAGCAATGCACCGTTGGACGCCAGGAGAATCATAAACAGTCGGAAAGGGACAAATCGACTGAGAAACTGCGCACCCAGCATGAAGAAAATGATTCCCACCAGCAGCATCGCGATATCCTGCTGTGTCCCGGAAGGGTAGAGCGAGAGTGGTGAAGATTCAGCTTGTTCCCCAGCCAGTAGGAGTCCGCGCGCGGAGGTCATTTCATGACGAAGCTCGGGTGTGTTGTTTCCGATAGCGTTCCAGAGGGAATTGTCCATCGGAACCAGTTGGAGTCCCGCCAGACCGAGCGCCATTAAGAGAACGAGTGCGGCCGTTGGTATATTGGGTCGGTAGTTCGAACTGATTAACGAACAGAGCAGGGCCACGGTCACAGCTGCAATCGTTGCCTGCAGAAAATAGACTTGCGGACGTGTGTCCGCTCCACCATTGAACCAGGGGAAGACAAGGATTGCGCCGACGATAATTATAGAGGCGACGATCACAATCGCCCGTACGACACCATTCATAGTTGTTTTGAGGCTTCTAACGAGAGGTCTTGCAGCACGAAGATTGTACTAACGAACCGGGACCGTGCTTTCCGGGAGCTGAAAGTTCGATAGGGATTGGCGGAGAGACCAATGCCAGTACATTCTGTCTCGCAGTAGAAGCAGATGCAATAACAACAAAAAACCCGTCTTCAATTTCTTGAAAACGGGCTTTGTTGTATCGTTACGATCAGTCGAGCTTCACTAAGAAAGCCCCTGTGCTCTATTTGACTTAGAATGCACCTGAAGCGACTGAAACGGGTCCGTTTGAGAAAGTGATGTTAATCACGATAATGTTACCATTTCCGGAGATCGGAAAGATAAGGATGATTGGATTGTAGAACGGAGTTCCGTTGGGGAAGGTCGGGGTAGGAACGCCTGTTCCGCCACCAGTTCCCGGGAAGAAGTTGAAAGTCGGGCCAGTGAAGTAGTTGTAGCTCACAGGTCCGAAGTAGTTGTTTACAGTTGTGGGAGCAGGCGGAGGTGTGGTGCCGCCACCAGTTGTAGGAGTACCGGTGTTCCCACTGTTATTTCCGCTGTTATTGTTGGAGAACAAATTCAAATCCAAGTCGATATCGAGCTCGTTATCCAAGATCCCCAAGATGTCTGCGAGGTTGGCAGCTTCCGATTTTTCGGAATAGGCCATGAAGCTGAACGTGGCAATGCACAAAAACAATGCTTTTTTCATCATGATAGTTTCTCACTACTAAATCGCGGTATTGGCGGTAACACAGGGGTATTATTAAAATAGAACGAAATAAGTTTCTTGAGTTCTTATTCCAAAGTATGGAAACTAACACTAAATGTCAAGTTAATTGGCCTGAAAGTCAGAAAATTTAGATTTTCCCTACTCTACCTATTTTTACGGGTCGGTAGGGCGATCTACTTGCTTTTCCGTCCCGTAGCTTGTCAGTCTTACAAAGACTACCATAATTGCTAGGTTTTTGCACACCCACCATCATCGTCATTGTAGCACTATTAGCTCATTGGGGACCCGGTAGTCAAATGCGTTTTTAGAAAATTCATGGTACAGAGAAATATTAAAATCTTGTTGCTCCAAATCAGAGAGCAGAATGACCCCATGCTAATGCAGGAGCGGCGAGCATTTGCGGATGCATTGGGGATCCAGCTGGATTCCGTCGCTTCGCTAGATCTCCTATATGAACAGTTGAGAAAACACCATTTGCAAGAGGTCGATCTAGTGATGGTGGGAGGGAGCGGGAATTATTCCGTTACTTCAGAGGATGACTGGTTGCACCGGGCGCTCGATTCAATTCGATTTCTGTATGAATCAAGGAAACCCACTTTCGCTTCCTGCTGGGGATTTCAAGCTGTATCCCGCGCCTTGGGGGGGACTGTCGTCACCGATCTGAATCGGGCAGAGGTCGGTTCCGTTACCACCCATCTTACAGAAGCCGGAAAACAGGATCCGCTATTCAGTGAATGTGCCGATCCGTTTTACAGTTATATGGGTCATCAAGATATCGTCACTCATTTGCCAGAGGAGGCTATTTTGCTGGCCTCTACGGACAAGGTTGAGAACCAGGCACTTACTTTTCCAAACCGCTTATTTTACGCCACTCAGTTTCACCCAGAATTGACGAGACAGGGGTTGCTGCAGCGGGTCGAAGCTTACCCGCAGTATGTAGAAAAGATTTCTGGTTTGCCTTATGACGAATTTGAAGCTCAGTTAGAAGACGCCCCGGAGATGGCAAGTCTTTTGAGAAGATTCGTTGGAATGGTTGAAGCAGTCATTCTCTGAACTCAATGAACTCTATTGGAAAGATGCCGTTTCAAAATATCCTGATCACATTTCTTCGTCCCTTTTTAAGCATCCTCCGGGAAATTCCATGCACGTATTGATTCTGACCGCAGGGGGAGCAGGCATGTTCTGTGGATCCTGCATGCATGATAATACCTGGGCTCGCGCTTTGATTCGAGAAGGGGCGGAGGTCACGTTGCTTCCTACTTATACCCCGGTTTTGGTGGACGAGAACAACCTGAGTGATCAGCATGTTTTTCTCGGTGGAATCAATATCTATCTGGATTACAAATTTCCCATTTGGAAACGGGCACCAAGAGTAATGAAACGGTGGCTTGATTCGCCGTGGTTGCTGAAATACGTTTCCAAGCTATCGGGCAGTCAGGATGCCAGCAAACTGGGGCCGCTGACATTGGCGATGCTCGATAATGAGAAGGGGCCTCTCGTCGCGGAGATGGATGAACTCGCTCACTTTATTAAAGAACAGGTTCGCCCAGATATTATTGTATTCAGTAATGCATTGCTGGCAGGGATCCTCAAACCACTCAAGGAAAAGCTGGACGTTCCCGTGTGCTGTGTGCTGCAGGGCGACGATATCTTTCTGGATGGGCTTCTGCCGCAGTTTCGCGAAAAGGCGATTCAGGCAGTCAGCACGCTGGCGCGCGATTTTGATCATATTCTGGTTCATAGCGAGTTCTATCGCGATTTCATGTCTGGCTATCTGCAGATTGATCGGGAGAAGATGGAACTGCTACCGCTTGGAATCGATATGGAACTGTACGCCGACTGCCAACCTCGACATTCGAAAGAATGTCGAAAGCTCGGATTTTTCGCCAGAATTGCTCCGGAGAAAGGGCTGCATAACCTGGTGGATGCCTACTTGATATTACTTCCGGAGTTTCCCGATTTAGAACTCTTAGCGGGAGGATATCTGCATCCTCGGCATCACGCCTATCTGGAAGAACAAGTTGAAAAAGTGAATCAAGCGGGCGGTAATTTCCAATACCTTGGCAGTCCCAAGTTAGTCGAAGAGAAAGTCGCTATGTTTCAGCAATTTGATATTTTTTCAGTTCCGACCGACTACCAGGAACCCAAAGGCCTTTCTGTGCTGGAGGCGATTGCGAGTGGATTGATGGTCGTTCAACCCGACCATGGAGCTTTTCCAGAAATACTAAGGAAAACCCAAGGCGGTTCAATATGTGTGGCTGGGATGACTGAGAGTCTGGCGGACTCACTGCGAGAAGCTATTTCTGAGAATGCAGTCCGATGGAACTTTGCTGAAAATGGGCATCAGCGAGTTCGGGAGTCTTACAGTAGCGAAGCCATGGCACGCCGGTCGCTGGAGCTATTTGATCAGTACATAAAAGAACGAAACAATCCGACAGTTTCCTCCTGATTTCCGGGTTCCTGTCAGGGGAACCTTTTGCTGCTGAAAACGAATCCTTAAAATCACAGACGAACGCGGAATACCGTAATTATTTGAAAAAGAGAGAAGATCGGATGACGACTGACATTCAGGACTTAATGTTTCAACTGCAGAAGAAAAACGATTCCAAAATCGTGATGTATATCGCCGATGGCCTTGGAGGATTGCCTCAGGAACCGGGCGGAAAAACAGAACTGGAAACGGCCGCCACGCCGAATCTCGATAAACTTGCCCAGCGGGGAACGCTTGGCCTGAGTACCCCTGTTCTTCCGGGCATCACTCCTGGAAGCGGACCGGGCCATCTCGGTTTGTTTGGATATGATCCCCTGACCTTCAATATTGGCCGGGGTGTGCTCGAAGCACTCGGAATCGATTTTGACCTCGGACCTAACGATGTTGCCATTCGCGGAAACTTCTGCACGATTGATAACGACGGCAAAATCACCGACCGCCGGGCTGGAAGAATTGCCAGCGATATCGGCGCCAAGCTGTGTGAAAAACTGGACCAGATCGAGATCCCCGGAGTCGAAGTTTTCGTCAAGCCAGTTAAAGAGTACCGTCTCGTGATCGTCTTCCGCGGCGAAGGCCTTGGAGGTCACGTTAACGACACTGACCCGCAGCGAACGGGTATCCCTCCGTTGAAAGCAGAGGGCAAAGACGCGGCGTCTGAAAAGACCGCCGAGATTTGCAATCTATTCATCGAAAAGGCTCGCGAAGTCTTGAAAGAAGATGCACCCGCCAACTTGCTGACGTTACGCGGCATCGCCAAAAAACCGGACATCCCTACTTACGAAGAGGTCTACGGTTTGAAATCAGGAGCCATCGCCGTTTATCCGATGTATCGCGGTTTGGCGCGACTCGTTGGAATGGACGTGCTTGATGCAGGACAGACCATTGATGATCAGATGAAATGTCTGAAAGAGAATTGGGATAAATTCGACTTCTTCTTCATTCACTTCAAATACACCGACTCGACGGGCGAAGATGGTAACTTCGATGCCAAGGTCAAACGTACGGAAGAATTTGATGCGGGCCTCGCGAAAATCGAAGCCCTCAACCCGACGGTGATTATTGTCTCGGGCGACCATAGCACGCCTAGTAAAATGAAGGCCCATAGCTGGCATCCCGTCCCCTTGCTTTTGGCGGCGGATCGCTGTCGGTTCGATGGTTCGACCGGCTTCAGCGAATCAGAATGCCGAAAAGGTGGGTTGGGGCAAATCCAGGCGAAATACATTATGTCACTCGCCATGGCAAGTGCCGACCGACTTGAAAAATACGGCGCTTAATTCTTTATGACCGTAAAACTGCTCTATCTGAAAAGCCTCTCTGGAAATGGAGAGGCTTTTCTTTTGGGCCGTTCCTGATTTTCAGTGGACGAACCCCGCGTTGAATTGCCTATACTGGAATAGGTGTAACAAGTTTACCTCTGATAACCTCACCTCAAAATGTGTCCTATTCTCTTCAGGAAAAGAGCCTTCATCATGCGTTCAATGATATCGTTACTTTCGGGGGTCGGCCTTGTGCTGACGGGTTTTGCTTTCGCATATTCCGCGGAAACCGAATCCAATTTAAAACTGGAAGCAAACGGCAGCGGAGACCAGATGAATGTGATTTACATCCTGGCCGATGATCACCGGTATGACGTGATGGGATTTCTCGATCACCCCTTTGTGCAGACTCCAGTCATGGACTCGATGGCAGAGAAGGGGGTTTATTTCAAAAACGCCTTCGTGACGACATCGCTCTGTTCTCCTTCCCGGGCATCCATCTTAACGGGGCAGTACATGCACCAGCATGGTGTTGTGGATAACAATAATCTCGCCCGACCAGGTACTGTTTTCTTTCCGCAATACCTGCAGCAAGTGGGTTACCAGACCGCCTTCATCGGTAAGTGGCACATGGGGGGGCATTCCGATGATCCCCGCCCCGGGTTTGATCACTGGGTTAGTTTTAAAGGACAGGGGCATTACAATCCGCCCGAAAAAAGTCTGTGGACACTCAACGTCAACGGGAAGTCTGTTCCGCAGGAAGGTTATATTACCGATGAATTAACCGACTACGCCGTGAATTGGCTGAAGGAAGAAAGGGACGACTCCAAACCCTTCTGCATGTATCTGTCTCATAAGGCCGTGCATGGAATGTTCTATCCTGCTGAACGCCATGCGGGACGTTATAAAGATGAGAAGATGCCGGTTCCATCCACCATGGCTAATACGGATGAAAATTATGCTGGCAAACCGATGTGGTTAAAAAACCAGAGAAACAGCTGGCATGGCGTCGACTTCGCTTACCATCAGGACACGAATATCGAAGAGCACTACCAGCTCTACTGTGAAGCATTGCTGGCCGTGGACGAGAGTATCGGTCGTGTCTGGAGTTATGTGAAAGAAGCCGGACTCGAAGATAATACGCTCATTATCTATATGGGCGACAATGGTTTTCAGTGGGGTGAGCATGGATTAATCGACAAGCGAACGGCCTATGAAGCTTCGATGCGGGTTCCCATGCTGGCCTATTGCCCCAGTAAATTTCCGGCAGGGACGGTGGTAGATGAAGTCGTGGCGAATATTGATATCGCTCCAACGATACTGGCCGCTGCTGGACTGAAATCTCCTCCACAAATGGATGGACGTAGTTTTCTCGGAATGGTTGCAGGAGAAGAGGAAACCGAAAAATGGCGAGACTATTTACTGTATGAATATTATTGGGAATGGAATTTCCCACATACACCAACGACATTCGCGATACGAGGCGATCGATACAAGTTCATTCAGTACCACGGTATCTGGGATACCGATGAGCTTTACGACTTACAGAACGATCCTGACGAAAAAGAGAATCTGGTCAACAAACCGGAGCATAAAGAACTAGTTCGCGATCTACGGATTCGGTTGCATGAACTATTAGCCACAACGGGGGGCGACCAAGTTCCCTTTGGTCGCAAGATGGGTTCCGGGGCCAATCTTCGGAACAGAGAAGGATCGAACGCGGCCGATTTCCCTGAGGATGTATTCCCCGAGTAATTTAAACTCGCTCATTCCAAGTCTCCATAAAAAAAGCAGGTTCTCCTCTAATGAGAACCTGCTTTTTTCTATTCAGTGACATCACGCTGCTGAGATATTTTACACGATTCAACCACAGTTTCTGTTTGTTATAGAGCCAGTGAAATCGAGACCCAGAATGTTACATAGCGTGGGGGATATCGTCGCCGTTGTAATATTCGTAGAAGAGGCGACCGAGTTCTTCGCTGAGGCGGGATAGATATTCAGCCTTGAAGGTCTGGTAGCTGACTTCATCCGTGCTGCGAGCAGCCATCAGCGGGAAGACGGAGATTAATTCCTTGGAGTAGATTTTTTCACCATCTTCGAAATCTTCATCCATTTTGTAAACAGAAACCATACCTTCTGCCCGACCTCGATACAGCTGATGGCTATGTTTTTCCAACAGACTGAATTCGTGCAGGTCGACGTAAATGACGTAAGTACATTGATAATAAGTACCTAGTTCTGTGGGGCGGTCCCATTCCGGGTTTTTGTCCATCCAGTCGTGAACAAGTTGCGGGTTCACTGTTTGAATACGATGCTCGTGAAGTCGGCCCGAGAAGTATTTACTCAACTCGTGATCGACCCGATCCATGTCGTATTGAATCTCTTTCGCCGCACTGATCATGACCGCGACGGTGACATCTTTGTCGGTCATGGAATTCCCCGTCTGTTCGTCGAAGTCGGGGGCGATAGATGGAGGACCACCAATCAGATACCCAAGCAGGATGAAGTAGTTGCAGCCCGATAGGAACACACAACTCGACAGGCTCGTTACGATCAACAGTGATCGAAAACGGGACTGAGGGGAGAAAAGACGGTTATGAAAATACTGGAACATGACGCGATCCTTCGCGGTCTGGTACGTATTCGATATTAAATAACGTGGTATTAAAGAAACAGTGAGTTCAACCGGCCCACTGCGACACGACACAGTGGTTCCCGGAATTAGTAAATTACTTCACTGGCCTTATGATTGTAAAACTGTTGAGCGATCTGCTCGCTGACCCGGTCGAGGTACTGTTTACGAAATGTCTTTTCGGAAATACGATCGGACTGAACCGGATAGATATCGGGATACTTTGAGACGAGTTCCCGGTGATAGACTTCGACTGCGCGACTGGATCCGCTGAACTCTCGCATTTCGTAAGCTCGGATCATGCCGGTCGAACGACCTCGCAGCAGATTGGCGCTGTTTTCTTCAAGATAGCTGAATTCGTCGATGTCGACAGTGATGACATATTTTGCGTCGAATTCCAGAGCCAGCATGGTGGGGTCATCGATGACACCCAGGTTGTCATCAAACCAGCGGGCGACATCGTTGGGATTAACGATTGTTATGTTTTCCCGTTTGAGTCGACGAGAAATTCCGTCGAGCATGTCGATGTTCAAAGATGGGTAATCGCTGGAGATCGAATCCGGTGTGGAGCAGATAACGATGACTTTTTCATCTGTCTTCTTCAGATTCACTGCAGACTGGGACGTGAAAGAACATGTTAACTCGGGATCGCCGAATAACATTTTTCCGCCCATGACGAATAGCGAGCAACCGGATAGCAGCGACGTAAAGAGTCCCAGCAACAACAGCAGACTCAATGTTCTGCAAGGAGAAGAACGATAGGTTCTTCTTTGATGGTTTTGAAGTCCGTCATCCATGACGAGTCTAAGTCTCCCGCGAATTCACTGAAAAGTTCATCCTTGAACGATCTTTGAATTTGCAATATGGCTGATGTCATCGGGATGAACGGAGTGCAGGTCTGATAGAAATCAGATCAACAAACGAACGGCCCATTGCAACAGACTGCTGGAACAGATCAGAATCATCAGGATTAAAACAGCCCGGTCCGGGTTTTCGATTTTCCAGAGGTGTCGTCGAGCAATACTCACCCAGCACCAGGGGATAATCAAAACACAAATAGTGGCCAATAGTAGCCCCGCCGGATTAGCAGAATAGGCGGCGACAAAATTTCCGCGAACGAAGTTCGAGAAACTGGTCGTCATCCCACAACTGGGACAAGGAATGCCCATTACAACCTTCATGGTGCAGGGGGGTAAACCAAGTTGTTGATGGGTGCCGGATCCACTGGGATGGGGAGCCAGATAAATGGCCATCGCGAATCCCAATATCAGTAACAGGCTCCAGGCTGCTAATAGCAGCTGGCCCCATGTGCCAATAGGATATTCGCGAATTTCCAGGTCGTCCTGTGAATTCTGAATTGTTGACATTTCGGATTGAGTAGAGAGAGAGGGGCGTTAATTAACGGTTCTACGAATCTGTTGCAAGACCGATTTGTGAGTCTCGAGAACAGAAACCAGGGCCGATTCGAAATTGGCCGCCAGTCAGATACATTATTATGCACCCTCATCCGAAGAATGAGAAGCCCTTGCCGGAAGAGAAGTTAGCATTTGTGACGGAAGCCCAGGGAGCTTCTCGAAGTGACCTATATTGCCAGGGAGTTGAAAAAGTAATACCCCAGTCAAAAAAAGAACGACGGTTACTTACGCAATAATTTCTTCGACAACCCGGCAGGGGCGTTTGTCGGTCAAAGTTTGTTGTAAACCGTTGTAGCGGAAACTCAGTTTTTCGTGATTGAGACCGAACAGTTTCAGCAAAGTCGCGTGATAATCGTTCGGGCTGACTTTATCAGTGACTGCTTTATGGCCGAACTCGTCGGTTTCACCGAAAGTCATTCCTCCCTTAATTCCGCCACCGGCCAGCCAGGTACTGAAACCCTGCCCGTTATGATCGCGGCCCGCTTTGGAGGGGTCGCCATGATTTTCGGTAACGGGAAGCCGGCCGATTTCGCCACCCCAATGAACGAGAGTCGTATCCAGCAATCCGCGCTGCTTCAAGTCTTTGATGAGTGCCGCAGCGGGTTTGTCCGTCTTGCCACAGCAGGAGCGAAGGCTGGAGTCGATGCTGGAGTGATTGTCCCAGATTTGTCCGGCAATAAAGAGTTGCACAAACCGAACTCCTCGTTCAACCAGACGGCGGGCAATCAGGCACCGTTTACCGTATTCATCAGTCGCATCTTCTCCGATGCCATACATTTCCAATGTCGTTTTCGTCTCTTGTGATAGGTCGAGCGCTTCCGAAGCGGCATCCTGCATGCGAGCGGCAAGTTCGTAACTGGCGATGCGGGCTTCCAAATCGGATTCGCCGGGATGTGTTTCCAGGTGTTTGGCATTCAGCTTCTGGAGTAATTCCATATTCTGTCGTTGAACTTCGCCCTGCAAATGGACAGGCGGGTTCAGATTGAAAATTCGCGGTTCTTTGGGACGAATGACGGTTCCTTGAAACAGGGGTGGCATCCAACCGTTAGACCAGTTCCGCACACCATCCACAGGATGTCCACCAGGATCGGTCATGACGACATAAGCAGGCAGGTTTTTAGATTCGCTCCCCAGTCCATAGGTGAGCCAGGAACCCAGGGCGGGACGTCCCGGCTGGGACTTACCCGTGTTCATTGACCAGATGGAAGGTTCGTGTCCATTAATGTCGGTGTGCATCGATCGGATCAGGCAGACATCGTCGATGACTTCCGCCAGGTTGGGAAGAAGTTCCGAAAGTTCGGTACCACATTCTCCCCGCGGAGCGAATTTGAACGAACTTCCTTTCAGCTTTTTCGATGCCCGGTTGATAAAGCTGTAAGATACGTCTCCCTTGTACTCTGTGTCATGAAATTTCGTCAGCATCGGTTTAGGATCGGTCAAATCCATATGGCTCGGACCGCCGTGCATGAATAGCGAAATCATCGACTGTGCCCGGGGTTCCAGATTGGGCTGCTTTGGAGTCAGGTCGAATTTGTCCTGTTGGACGAACGGTGCGATTTCCTCATTCGCGAGCAGATTCTCCTGCTGCAGCATGGTAGCCAGAGCCACGCCACCGATACCCATGGCATTGCGTGCCAGAAACTGGCGACGGCTTTGAAACAGAGAAGAGCCGGAAATTGATGGAGTTTCATTCTGCAAAGGTGCAGTCATGGTCGTCGCCTGATTTAAAAGAATGATAAGGGCCGCTTCACGAAGGTGTTTGTCGTAGTAGAAATTCGTTAGTCGACGTACATGAAACCATTGGAACTGAAGATAGCCTGGCAGAAATCGATCAGTGCCTGCTTCTCTGGAGTTTCGTAAGGATGGTTCGGATCCTGATTTTCCGGAGGGTGTTCGGTCAACCAAGCCTGTTGTTGTTCCAGGAATGCGAGTGCGGTCGCTTCAGTTTCCGCATCCATCGTTTCCGACATAGATCGTTTCCAGGCTTCTTGAATTTGCATTTTGGAATTTTGTGGAAACTCTGCCAACAGCTGTTCGGCCATGATGGTCGAGGTTTCCAGGGAGAAGTCGCTGTTCATCATTAAGAGAGCCTGAGGAGCGACTGTTGAGACAGTCCGTTTCTCACAGTTGACCACAATTTGGGGCGCATCGAAGGTGCGTAACATTGTGTGAGGTTTACTGCGAATCGCTTGTACGTAGACACTCCGTCGGAATTCTTCGCCATAGAGAGGAACATCTTCGCCCGGCCGATTGGAAGGAGCTTTCTTGTCGACGCCCAGGACAATCTGGCCGACATCGTTTTCTTTCACAGGGATTGGTTCACCATACATACGACGGTTAAACGAACCCGCTGACGCCAACATGGAATCGCGAATCGCTTCCGCATCGAGGCGATACAGTGGCTTTTTCCAGTAATGGAAGTTTTCTGGATCTTTTTCAATGCCTTTGTTGTGGCTCTGTGAACTTTGTTTGTAGACAGTTGAAGTCATGATCAGTCGGTGCATCTGTTTGATGTCCCAACCTGTTTGCATGAATTCGTCAGCCAGCCAGTCCAGCAATTCTGGGTGATCC
This sequence comes from Polystyrenella longa, assembly GCF_007750395.1. Classification (GTDB taxonomy): domain Bacteria; phylum Planctomycetota; class Planctomycetia; order Planctomycetales; family Planctomycetaceae; genus Polystyrenella; species Polystyrenella longa. Next base: position 4,504,943 of record NZ_CP036281.1, on the reverse strand, counting down.
GGAGCGACACCGAGGCGACCGAAATCACCAGGAGTCGCAACAATGGGACGACCGAAGTGGTGCATCCAGATGCGGTTGACCATCACGCGGGCGACTAATGGGTGTTTGCCGCTGGTAAGCCATTTGGCGTAGGCCAGACGGCGCCCGGTCATCGGTCGCGATTCCTCGTTGGGGGAGATATTGACAGCACCACCATCGGTTACAGAGATGGCCAGTGCGGCCGGTTGAACTTCATCCGTCGGTTGCGTCGGTTCGCCTCGATGAAAGACGTGAGTCTTGGGAATCTGTCCTGCAATTTCATTTAAAACAGGGACAAAATCCTGAAACGGTTTCTTAGCTCGAACCGTTTCAATTTCAGCCGCCTGCTTTTTCAAGTCTTCCGCCGCTTCCGTGTTGTACTGATACAGATTACCGGGCGAGATATTGACGGAAGGATATTTCTTGTAGAACGCGACCTCTTCTTCGGTCCGTTCACCAGCTGGTTTGTAGTAGATCGTTTTCAGCTTTTCCCGGAGTTCCTCCGGATGGTTTAATAGCTCTTTTTCGAGAGCCGCATCCATGTATTCTTTCTGTTTGGCATTTCGCTGGACAGTGAGTTCCTGTGCCTGTTTTTCAATGTCGGCAGCTGCCTGGATTTGTTCGTCGGTATACAACGAAACGAGTCGTTGATCCGGAGTTCGCCAGTTTTCCCGGTTGAGGGCAGGTTCCAGAATCGCTCGGAAGCGGTAGTAGTCTTTCTGCGAGATGGGGTCGTAACGATGGTCATGGCACTGAGCACAACCAACAGAGAGACCAATCAGAGAGGTCGACATGATCTTGATCGTATCGGCCATCACGATGTTACGATGTTCTTCGGTGTTGAATCCGCCAATGTTCGTACCATCAGCCGCCATGCGCAGGAAACCAGTTGCCGCCAGTAAATCCTGTTGTTCACCCGTCAGGTTCTGGTAGGGAGACGGGACGAACTCATCACCCGCCAATTGTTCTACGACCAACTCGTCGAACGGTTTGTTTTCATTGAATGATTTAATGATGTAATCGCGGTACTTGTACGCAAAGGGGCGGACACGGTCCTGCTCGGTCATGCCATCTGAATCAGCGTAGCCCGCGACATCCAGCCAGTGTCGTCCCCATCGTTCCCCATAGTGGGGCGTCGCAAGATAACGTTCGACCATTTGCTCATAGGCCTCAGGGGACTCGTCGTTAAGGAACTGATTCAACTCAGCTTCGGTCGGTTGCAGACCGGTCAGATCGAGAGCAACACGGCGAATTAAAGTTTCTTTACGAGCGATGTCGGAGAATGTCAGGCCTTTGGGCGTCATGCTGGCCATCAGTAACGCATCGATGTCGGTCTGTACCTGTTCGGGAGCAGAGAGTTGATCTAGCGCAGGAGTGGCCGGTCGTTCAATTGGTTGAAAGGACCAATGCTCGCGGTCTTCAGGAGCGATGCCAATTCCCTCGGGAATCTCTTCAGGTTCAGGACGTGCAGTCAGTGCCCCCGCGGCAATCCATTTTCGCAATGTATCTATTTCGTCCTGGCTGACATGGGCATCGCCGGGTGGCATTTCACCAGACTCAATTCGCATGAGCAGATAACTTGAATCGGGATCGCCTGGTTCCAATGCCGCTCCGGATTCTCCACCTTCTAAAGCGAACCGTTTCAGTCGAAGATCGAGGCCCCCTTTGGTACTTTCTTCCGAGGCACCATGGCAATCGAAACAATGCGCGCGAAAGATGGGCCGAATGTCTCGTTCAAAAGTGGGCGGTTCTTCTTCAGCGACGGCCACGTTCATTTGGGAAAGTGGGCCGGTTAGCAAAAGCAGACTCGCGAACAGCAATCGGCTGAACATCGAAGAGCTGAACGACGAACGGCATGGAGATGCAGAATCGAAACAGGAAAGCATCAGGTTAACCTTCAGGTAGAAGATCAGGCGGGAACTCGGTTGAGTTAACAGGCGAGGGGTGAACGCAAGGCAGGAATGCGATTGGGGATCGCATCAAAGGTTGGTGATCTATTAATTCTGACAGAAAAAAAGAGGTCCCACAAGTGTTGAATGCTGTAGGACCTCTGTCGTCAGGTTTTTTCCCGGTCAGGGAGAATTTGCTATGGACTTTTGGCAATCACTGGTTTCATCGGCAGTGACCCTCCAGAGGGACTATTTGGACGTTGTTTCCAGTTCTGGTTTCTCCTCTTCCGGAGAGGGGGGAACAGCGGCGGCGCTTCCGGAATCGAGCAAATGGGTTTCCATGAAATAGCGACTACCGGCCGCGACGACCAATAACAGGTTCAACAGCACGGCGGCGATGACATATTCCAACCCACCCGCACCCGTGGCGTAGCTGTGCAGTCCGACGGCGGTAGGGGCATTGGAGCCGGTTAACCAACCGTGGATTTGAGGTAGAACGAAGTTCACTCCGTACCAGGACATGAGAATGGCATTAAAGCAGAGTACACCGCCAATGTTGGTTCCCAACGTTCCGACCCAGCCAGCGAATCGACCGTGCAGCACGACCAGATAGACGAGCAGGGAAATTAAGGCCCAAACTTCTTTTGGGTCCCAGTCCCAGAATCGGCCCCAGGAAACATCGGCCCAAAGCCCACCGAGAATCGTACCCGCAGCGAGTAACAACACGGCGACTTGCATTGCCTTGTAGGTGTAATTCGCAAGGGTAGAAACTTCCTGCGGTGGTCGCCGTTTGGATGTTTCGAGATGTTTATCACCCGATCCGAAACCAGTCACATTCTTCTTCAATGAAGCGGCAACGACCGAGGGATTCATTGCTTTTTTCGCCTGTTTCATTCGCGAAGAAAATGATTCCTTAGGTGCCCCTGCGGTCGCGGTTCCGGGTTTTCGGTAACTGCCGACCAGATAGTAGAGCAGAGCGAGATTCCCAAGGCCCCAGGCGAGGGCGCCTGCACCGTAACTGGAAACGATCGTCAGAACGTGAATCGTCAACCAGTAGTTATTTCTCAGAACTGCGGCGATGGAGCCAATACGTGGGTTTAGAATATCTGGGCTACGCACGCCGACGAAGTAAGCGAGCATCATTCCCAGACAAGCGACTGGCAATGCTCCCAGCAGGAAGAAGCGACGGTCGAAGGCTTGTGTCCAGGTTTGGTCATTCCAGGATTTGAAGGAGGCTGGAACCGTAATCAATCCACCCACTAAAGCAATGACGGCCCGCGGGAAGTACCAGGCAGAAAGTAGGACAGTAGAGATTCCCGTTATCCAGACACCGAGTTCTCCGAAGGAAAACACGTGATTGAAAATCGGAGGATAGAGATCGATGATCTTGAAGGTCGTATTACTATTCGTCAGGAACCACACGATCCCGACAAATCCAGTGACTTGCAACAGGAGCGCGATGGCCCGGAAAATAGACATGGAAGAATCGGTTTTTGACTCTTTTTGTTCCGGCGTCGATTTGCGGAAAGAAAAGGGAAGCCGTGTAGCATCCCAGCTTTTCTTTAAACCCGGCCAGAGGAACGGAAGCAAGCAGAACCAGAGTCCCAGAATGGCCACCACATAGGATACCCAGACGACAGTCTCGTACATATTGGTGACTGGGGGGCGACCGCTGATGACGATCCGTAGAAAGAACCCCCACGTCGAGTAAACGATTGCGCCGATGGTGGTAATCAAAGCCAGTGTATAGACGAGTCGTTCCTTACGAACCATCATTGACAGCACCGTGATGATGATCGCGACGAGGAAGTAAATCCAAGCCGAGCGGAACGGTTGCGATTTGTTGTATTTCATTTCCCAATTCGTCGAGCCTTCTGCGGGATAGGCCGAAGAGGCGATGACTGACTGGTCGATTTCGAGCGGTTGATAAATATTCCAAATCTGGTCATTGAACAAACCAAAGTCCATCGATTTCGCTTCGGGAGGAGTCAGTTCCACCCGCTTTTCTTCCATCACTCCTGCGAGTCGACGTACTTCCTGTTCGAAGTTAATCATCGCCTTGGAGAATTCGTTGGCATCATTAGCGTCGTATGCAGTCCTAGTCGCGTTGAACGATTCTTCCAAGTCTTTGACACCGACGAGGACTTCTTCGCGAGAGGCATGTGCTTTTGCCAGTTGAGGGAAATGTGCGGGAGGATAAACGCCACCCATCTCGACAACCCAGGAAAGAAGCGACTGCTGGCCTTCTTCTTCGTTAGGAACCACACTGTCAGCCATTAATGCTGCGACGGTGACGTCGGGATGAGTTGCCCAATCTTCACGGTTGAGGAAGGCTCCCAGAGATACCCAATGTTTCAAACGGTCATCCGGATTTAACGCGGCAGTGACTGTGCGAGGATCGAGACCCGGTACGATATATAAGTTTCGCGCTTCTCGAACGGTCAGGAAGGTTTGCAAATGTTTGTAAAGCTCTGCGACTTTCGCGTTGATGCGTCGATCTTCAACCGTGTCACCAACCTGATCGGGTTGTTTTTCCTGTTTACTGGCGGTGTCGAGGTCACGGATCCGTTGCTGAAAATCTTCGGACCAGAAAACAGGTTTTCCCTGTTCCATGGACTTGTCCCAGTCCATCAAATCTCGGACCGAGACATACGTCCCTTTTTCTTCTAGAACAGAATTTTCTGTGTTTAGAATATTACGCAATGGACGGAAGCTACAGGAAAGAATTTTTCGGTTTAACCATTCTTCCGGATCTGCGATCCAGGCGTAGAAAAGTTCCGGAGCTTTGTATTTGATTCCCGATTCGGGATCTTCCCATTTAGCACGACCGGTGACCAGTGTGACGACTTCCTCGGCGAAGGTATCGATCGGTTTAATACGACCTTCATCAAGTACCGGGATTCGTTGCCAGGCAGACCAGTCAAAATCGACATGCGCAGAGGCAGCACCTTCGTCGCCGCGAACGTTGTCGGTCTCCATCCCTGTGATGAATAGAGTCGAGAGAAGAATCAATAATGAAGAAAATCGCTTCAAATTAAGCATCGCAAACAACCTCAATGGGGTAGTGCGGGTTTCGTTATAGGCAATGTGGCAAGTTGAATCTGCTGTAAAAAGATCGATTGAGGTTTTACCTCGGAGATCAACGGATCAAACCGAAACAGGTTCCTCTTCACTGGGTTGAGGAACAGATTCGCCTGCTTGTTCTGCTGTAACATTCTGTTTGTGTGTGCGTTTAAAGAAATACGCTCGCATGTAGAACATTAGAAAAATTCCCAACGTAATCAGAGCCGAACCTAAATATTTAACCGGACGACCTGGGTCGTAATTCACGCGGAAGATTGAACCATAAAAAGCTCGAGCGGGAGGGTCGGGTGGGAGGTAGTTCTCCTGAAAGAACCGTAACGGTCGACCTTCCAGATCAGGATAGTCGAGCGGTTCGTTCATTGTGATGACATGTAATGCCGCCTCGTCGTGTGAAGCAATCCATTCCTCACGTTTCTCTTCAGGCAGTTCTTCATATTCTTTGAAGAGGGAAGTGAACAGGCCTTTTCTCGTTTCGTTAATTTGAGTGGAGAGGACCTGTCGTTGGGCGGGATTGGATTCGGCCTCCAGTTGTTCCTGAAGGTCCGTAATTTCCGCTCGGTTGCGTACGTCCAGTTGCAGCAGATGGCTGGTGTAATTGGCAGCCATGCTGGTTCCCGGATCGACGTCGAGATCGAAGTCGAGCAGTTTCATCGCGAAACCGACGTCAGTTTGTCTTACATTGTAAGAGACGTTCAACCCTTCGCCGTCGCCCAGATCGGTCCGGTGAATTTGTGACCGACCCGCTTCGACCCACGGAGAGGGGAGATTTTGACCGAGCCAGAACTCGTCTGTTTTGGTTTGGTTATCTTCTTTCCAGGTGACGCGGACTTTTATTCGTTTGGACTGTCCGTCTGCCTCTTTGCTGAATTCAACCGGAAAAACGTCCCAGGATTTATCGTTGTCTTCATCGGGAGTGAGAAAACGGTTGAGTCGCATCGACCAGACGTTCTTGCCCCCCCCCATTGACCAAGTGTCAATCGACTCATTGACGTTGAGGTCTCCGGCACCGACAACCATTTTGGTTCCCTTCTGCCAGACACGATAAGCGAGCTTATTATCGGGCCCCATCAAAATGTCAACACGCCCCTCCATCTCCGGGTGATAATATTCGACGTAGAAATCATCCGGACGAGTGACGATGGTGTTCACCGGGTACCGCGCCAAGCGGACGATGCGGTATTCCTTGGGTTTTCCCTCTTCTGATTCCGAAGGCTCGGTGATTAATAGCTCGACAGCGGGCATTTGTGGCTGGTCACTCTGGGAGACGAATTCGCCAGTCGTCGTCAGCAGGCGCAAATCAAGTGTAGGAGCGAAACCAAGGAGTTCGAGCTGCAGGCCATTATCGAGTTCGTAAGGCCCTTCTTCTTTTTCCTTCAAGCGTTGAAGTTCGGCGACATTGATGTGGTAGACCTCGCCTTCCGACCAGACGGCCAGAACGCCATCACCCGCGACGAATCGCTGTGGTCGGGCTTCCTGAAAACGTTTGAGATCCTTGGGATCCTCCGTTTTCCACATCAGGACATTTCCCATACCTCCAAACGGGGCTTCCGCGAAGGGACGCCCTTCCTGCCATTCGAGGTCGATATCCATTTCCGCACCGATAACCTCCTGGCTGAAAGTCAGGTCGAGGAAAGGGAGCTGGTGTACTTCGCTGGCGGAATAGTAGTTGACGACATCAATCTGATAGTTATCGCTCTTATAAATACTCAGAGGGTCATGTTCCCACTCTTCCGACGACCAACCAAATCGTTCGGACAGTTTCTGGCTGAACGGTTTGTCGTGGTAAGAATTCCAGTTAAACGGACCCAAGGGGATTATCTGCGTGAAAGTTTCAGGGTGATCAGGGAGGCCATCGATTTGAAGGTAACCCGATTCGTCCAAGTCGATTGCCATCTGGCTGGAGTCATCGAGGAAGACGAGCATCTGCGAGTTCAAGCTACCCATAAAACTAATAGCCGAACCTCCCAAGAGGACGAGCAGGCCGATGTGGGTGACAACAAACCCGGTCTGGTGCCGTTTCCAAGGATACCTGATCGAAGCAGCACAAAAGATGTTGATTGCAAGCAGGGACAGCAATCCGGCAAATGCGCCGGAGTGATAGAGGTACCACTGGACCGCTTTGGTTCCCAGGTGCGCTTCGACAAACGTCGCGTATGCCAGCACAATCGCTAATGACAGAATGAGAATCACAGCCAGTTTAAGAGAGGCTAGAAATTCATACAGCCAGAGTAGCGAACGAACAGGCAGGGGCTGGGAAGAATCGTATATTTTCGGGCGGGCCATGCAGACGTCTCGTCGGATGGTTCGGGGTAGGAAGGGAGCCACTAACGATTGAAACTGTGCCAGATATCTATTCAAAAAGACAGTATGGCATCTTCGTGAAAATCGTCAGTACTCGAGTGCCAAGCCTGATGGAGAATTGGCGTAGGAGGATGGTCGAGCTCTTTCTTGCGACCAGTTCGGCAATTGACCGAGAATATGCGGCGGAAAGCGAGCTCAAGTTATCTATTATAGTCCGCCCGAAGCCGTGAGGTACACAACCTCTCTGGAGATGAGCGTCGTTTTTTCTAAATCGGGAATAACTTGCCCGACTATCTGTTCATATTGTCAGTCTCTCTTTAATAGTTGAAAAACAGGCAAAATTAGAGAAGATCTGGCACGGCATCTGCAGTTTTTGTTTGGTAATTGAGAGAAAAATGATTTTTCTCCTCAAGTCGGATGGATTCAATGGATTTGAATTCATTCAAAACCCTAATAACACAGACGATCGCAGTGATCGGAGCATGGATTGCTCAACAAGCACCTCAGTAGCCCACCCACAAATTCCTGAGGTGTTTTTGTAAAATTGGCAATAGTTTTTTGTCAATCTTACAATGAAGGCACGGAAGCCAAACAGTTTGTCCTGATTCTCAGCCTGCCCGGTTGAGGACGGCTGATATTTTGCTGCCCGCTTTTTGTCTGAGACTTTCTCTGCTCCCACTGTCCCCTCAGATTCGGTGAGACGAAGCCATGACGCTTCTGATTCACCACGACAAAGGGAGTGCCAGCCATTAAAGCTCAACGGATTCTTGTCTCGACCCTCATTATCGGACTCTGTACGACTTCTCTCTACGCTATCGAAGACGATGTCATCGACAAGATGGAACGTAGGAATATTGTCCTCGAATTTTCCGCCACCTGGTGTGGACCTTGTCGCAAAATCGCACCGATGGTTTCCAAACTGGTTCGAGATGGATATCCAATCCAGAAGGTCGACGCCGACAAGAACTCAGGCCTGATGAACAGAATGGGCGTAAATGCTCTGCCTTGCTTCGTCCTGCTGGTCGACGGCAAAATCAAACAACGACAACTGTATTACAGCGGGGAAGGGTTTCAGCAGACATTGCAGGAAATGCTGGCCACAGCAACGACCGCGCGTGATAATAATCTGCAAAAGTACAAAGCACTCGCAGAAGTGAACGGTGAAAAGCGATCTCTTGATGGGGCGACTTCTTCATCTGGAAATTCAGCAGGACACGAAATCAAGTTTGTTGTGAATGAAGAGTCTAACAACGCGTTTGATTTTGGATCCTTTGGTTTAGGTGCCAAGGAAAAACCGGCCTCCGTCACTGCTCAGGCTGTTCGTCCGGAATCGGACCTGGCAGCCACCGAGACTGCTGTCGATTTTTCACAAGGGGCGATCTCAACTGTACGAATTCGAGTTAGCGATGGAGGGGGAGTCAACTTTGGAACTGGTACCATTATCTCCAGCTCTAATCAGAAAACATATATTCTCTCCTGCGGTCATATCTTCCGTGGTTTGAAGCAGGGAGAAGAAGTCGAAGTTGACGTGTTTTACCAAGGGAAACCACGCACTCTCAAAGCGAAGCTGGTTAACTACGACGCGGAAGCAGTCGACCTTGGATTGCTTTATCTCCAGTTTAATTATGAGTTTCCCACATCACCTGTAGCTTCTCTAACCAGCCTGCCGGTTCCACAGGAAGAAGTTTGCAGTATTGGCTGTGGTGGTGGCGAACTGCCAACTCAGATTAAAATGGAAGTCACACAGTTGAACCGCTATGAAGGTCCAGACACGATTGAATGCACGACCGTACCCGAGCGGGGACGTTCTGGTGGCGGACTGTTTACTTCGGGAGGAGAATTGGTGGGTGTCTGTATCTGTGCCCAACCGGAAGATCAACGGGGCATCTACACAAGCTTGAAGCCTATCTATCGATTCCTTGACCAATCTCAGGTTTCGTTCCTGCATCCCGCAACAATTGAAACGGAAAGCGTGATTGCCGATACACCCGCACCTTCCAGCTTTCCTTCGTTGGAAGAGAATTTGCCTTCGCAACAAATGAGGGGGGGCGATCCGTTTGGGAATCTGGCCGAGGGATCTCAGCCCAATGCGAATGTCGCGAACACGATGCCACAGCCCGGGTCCCGGGAGATGGAACTGTTGCAGCAAGCCTTGGCTCAATCCGGAAACTCCGAGATCATTTGCCTGGTTCGCCCCAATGGCGATCCCAACGCGGAACCTCGAATTGTATTAATTAACAAGGCGACTCCGAAACTGATTAATTACTTGAACCACAATCCACAACCAACCAAGATTCCCGCGATGCATCAGGTCCCCGCAGTGCAAAATGTCCCCGCAGTGCAGAATGTTCCCGCAATGAACAATCCTTTTACCTCAGGCGCTCAGAATCTTCCCTCAACTGGAGATCTGACACAGGCTGCTCCGCAGACAACTGCCCTCCCTCAGGATCGTTATTTACCAGCATTGGATACAAACAATCCTTTTGCTGATGCCCCAGTAATGAAAAATTCTCCCTGGTCGAAGCAGAACTTTGGTCAATAGGCTGATTGAAGGATTCAGGATACCGTCGGTTGAGTAGGAGCTACCTGCTTAAGCGGATCATCGAGAGGCAACTCGATCCAACTTTGGATCGAGTTGCAGGTCTGTTCCCAATCGGCTTCGTTCAGAAGTTCATGCTTATGACCCGCGAAAAGTTTGCCCTCGCATGGGACACGACCCATCTCGTTAATCATAGACAGCCAACTCATCGCAGATTCTGCATTGACGAGAGAGTCGTTCTCAGCCTGATATAAGAGAGTCGGCACTTGAATGCGATCGGCTTTCACCCAGACGTCGTGCAGTGCTTGCTGACATTCAAAGAAGAGTCCTGCGCTGATGCTTTCACTACTTAACGGGTCGTAGGCTCGCCGCGCAGCCGCTGCGGGGTTGCTGGTCGTTTCGGTGGGTTTGATTTCTGTCGCGAAGAGAGTTCGGGGAGCTAGATGATAAAGTAGCTTTCCCATGTACCATTTCCACACGGGTGGTTTACGGACCATCCCCAGGAATGGGGAGAGCAGAATCATCCGTTGACTGGCCTGTGTGTGAATTTGAGCATCCCGAGCGGTAATTAACCCCCCCAGACTATGGCCGATCATGGTTAAATGTTCGGGGGCCAGTTTGAAATGCTGGCGAATGGCGTGCAGGTCAGAACAGAAGTTGTCAAAGCGATCGACATGCATTCGAGGACCTTCGGATTGTCCGTGCCCCCGTAAGTCGTGGATGATGACATTCCAGCCCTGAAGGGCGAAGTGCATACCAAAGTGTTCATAGCGTCCTCCATGTTCGGAAAGTCCGTGAGTGAAGAGAAGCGTTCGACGGGTTAGTTCAGAGACGGCGTGAAAATGCCGCACCAGCAACTTTGTGCCGTCGAAGGACTCGACCGGGTAGATGTCAATTTTCATCTTTCCGTCCTCATCATCTTGCCGTCCTGTTCATTTCTGCTCCCAACGGTATGAATCTCTCTAGATCCTGTCCAGGATAAGTGTGGCGGCTATCGGTCCCTAAAAGCCCTTAAATACAGCAGGCTACGCCGCCAGAACACGCTACGGTTAACCGGAATGCGCTCTAGCGTAAACCATTTCAGTAGGGCGAATTTTGCCGGTAACAATCACGCTTTAAAAAACGCGTTCCTTTGTTCCACCCTCACACTTATCTTGGGCAAGAACTAAGCATAAAAAAACGACTGGAATAAATTCCAGTCGTTTCGTTGGTTTAAGAGTCGAGCAACGAGATTATTCGTCGTCGCCTTCGGCTTCTTCCTCTTCAACCGCGTCAGCAATCGTGCCTGCGATAGGACGGGCCACAGCGGTGATGGAGTTGTCTGTATCCGGTTTTTTGTCGGTGTCGACGAACTCAGCTTTGCTCAAAATGACGTCGATCGCTTTACGCTCACGAATCTGAGCATCGAGGTTTTCAATCGCCCCCGATTTAACCAGTCGAGAACGAGCACGACGGGGATTTTCGCCCGACTGCATCGCCATCAGCTGGATTTCCATGTCGATCTCGGCCATCTCGACGTTGATGTCTTCGTGCGTGGCGATCCGGTCGAGAACAAAGTGTTCTTTCAGAGCCTGACGAGTCGAAGTCAGTGCGTTTTGACGGAGTTGATTCTCGTGAGCCTGAATTTCCTGACGGGTGAAACCAGCCTGCTGCATTTCGAGGATTTCTCGACGCAGAGCGTTTTCGACCTGACGGAGAACGAGGTTTTCAGGAAGGTCCCAGTCGGCGGATTCGGTGATTTTCTCGAGAACCTGTCGGCGGGTTGCCTGACGTTGTTCGTAAGTTCGCTGGCGTTCCAGTGTGTCGGCAACCTGTTTGCGGAAGGTTTCGATATCTGGGAAGCCAATGCGAGTTGCCAGTTCGTCATCCACATCGGGAGTTTCGGTCTGGTGGACGCTGGTGATTTTGAAGGTTGCCTTCAGCGTTTCGCCACGCAGTTCCACTTTTTCCGCTTCGTCGGATATTTTAATATCCGTTTCGACTTTGTCGCCCGCTTTGGAGCCACTGACGAGTTTTTCGAAGTCTTTCAGCTCGGCATCGTGGAAGCGAAGCGTCGAACGAACCTGCAGACGAAGGTCCGTCATTTTGTTGATGACTTCACCCTCTTTGGCGAATTCGACAGAGCAGACAATGGTGTCGCCTCCAGCGACTTCGCCGTCTTTTTCAGATGATTCGCCGTACTGTTCGGCGTATCGTTTCATGAAAGCGTTGATGTCTTCGTCAGAGATTTCCCAGTTGGGTCGCTCGATTTTCAGACCTTCGTAGTTCGGCAGATCGAAGTCAGGACGAACTTCGACGTCGAATTCATACTCGAAATCACCCTCTTCGGGGATGTCCAGAGTTTCGACATCGATATCGGGCTCGTTAATCGGATCGAATTCGTTCTCTTCCGAAATCTGTTCCAGACTTTCAACGAGTAATTTTTGTTTGACCTGGTCAGTCAGTTCCGTTTTGAAACGTTTACGGACGAGATCCGCAGGAACGTGGCCTACGCGGAAACCGGGGATTGCGGCGGTATTGGATAACTCCTTAACCGACTCGTCGATAGCGAGATCAATATCATCTCGTTTGATTTTGACGGAGATGTGTTTACGGCAAGGTCCCGCATTCTCGATTTTGACATCGAGATCGAGTTTCGGCTTTTCGGCGACAGCACCTTCAGTCGGGGTCGTTTCTTCTTCGGAAGTCATGCGTGCATTCCTTCAGGAGCGGCAACGGTGATCGTGTTTCGCACGAGCTGACATCAATACCGTTGAACGATCGTGGATCCTGGATAGTTCTTCTGGATGATTATGGGATAACAGAAAGCCAACAGTCTGCGTTCAAGCGACTGGCTGTCTCTCACAACATGGTTGACTCTCTGAGTAGTGTATCAACTGAAAGATACATCGAGTGGAACAATACTGTTAATCAACATCTGCGGGCCGATGGCGGAAAAGTCACTTCCCGATGCCTGACCTGAAAATCAGACCGGGGAATACCTAAAGCCAACCCGCAGGGAGGGACAGTAATATTCAATACCTTGGAGAGGTTGTAAGCGGCAGGATTAACTCTGCAACAGGCCTGTCGTTTGGCCGCGCGAACCGTCGATTCTCGCTGCCGATTACTACTCGAAAAAACTTTGTTAAGAGTTTACGGGTAGTCTGAGATTATACAGACTGAGAATAATATCAAAACCGGCGGAGGGCTTATTCTCGATGGAAAACCGGGCAAAGTAGCCAGATTAACGTTCGAGGGGGCTGCTCCTGCGAACAGTCCATAAAAAAGAGCGGGTGAAGGGATTCGAACCCTCGACAACCACGTTGGCAACGTGGTGCTCTACCAACTGAGCTACACCCGCAAGAAATAACAAATTGTTACTGCACGCATTATGTCAAATCGTTCGGGAGGGTCAAGCGTGAAGCCGACCTATTTTTGCCCTGATTTTAGTTTTACATGAACCCTGGATTCCTACAATTGACATGATTGATATCTCTCGACCGGTGTGAGTCCCATTTGGACCGTAAGACAAGTTGCGATGAGGGCTTCGGTTAATTAATCAGGCTCGTCACGTTCCATTCGATATATGGAGGGCGCATAAAAAATGCCCTGCGTGAACAGGGCATGAGTCGTTGATGTTTTTAACAGCCAAAATCAAATTGGCTGGAGCTTAGCTGGCCATTGCTTCGGCCAGAATTTTGGAAGTGCTGGGACGCATGATACGGGGATCAACCATATCGCCTTTCAACAGAGTCGCCCGGACGTCTTTACCAGAGATGAATACTGGTTTTTCGTCTTTGTGGTTTTCCATCAGATCAACACGGCCGATTGACTCGTAGTAAGCAGCGAATCCAACATTAACGGGTTTGATCAGCAGTTCGCCATTCAGGTTGTCGAAGATTTCCTGAGCGTCGAAGTCACCCCAGATGGCGGTACCATCCTGGAAGGGGGCATCGGCATGTTTACGACCAATAACGATGTTGGTGTAACCCATGTTTTGACGGTAGATCGCATGCATGACAGCTTCGCTGGGACCACCGTAGAACATTTTGATGTCGAGGCCGAGCAGGATTACGCGATCAGGAACAGATTCTCCGCGGGGCTCCCACAGTTCGCTGTCGCTGTCGCCGTCGCCCATGGCGCGGTCGGTGATCAGCTTTTCGTAAGTTTCCATACGGATTTCAGCACTGACGTCGTCGCTTTTGGTCTCGCCGATCAGCGGATTCAGTACAGCACCGGCATTTTTGCCTTCTTTGAGCAGGACTTCCAAGGCGTAAACCAGGGCGTACTCGTGAGCACGGTGCAGCGGGTTACGAGTCTGGAAAGCAACAGCGGCGTCCCAGCCTTTTTCGGCGAGCAAAGCACGAACTTCGCGAGGGGTCAGTACGTACTGGCCGATAGCAGGGCTTTTGGGCTGAGGCAATGCTTTCAGCTCGCCACCGAGAAGATGAGTGTTTTCTTTGTCACCTTCCATCACCATGGCGGCTCCGGGGTGGTCAGTACGTTCGGTACCGTAGACACATTTGATGTATTTGGGTTTGTCCCATTCGTAGACATCATTGATGTCGAGTGTCGCGACGATTTCGCCACTCGGGTTGGTCAGGGCGACTTTCTGTCCAGCAGAAAGAGTTCCGGCCAATTCAGCAGTGATAGGGAATGCGAGTGGAATGGTCCAGGCGTATTTTTTGCCGTTGCTCATGACGACTTTTTCGTCGAGCGCCAAGTTCCAGGCTTCGCTGTTCATCGGGCCGGTCAGCGGGCTCAGGGTACCGTCAGCAATACGGTAAACTGTGGAGAGGTCCGCGGAGGAAACCGGAACTTTGGGGAGGTCAGCGGCTCCCGCCAGGAATGCGTCTTTTTCAGACTCGGAAACGGTGCAGCAGACAGGTTCAGACAAACCACCATGAGGTGCAATCAGGTCAGACATGTTTTTCTTCTTATCTCGGTTACTAATTTAAGGACTGTAAGTTTGGGGCGTTACTAATGAACGACGAGTGACTTGGTAACATCATGTACAGGTTGGAGGGAGTCCTCGTCGTGAGAGCCCCCTGGCGGGTGGGAGGAGACTTTCTGCAAGGCAGAAAGTTCCTGTGGAATACTTCGTATGGGCGATTCAGGCGGAGCGATTTTAGTCGCGTAGTCCTACCTGCTGCAACAGCCGGTCAGTTTCCTGATAAGCTTCGGTGACCCATTCGACGATTTTATCAGGTTCGGGCGAGTATTCGAGTTCGAGAGAAATGGCTCCCTCGATATCCATCGTGGCAATCTCTTCCAGATAAGGGAGAAAATTGACCACTCCCCGACCCGGAGGCAGATCGCCATGCACGTTGCCATCACAGTCCGATATATGAACGTGAATGGCCCGGCCCTTCAAGCGCTGTAGTTCTTTTGGTGCTACATCGGCCAGTTGCAGATGCGAAATATCGATATTGGCATTCACTGCGGGGTGATCCACATCGTTGAGGAATCGTACCATGTTCTCCACGTTGTTCAACAACGAGAGTGGAAATGGTTCGAGTTCTAACGCAATTTTTACACCCAGCTGCTCCGCGTAAGCACCCAGGACCCGGCAATTGTCGACGGCCCACTTCCATTGTTCGTCTGGCGGAATGACTTCCCTGTTCCAGATATACTCCCCCAGAACGAGCAACAGATTGTCCGCCTGATACTCATAGCAGAGGTCCAGATAAGCCTCGCAGCGGTCAACGTGAAACTGCTGAACAGAGGGATTCAGGTCGATCAAGCCGGTGGCTACGCAACAGATTGAAACGATGGGTAGGCCCTGTTTCTGGCATTCTAACGCGATTAACCGGCGTTCCTGAATGGAAATGTCCAGTGGATCGGCAAAGATGTCGATGCAGTCGAATCCGATATTGCGGGTCTGGGCAATTCCCCAAGCGGTTTCGCGTCCCGCCTGAGCCCAGGCAGAGTTGATCAATCCGAGTTTCATGGGTGAGAGAATTTCTCCAAGTGAACGTGTGATCGGTTATTGTGTTTGAGAACGGTTCGACCGTCGCTTGAATGCGGGAAAGTCAGGTGACTCCTCCATCGTAACAGAAACGGTCGCGGAGATCTGCCAATTCCGCTGGTTGAATTCTCATGGATAACCGTCACAACCCTTATTTTTTGGGTCGAATCGATGAAATGCAGGTTGCCTGCCCTGTTCGTAAGAGTTCTACTGTAGTGAGAATAGGTAAATTACGACATAAGTAAGGATTACTGTCATAGAATATCAAGGTAAGGACTGCTAACAGGATTGACACCCTCTGCACCTGATACAGGCGAGGTTTTTAAGTGAATAAATTACAGACGACGTTGGTCTCTCTAGTGGCTGTGGTTCCCGCGGGCATTTTTGCATTCGTGCTGGCGATGTCCATCGTGAATTACGGTGGCAACATGGGGACAGCCATCTGGATTGCCAATGCGCTGGCGCTGCTCTGTTCGGCCGCTATCATTGCCACACCGTTTATCCTGTTGTATCAACATATTAAAGAACGAAAAGCAGAACGCGCCATCGAAGAAGCCGCTGCTCGTGAAGAGATGGGCGAGGAAACCGATTCTGGTAATGCCGCTGCTGCACCCCCGCCAGTCGAAGAAGAATCGAAATCCGATTTGCTGGGTGAAGACTTCTTCGACGATGGTGACTTGGAAACCTCAGGTGTACTGGTCAGTGAGACCATGACGGGCGATGACTTCGAAGTTCAAATGGGACAAGATGACTTCGACAGCGACGATCCGTTCGCCGAAGACTCGGATATCATTGTATCAGATTCAACGAGCGAGTTAATGGTTGGTGATTCCGACGACGCGGAAACCGCGGATGCGTTGGAAGCTTATACAGGCCCTGGGATTGATGATGACATCAATGTTGAAGAGACGGGTGAGATTGAAGTCACCGAATCTTCCACGACGATTGCAGCGACGGACGACTTCGACCTTGATGACTTTATGGACGATGACGATGAACCGGTCGCCGTTGTTGACGAAAACAGCGATGTTGAGTTAGACAATCTCGATTTAGACGATGATTCCGAAATGGGATCCGCCGATGCCGTCGCAGTCACCGATGACTTTGATATCAGCGATATGGGCCTCGACTCGGAAAGTACACTGTCAGGACTGCACGATAGTGTCGCTGAAGGTAGTGTTTCAGAAAGTGATGTCGTCGATATGGACGAAGATGATGACATCATGGCTGCAACCTCCGATTTTGATTTGGATGACTTGGTTTCTGACGACGAAATCGTCATCGAAGAAGACGAAGAAATTGTCGCCGAAGTCGACGACGATGAGTCCGAAGAAATCGATTTCGCCCTCGACGAAGCGGACGATACCGCGGTTGCTCTCGGGGCCAGTGATATCGACCTGGACGACGAGATTGATTTAAGTGATGACGAAGATATGGACCTCGACCTCGAAGAGGAAATGGTCATCAAAGAAGACTCGCCCGCCAGTGCCCTGGTAGTTGAAGATGAGTTTGACGATGATGAAGAGGACCTCGTCATCGAAGGGTACGACGATACTGATGATGACGATCAGCTAGACGACAGTGTGCTCGCCTCCACCAGTGCTTTCGATCTTGATACGGACGACGAAGATATTGCCGGTGACTTTCTCTCCGAAATGGACGAGGACGAAGAACCAGTGGTGCTGTCAGAATCTTCTGATGCGATTGCCTTTGAAGAAAGCGATGAGGAAATCGTTATCGAAGACTCGGCCGTGATCAGCCTGGACGATGACGATGATGATGACGAGGAAATCGTAATCGTCGAAGACTCTGCGGATGATCTCGACTGGGGAGATGACGACGAGGATACAGGTACAGAAATTCCCGCTTACGATCCTGAGAAAGCGGAAGATTCTTCTTCACTCGAAACAATTGCCGAAATCAACCTGGACGAGGCCGAAAACGACCTGGAGAAAACAGAGACGATTATCGCTCTGGACGACGAGCAAGATGATTTGATCATCGACGACGATGACGAATCGGCAGCTCAGAACTTCCTGAATGCGTTGGAAGATGATGACGATATCGCTGTTACGGACTCAACCGATTCTGGCGACGACCTGAATCTTGAAGAAGATGATGAAATTGATTTCAGCTTCTTTGATGACGACGACGAGGAAGACGACCAGAAGAGCTAGAGCTGTTCACCGTTATTCTTGGCAATTCGATCTTGCGAAGAGTTTAGTAATAACGTCGTTTTACACTACAAGAACCCGCTACGATTAGAATTCATCCTGAAACCAGGTTGTGGCTGGCTTCGAGGTTACCTTTCAGGGGTGAAATTGCCTCATCAGAGAATTTCAGGACCGCTTATAAGATGTGAGACGCTTGTCGACCGAAGTCAGCCTCTTCTGGACGTTGGTGAATCTTTCTGTAGAATTGAGTCGTTCTCTTTTACCGGGGTATCTGGTAAAATGATCGGACTATTGATTCGAACAAGCGCGCATCCACTCCTGCAGAGATGATCAGGTTTACTATGTCGACAGAGACTGCGAAAACTGAAGTTGGTAGTTACTTTATCGCCAACTATCCTCCCTTTTCCCTGTGGAGGTCGGATTTACGACACGAGATCGAGTCCGCTTATGAAAGCGAACCAGACAGTTCGGTTCCTCTCGGCTTGTACATTCATATTCCGTTCTGCCGCAAGCGATGTCGCTTCTGTTACTTCCGGGTCTATACCCAACAGAACGCGAAAACGATTCAAGACTACGTCGATGCTCTGGAAAAAGAATTCCAGATGATCAGCCAGCAACCGGCGGTCAAAGGTCGAAAGTTGAAGTTCGTTTACTTTGGTGGAGGAACTCCTTCTTACCTGAGTTCCCGCCAATTGCTCTCCCTGCGGGATCGCCTCTCCGAATATCTGAACTGGGACGATGCGGAGGAAGTGACCTTCGAATGTGAACCCGGAACGCTGAACGAAGAAAAAGTAAAAACACTCAAGGAGATCGGAGTCACCCGTGTTTCTTTGGGGGTTGAAAACTTCAAAGACAGCATCCTCGAAGAAAATGGTCGTGCCCACCTCTCCCCCGAAATTCATAAAGCTTACGGTTGGATTCAGGATGTCGGATTTCCCCAAGTGAACATCGACCTGATTGCCGGCATGATTGGCGAGACGGACGAGAACTGGCAAAACTGTCTGGAAAAAGCGAATGAAATGCGGGCGGACAATATTACTGTCTATCAGATGGAATTGCCGTTTAACACGATCATCTCCAAAGAGATGAAAGAGGAAAGCAAGGAATCTCCCATTGCAGACTGGGCCACCAAACGTCGCTGGGTGAACGAAGCGATTGATTGGTTAGGCGAGAAAGGGTACCACGTTTCCAGCGGGAACGAACTGGTGCTCAATCCGGAAACAGATCGCTTTGTCTACCGTGACAACCTCTGGCGAGGATCCGATCTATTGGCAGCGGGTGTCTCTTCCTTCGGTCACTTGCAGGGAGTTCATTATCAGAACTACGACAAGATCGAAGAGTATAAAGAGATCGTCAACGAAGGTCGTCTGCCGGTCAACCGAGCTTATCGACCGACTAAACATCAAATGCTGATTCGCGAACTGATTCTGCAAATGAAAGAAGGACATATCTCGGCGAAACCATTCCGAGAGAAATTCGGTGTCGAAATTCTCGAAGAATTCGCCACTCCCTTCCAGCACCAGCAAGAGACCGGTTTCCTGACGATCGACGGGGACGACATCACGCTGACCCGCAAAGGGTTGCTGCAGGTCGATACGTTATTGCCCGCGTACTTCGAAGAAGACCATCGAGAAATTCGGTATACATAATTCTCGGGTGGCCCAGACAATCTCGCCAGAGTTGTCGGGGCCATAGGCACACTAAATGATGATTGCTAATAAGTGTGAACGGGCGAGGGGAGCGATTTCAGCCAAGCTCCTTCATCGCCAGCTACATTCTTCGCTTAGTGTCGCTGCGCGACCCGGACAACTCTTCGAGAATGTCTGGGTCACCCGCTCGTAAAATCTAAATCGCTGCAATTCAACTCAGATCGTTAAGCAGCGGTCGCGGGCGATGACGTTCCATTGAGCGACGACTTCTCCGTCGCGAACGACGTAGGCCGATTTGTGCAGGGCCGACGTGGGGCAAATGTGGGTTGGAATGGCGATCAGTTCATCGCCCGGTTGGTAGTTCTTGGCTTTGTTAGTCTGCAGGACAAGATGTTCTTCGTTTTGCAGGACATGTTCCGAGTCAGGCAGTTCGGGGAAAAAGAGCCGTTTACCGGCGGGTGGATCGGAGGCAGCTCCTTTGGTTCCCAGGTCGAGCGTCAATCGGTCCGCCGTGGGGCGGCTGATGACACGTGTCAGCATGACTGCTGCCGGGGTGAACTTCATATCGGGGAACATGTTGGAGTATCCCGAGTCGTTAAAGACGCAAGTACCGGGGCTCAACTCGAGTGCGGGGTCATTGAACTGAGCGAAGATGGGGAACGATCCTGTTCCTCCGGCGACTATCCGGGGAACGTCGTAGCCGGCAGCAACCAGTTTTTTCTTCATCGCAATGGCGGGATCCCAACACGCTTTGACCGCGGCTGTTCGTTCGGTGAGATCGGTTTGGTGGTTCTGGCCATCGTACAAATGGAGGCCGCCTGCTTGGATACCCGGAGAATCAGCAATCTGTTTATAAAGTGCTTCCGCTTCGGTGCCCGCTTCCAGACCGGTACGGTGCAAACCGGTATCGACATCGAGGAGCACATCGATAGAGAGTCCGGCCTTCGAAAATGCTTCGCTTAATTGGGCGAGGGGGCGTTCGTGATCTGCCGTCACCGAGAAGGTGACAGTGGGGTAGGTTTTAACGAACTTGACGGCCCGTTCGATGTTCGGTCCGACCAGGTTGTAAGCGAGAAAGATATCCTCTGCACCTGCGTCGGCCAGCATTTCCGCTTCGGCGAAGGTGGCTGCTTTGTGTTTAGTAATTCCGGCCGCCAATTGTTTTCGGGCGACCTCTGACATTTTATGCGTTTTGCAATGCGGTCGAAGGCGTTCGACGGAACCGGCGATATCAATCATCTTTTGAATGTTCTCGTCCACCAGTTCTTCGAAGACTACCAAACCGGGACTGATAATCGAACTAGAATCCGAAATCTGATAACGATCACTCATGAAACGCGCTCTCTACGACAACCGAACAACGGGGCAATAAAAACGAGTCGATTATTTTAGAGAGTCAGTCAGGAAATATCATCCCTGAAGAGGGGATCGCGAACGTGATAATCCTGGCTCGATTTACAGAGACGAATCTTGAATCAATCCCGAAGATGCCGAGGGTAATGGTTTTTTTATAGATCAACCCGGGTGAATTCACAGTAGCGCAGGATACTTTCCGGCCGTATTCCAATTGCGGAACTGGTCGGGGTGATATACCGTTAAGCGAAGAAAGGCCTGCCGGGAATCGTTTTCTTTTTCCGGGGATTCGGGCGTTTTGATAAAAAGTGGGAACTTACAGGCGGGAAACGGCATCCAATCCATCGTTACCTGTTTGGTTCGTCCTCTAGAGCACCTCCCGTTTCATTGTGGAGGGTTCTAGCGGCGCAAAATCCTGTGTTCAATTATTTTCGCGTCCGGTAGTCGCCACACCTATCTTGGACAAGATATAGAGGAGCGTCTCATGTTGCGTTTGTTGTTCACCCTGGTTTTTGTAGCGATCAGTTCCAATCTCACAGGTCATCTATTTGCTGCTGAAAAGGGAGAGAATCCTTTGTTCGAACAGGCCAATCAGGAACAGAAGGATGGAAATTATAAAAACGCATACGACATCTACCATGATCTGGTCCTGAAACCAGAAACCGATACCACCACGGCTAGGCGGAGCCTGCAGGAACTCACCACTTGTCTGTATAACCTGGACCGAATTGGAGAGATCGACCCGCTACTCGAAATGGTGGTGATGGTGCATGGAGATGATTGGCGAATTGTGCAGGAAGTCGCGAATTCCTATCGTTCAGTGCAGCATTATGGTTACATCATCGGGGATGAAATTACGCGTGGTCATTCACGGGGTGGTGCCCAGTATGTCAGTCTGGAAGAACGCGATCGTGTGCGGGCATTGCAGCTGATGGTGCAGGCGTTGGAGTTGAAGCTGCAGGATACCGAAGTGAAAGCCAAAGAGAAGGGGGACTTCTACTTTGAGCTCGCGAACACCGTGCAGATGAGTCGTTCTACATACGATTCCTGGAAAATGCAGACGTTGACCGACCTCTCCGAACTTCCGGAACCCGAGAACAGCAATCCCCGTTTTGGCGGTTATCGCCGTATGGGCGCTCCTGATTTTGACGGAGCCCCTGTCGATGATGAGGGAAATCCAATCACCTTCACTGTTCCGGAAAGCTGGGAAGCTGCTGCCAATGATGGCCAGCGCTGGCGGTGGGCACTCGCACAAGCGGCGTCGACGACTTCAGATCACAAAATGCGAGTCAAAATGCAGCTGGGCGATTGGGGACAATCGCTGTTTGGTGTGCAGACATTGAGAGATCAACCCCTCTTCTATAAGCAGATCTCACAGGCAACGGACGACCCGAACAAACTCGACAAGACAACGGCTCCTTACTCGGTGCATACACTGGGAGAGGATGAAACGCTGGCTCAGCTGGCGACAGGAATCAAACGGTTTACGCTGCCAGAAGACTTCAGCTACATCAAAATCTTCCTGGAAATCGCGGCGGAAGATAAAGGCAATTACGCCGAACAGGCATTAAGTCGGTTGGAAAACATTTTCAAAAATCGACGGCAGTATGCCCGAGCGGCGGAAATGATCCGCGAGAACATCAAGCGGTTTGGACCGGGCAATAACGATCACAAACAGAAAAGCCTCGACCAGATCATCGGTAACTGGGGTGAGTTTCAGGTCGAGACGGAAAGCCAGATTCCCTCTCAAGGCGGAAAATTTCTGTATCGCTTCCGTAATGGAAAACAGGTGCATTTCGAAGCGGTGGAAATCAAGCTGGATGAATTGTTGAAGGATTGTATTGAGCATCTCAAGTCACATCCCAAGCAACTGGATTCGCTGAAACTGCAGTTTGAAAATATCGGACAACAACTGGTTGAGGGAAATCAGGAAAAATACCTTGGTAAAAAAGTGGCTGAATGGAATGTTGATCTCGATCCTCTGGCGGGTCATTACGACAAGCTAAAGACAATCAGCGCTCCGTTGAATCAAGCGGGTGCCTACTTCATCACGGCTCGGATGCAGGATGGGAATGAAACCCGGATTGTGTTGTGGATGAATGATACGATTATTGTCAGCAAGCGGGCGGACAATAAAAGCTGGTATCTAGTCGCTGATGCGGAATCGGGAACGCCCGTTCCCGGAGCGAATGTGGAAATGATAGGGTATCGAATTGAACGCCCGCGTCCTCGTAATCCCAATCAGATCGAAATCAAAACACAGCACTTTGCGGAGTTTACAGACAAAGAGGGACAGTTCACCGTTTCGGAAAACCGGGCACCGCACAATTTCAACTGGTTAATGATCGCGCGCACGAAGGAAGGCCGTTTAGCCTATCTTGGGTTCCAAAGCATCTGGCACCAGCCGAAAAACGATCCGGGCCACGATACGCATAAGGCCTTCTACATCAGCGACCGGCCGGTTTATAAGCCGAAGGATACCGTGCAGTTTAAGTTCTGGGTCCGCAATGCCCGTTACTCGACGATGGCTCCGGCCGTGTATGCCAATAAAGAATTTCAGTTGCGATTGAACGATCCGCAAGGCAAAGAAGTCTGGACGAAAAAATTCACGGCCGACGCCTTTGGCGGTTTCAATGGCGAATACGAGTTGCCGGAAGAAGCGACTCTCGGAACCTATTCGCTTAATGTTATCGACAACCCACGCGTGCAGGGTTGGGGTTCTTTCCGAGTCGAGGAATACAAAAAAACCGAATACGAAGTGACAATTGACGCACCAGAGGAACCTGTACAACTGGGTGAAAAAATTACGGCGACGATTAAAGCTAAATACTACTTCGGGGCACCTGTGAAAAACGCGACCGTTCATTTCACTGTTAAACGAAGCGAATACAGCAATCGCTGGTACCCTTCTGGCACCTGGGACTGGTTGTACGGAAATGGTTACTGGTGGTTTACTCCGGAATGGGACTGGTACCCGGGTTTCTCGCGTTGGGGATGCGTCCGGCCTTATCCATATTGGTGGCCTCAGCAAAGTGATCCTCCCGAAGTCGTGCTGGATCAAGAGGTGGAGATCGGTGCCGATGGATCAGTTACCGTCGAGATCGATACCGCTCTCGCCGAGGCGATGCATGGAGATCAGGATCACCGCTACGAAATTACGGCGGAAGTCGTGGATGAATCACGGCGTACGATCGTCGGTAACGGCGAAGTGTTGGTGGCGCGTGAACTGTTTGATATCGTCGCCTGGACGAACAGAGGATACGCCCGGGTAGGTGATACGATTGAAGCCTCGTTCAAAGCACACACCTTGAATCGTAAACCGGTTAAAGGTGAGGGAACAGTTCATCTGATCAAAATTACCTACACCGAAGATGGTAAGCCATTGGAAACGTTGGTTGAGAAATGGGACGTCGCCACTAACGAAGAGGGCCTGGTAACTCAGAAGATGAATTTGGCGGAAGCAGGTCAGTACCGTATCTCTTACCTACTCAAAGATGAAGCAGGCCACGAGCAGGAAGGGGCGACCGTCCTTAATGTTTACGGAGCAGGATTCGATGGGAAGGGATTCCGGTACAACGATCTGGAACTCCTGGTGGAGCAGAAGGAATATCAACCTGGCGACAAAGTCCAGTTGCGCATTAACACGAATCGAACCGGTTCGACTGTGCTGTTGTTTGTGCGACCGGTCAACGGTGTTTATGAAGTTCCTTATACATTGAAACTGGACGGGAAAAGTACTTCGTTTGAAATCGATGTACGACCCGATGATATGCCGAATTTCTTCGTCGAAGCCATGACGATTTCGGACGGTGATATCCACAGCGTCACACAGAACATCGTGGTTCCGCCTGAAAAACGAATCATGAACATTGAAGTGACAGCGGATCAACCAAAGTATCAGCCGGGTGAAGAACTCAAACTGCAATTGAAACTGACCGACTTGAAGGGAGATCCGATTCAAGGTTCCGTGGTGCTGTCGGCGTATGACAAAAGTGTGGAATATATCTCGGGTGGTTCATCCATTGGAGATATTAAAAAGTTCTTCTGGGATTTCAAACGGCATCACAGTTCGTCGACGAATTCCAGTTGGAATCACCACAGCTATGTTCTGTATAAACGGGACCAGCAGCGAATGGAGCAATTGGGGACGTTTGGCGCTATTGTCGAGGAGTCCTTCTATGATAGAGGTAAGGGAGGCTTTGGCGGAGGAACGGATCATAGCATTACTATGATGCGGTCTGCACCGATGTCAAAGATGCACCTCGGAGGCGAGATGGCGATGGAAATGGCCGATGGTGCCCCACCAGCAGCCCCTGAAGCAGGTGCAGGAGGTGGGGAATCTGTTGAGCCGACGATTCGAAAAGACTTTGCCGATACCGCTTTCTGGGCCGCCAACCTGGAACCGGACGAGAACGGAATTGTGTTGGTCTCCTTTCCAATGCCGGACAGTCTGACTACCTGGAAGATTGCCAGTTGGGGAATGGGTGACCGGACCCGCGTCGGTTATGGCGAAACGGAAGTGATCACCTCCAAGAATCTTCTCGTTCGTCTTCAAGCACCTCGGTTCTTCGTTGAAACGGATGAAGTGGTGTTGTCTGCAAACATCCACAGTTATCTGGAAACAGACAAATCGGTGCAGGCGATTCTCGAACTGGAGGGGGGGCTGCTGGAATCGATGGACGAGTTGACTCGTGAAATCAATCTGACAGCAGGTGAAGAGATCCGCATCGACTGGCGAGTGAAGGTGCTTCAACCGGGCGAAGTAACACTAAGAATGAAAGCCTTGACCGATGAAGAGTCGGACGCGGTCGAGATGTCCTTCCCGGTGTATATTCATGGTGCCGAACGGATGGAAGCGTATGCGGGAACAGTCAAACCGGAGGAGTCGAGCTCGACGGTCGAATTCGATATTCCGAAGGAACGACTTCCTGAACAATCCGTTCTGAAACTCCGTTTCAGTCCGTCGCTGGCTGCGGCCATGATTGACGCGTTGCCTTATTTGGCGAACTATCCTCACAAAACGACTGATGCCGCGATGTATCGGTTTGTGCCGACGGTCATCACCTACAACATCTTGAAAGAGATGGGGGTTGATCTGAGACAGCTTAAGAAAAAGCAGACCAATCTCAATGCTCAGGAATTAGGCGATCCCCAGGAACGAGCGAAACAGTGGAAACAATATGATAAAGAAAACCCGGTTTACAATCCGGATAAAATCGAGCAATTCGTCAAGCAGCATGTGGATGATGTTACCAATCGTCAATTGAGTGATGGCGGGTGGGGTTGGCTTAGCGGCTACGGCGAACATTCTTCGCCTCACATTACTGCTCAGGTTGTTCATGGTTTGATTCTGGCAGACAAAAACCAGGTGGCACTTGTTCCGGGAATGCTGGATCGGGGACTCGCCTGGTTAGAGAACTACCAACAGGAACAGATTCGTCTGATCAAAAACTGGGAAGAAAACGAAGCGAAAAAAGCAGAACACAAAAAGTTTAAACAAAAGGCAGACAATCTCGACGCACTCGTCTTCGGTGTGTTGGTCGAGGGGGGACGCGTGAATGAAGAAATGCATGCTTACCTGAATCGCGACCGGGTCAGCCTGTCTGTATATGCGAAAGGTCTGCTCGGCCTAGCTCTGCACACCCTTGGTGACAAAGAGGGTCTGGCGAAGGTAATGGAAAACCTGGAGCAGTACCTGCAACAGGATGCCGAAAATGAAACGGCC
Source organism: Polystyrenella longa (assembly GCF_007750395.1). Taxonomy (GTDB): domain Bacteria; phylum Planctomycetota; class Planctomycetia; order Planctomycetales; family Planctomycetaceae; genus Polystyrenella; species Polystyrenella longa. The sequence continues at coordinate 4,478,264 of NZ_CP036281.1, read as the reverse complement.
TGGTTGCAATTACCCGCAGGGCACTTCTGGTGGTTCTGGTATGGCAACGAAGACGAAGCCAACGCCATCTACCTGAAACTGCTTTCACGGACCGACCCACGTAGCGAACGGGCGAGACGGCTTGTGAAATACATCCTCAATAATAGAAAGAACTCCACCTACTGGAGCAGCATCAGCGATACCGCCCTGTCCATTGAAGCTCTAGCCGAATACTTGAAAGCAAGTGGCGAGAATCGCCCCGATATGGTGGTGGAAGTCTGGTTTGATGGTCAGAAGCAGAAGGAAGTAAAAATCACTCCTGAGAACCTGTTTGAAATTGATAACAAGTTTACGCTTGAAGGCGTCGCGTTGGAATCAGGTCGGCATACGCTGGAACTTCGGAAAACGGGTTCGGGACCGCTGTATTATAACGCTTATGTGAAAACGTTCTCGAAAGAGGACTTCATCGAAGCGGCCGGTCTCGAAATCAAAGTTGAACGGCGATACACCCGTTTGATTCCAGACAACAAAGAGACGGCCGTGGCGAACAGCAGTGGGCAAGCGATTGATCAATTAAGCGAGAATTTCAAACGCGAACCACTCGTCAATCATGCCGAACTGAAAAGTGGTGATCTGATTGAAGTCGAGTTGATCATCGATAGTAAAAACGATTACGAGTACCTGATCTTTGAAGACTATAAACCGGCCGGTTTGGAAGCGGTTGATTTGCGAAGTGGATACAACGGGAACCGTCTGGGGGCGTATATGGAATTCAAAAATGAGAAAGTGAAGTTCTTTGTACAGCGACTGGCTCATGGCAAGCACAGTGTGACCTACCAGTTGCGGGCCGAAATTCCCGGTAAGTTCAGTGCGTTACCAACGCAGGGGTCGGCGATGTACGCTCCTGAATTACGTGCGAATAGTGATGAAATGAAACTGCAGATCGTCGACTAATCTATGGTACTAATATCAAAGCCAGTCCTCCTGTTGAGATGGAGGCTGGCTTTTTTCTTTGGGTACTCAATACTATAGTACAACCCCAATTCGATACCGTCTGCGTTACGTTAAGCGACTTGGGACTTAGGTTTATTTTGACAACGATAGTTAGAAGAGATTGAGATAGCAGAGGATCATGACGACACCACGACATTCAACAGGTTTATCCCAATTGGACGAAATGCTGGGGGGAGGTTTGATTCCCGGCACGATGACGGTGGTGATGGGCTCCACAGGCATTGGTAAGACTCAACTTGGTCTCCAGTTCGCGCATGCTGGTAAAGAGCAGGAAGGGGAAACTGGGATTCTCTTTGACATGACGAGTCGCGGTGATGCGCAGAATCAGGATGAATATGCTAAGCGGCTGTTCGACTGGGATTTTCGGGCCGCCTCTAATGCTGATATTCGTCGAGAGTCGTTTGATGTGACGACCGTCTGGGATGCCGAGCAAAGCCGGAAAGATTACCTGCATCTTTTCCGACGTTCCGGACGCCGGGTCACTCTGAGCGACCTGGATGATGATCAGTGGCGGGAGTGGAAGGTTGAACTGTCGCGCAAGCTGGACCGGGCGATCTATTTCTTTTACGGAAACTTTGTTCATGGTGTCCGCCGTATCGTACTCGATGGAATTGAACCTGCTGAAAAGGCGAGTGATAGTTTTCAGTTCCATATGATCGACTACGTTTATCATCAGGTGCTGCGAAAAGAATCGGACTGGCTTGCCCGTGATTTGTTTCGCTCGCAGTTCCGTTCTCAGGAATCAATTGTCGAACAGCATCCGTACGATCACCAACAATTGAGCTGCCTCATACTCTATACCTGTCACGAGGTTATGCTGAATGATCTGCTTGAGCGGCCTATTGAGTCGGGCGATATGCTCTCGAATGCCAATACCATTATTTTGATGGGAAAAACACGCGAGGAAGGCAAAATGGGCCGAGCCCTGCAGATCGCCAAACATCGTGGCAGCGCGTGTGACGAATCGATTGTTCCTTTCCAAATCACGGAAAAGGGATTGCAACTCTGATTCCGTCTGTAGGCGAGGTTGATTCAACGTGAGGCGATAACGGAACCGGAAGTCGGTAATCTTCTTGACGATTGGAATCTGGACTTTGATAATCAAGGTAGAGTCCAATTTCGATTCTTTCTTCTTCGGGAGAGTACGTCATGAAGATGACATTATTTATACGCCGACTATGTTTTCTGTTATTGATCACCGGGTTGGTCGTCAGTGAAAGCGTCACTGGTGGTTCCAGCGCCAGGGCAGACGGATTGCGCCACCTCTATCCGAGCATGTTCGGCCCGATTGTGCCCCCGTACGCTTACGGGAATTATGGATATGGTCGCGGAGGCCATCACGGTCACAGGCACGGCCACGGATATGGACGTGGCGGATTTTATGGCTCCTATCGTGGACGAGGACTGGGGATTCGTACCCCTCCCGGCGTGAACCGGTTTGTGATCCGTGCTCCCATCGCTATTGCTCCCTACACGTATTATTACGGAAACAACTTTCTGCCTTACTCAGGTTATTACGGAAACAGTTATTACGGTAGTGGGTATTCCGGATATTTAGGGAACCCCTACTACACAAACGATAGCTACTATCGCGGCAACAACTGGGGAATCAATAATTTCTATGGGAACAACTTTAATGTTCCCCAGTCGACAACCTATCCCACTCCGGCTGCTATCGCTCTTGAAAACCTCCGCATGAAGAAAGAGGTGGAAGAGAATCGGAAGGAATGGATCCAGAAGATACCGGGAATGCCGGACCGGGTGATTATCGCCGTGCGTCCTTCGGCTCCGGAAGACAATTTGAAGAGCGTTCGTGCTCAAGCTCTGGGAGATGGAGCGATGCGACGGGGCGAATTTGGTCGTGCCTATGAATACTACGAACGCTCCGTTAAGCAATCGAGTGACAAAGCCGAATTTCGCATCAGTCTGGCCACTGTTCTGGCGGCGACCGGTCGATTTGATACGGCGCTCAAGCAGATTGAAACAGCGGCGAAGCTTGAACCGAACATGGAAAAATTACCACGAACTCTCGATCAAATTTTCCGGGAAGAAGGAGCTAACGAGCGTGAAATTCTGATTTCAAATTTATATGGCTGGACCGAAGAAGATCAGGATGATCCTAATCGGCTGATGCTGATGGGCACCTTCCTCGCTCTCGATGGAAAACCACAAGATGCTCGGGCATTTCTGGAAGTGGCTACTGCGACAGCGGAAGAGGACGACGTCGCCCTTGCCTTTCTGACGCCCATCCGGGGAGAAGCGGAAGTCCTTGATGAAGAGGCTGCCAACGCGGAACCCATTCCCTACCCGGACTTACCTCCTCCAGGATATGGGGTGCTTGCCGTGTCTCCCGAAGAAGCCTCTTACTATAAACCTGACACACCAGGCGACGAGTTACCTCAACCCCCGCCCCCCTCAGCAGGCCCGAATCCGGTTTCTAACGGGATCGATACTGGACCACAATTTCCTGATTAATCAAAATTTTTAAACAAAGTGATAGTCGAGAGGTGGTATCTACTCGTTGCGGAGTCATCGATTCGAAATAAGCGTTCAGTCGAAACTGAAAGGCCAGCTTGGTAAATTAAAGGCATCCTTCTTCCGAGGGGTGCCTTCTTTTATCGACCCTTGTTGCCCATCAGGAAATATGCACCGTTGAACCGCCGAATTCTCATTACGCTTTGTACCTACAATGAACGCGAAAATCTCGAACAGCTCATTCCCGAAATTCGCATGAGTCTGCCGGAAGCACATATTCTGGTCGTCGACGACAAGTCTCCCGATGGAACTGGTGCACTCGTTAAAGAAATGCAACAGGACAATCCGGCTCTGTTTCTGATTGAACGATCGGGCAAGCAGGGATTGGGGACTGCAACGGTGGCAGCCTTTCGCTGGGGAATCGAAAAAGAGTTCGATTACCTGATTAACATGGACGCCGACTTCAGCCATCCACCCCGTTACCTGCCGGATCTGGTTAAAGCAATGGACGATGCCGATGTCGCCATTGCCTCTCGGTATGTTGAAGGTGGAGAAATCGAGGGCTGGGGACTCAAACGGCACCTGATGAGTCGAGGAATCAACTGCTATGCCCGCCTGTTGCTGCGGTTGAAGACGAAGGACAACAGTGGTTCCTACCGTTGTTATCGGGTCTCCCGTCTGGCGGAACTCGATTTTGATAAAATCGTTTCCCGCGGTTATGCGTTTCAGGAAGAGATTCTCTATCGCTGTAATCGAATTGATTGCCGTTTCGTCGAGGTCCCTTTTCTATTCGAGGAACGTCGCCATGGTTCTTCGAAGATCAATGGAATGGAAGCAGTAACGGCCTTGGGGAACTTGTTCCGCTTAGGGATGGAGAATGTCCTTCGCGTCGATGTCCGACGAGACCAGAATTAAAGGGAAGTTCCTTCCCAGACAAATTTCAGCTCCCTGTTCGCTTTCTCAGGGCTTTGCCTGTAGTACGAAACGAATGTATCGCTACTCAATTACATTTTGTTTGCAAGAATGGAAATCGCCCCAGCAATTGTGGGGCATGTGTCGTAAGTAGGACAGTGTGTTGTCAATTTTGAACATTTTTCTGTAGATGTTTCCAAATTGAAACATCTGCAAAAACTGCCGGAAGAAAATTCAACATGACGGGCCATATGTAACCTCTTGTTATTTCGAGGTTTAGGAGAAAATTTCAAGTTCAGAAACTAACGGGAATCAAGATCGGCCCGGCCTTTGCTTTTATATGACATGCCAGGATGGCTTGGTAGAACGGTCACAGGCTCAAGGATTTGAACCACTCCTCCGGAACCTGAACGGGAATTGAGAGTAGGATATTATGGCAACAAGTCGACATTTGCGCATGACGCTTCACAACTGGGATGACTACACCGTACTCGACCTGATCGGCGTCGAAATCTGGGATGGGGCAGATCTGGCTCTACTACGAGATACACAAAGCGATCTCGTCATGAATAAGAAATGCCGCCTGATGGGCGTCAATATGGAACACGTCAAATATATCCCGAGCGGATTCTTTGGCATGTTGTATGACTGGCACGAATATGGCGTCAAAATTCGCCTCTACAATCCTCAACCCCACGTCGCAGAGATGCTCTGGTTCCGGCAGTTCTTCAAACGAATTGGCGAGAACACTTATGCTCTGCAGGGGAAACCCCGCTACGATCTTGTCCCCCAGGATAGCAGCGACTGGACTGCCGATGCAGACTGGTTGGAAGCGGAAACGATGTCTACCAAAAACTAAATGAGATGCGTTCCGACGTAGTCGCTGTGCAAAACACGATAACTCTGAGAGAGCAGCCGGAACGTTGACTGAAAATACTAATTCCCTGTGACCAGGTAATAAAAAAATGCCGCTGAGGAGATGTCCTCTGCGGCATTTTTTGTAGGTTGGGATAAGGGCTCGGCCTTAATTGGCAAGGTCGTAAACCATCAATGTTTCCTGGTCGCGAAGGTACAGTTTACCGTTGGCGATCGCCGGGTGAGCCCAAGCGGGTGCGTTGACCACATCCGGGGTGAATGAACCGGAAAGTTCGTAGCCATCGGGAGTTGCTTTGATTGCCGCGACTTCTCCCGATTGATATCGGAAGATCAGATGCCCGTCCGCGTAGATAATCGCGGCAGACTCGGTTCCAGGCCCCCGGATTTTTCCGCCCCAGGTGATGTCTCCCGAGTCGGTTTTAATGCAGATGGGGAAGCCATTTTTATGACCGTGTCCGGCGTAGACGTAGTCTCCCAGCAGAATCATGTTGCCGTGATGGTTCTGGAATGTATTGGGACGCAGGAAGTATTGTTCCGTTGCTTTGACGCCTTCGCCATCCTTGGTGAGGTGCAGGTAGGCAGCTCCCGTGTTGTAACTGGTCGAACAGAAAATGTAGTCGCCATCGACGAGCAAGTCGGGGATGTTGGCTGTTCCGTTGGCGACCGGGTTGTAAGACCAGAGCAGTTCGCCATCGCTGGCTCGAACACCAAAAGCACCATGACCACCCATTTGCACGTACTGTTTGATTCCGGCAGCATTGCTGATCTGGATTGAAGCATACCCAGCACCATCATTCCCTTTTTCGCCGGTGGGGGCTTTGCTTTTCCAAACTTCTTCCCCCGTCAATTTGTCCAGAGCGACGATCATGGCGTCGTTTCCTCCAGGGGTGCAGAGGACCCAGTCACCGTCGACGAGTGGCGACTCTGAGAATCCCCAGCTCGACATCATTTTGCCGTCCCACTCTTCGGCGAAGTCTTTTTCCCAGACAATTTCACCATCAGCGGTTTTCATACAAATGATTTTTCCATTGGACGGAATTACGTACAGATAGTCGCCATCGACGGCGGGGGTGCAGCGGGAACCATCGTATCCGTGTTTGGGTACGTGGTCGGTCATTTTGCTCGCCCAGAGTCGTTGGTGAGTGTTGGCATCAATAGCCAAGAGTGCCTGAGAGACTTCACCATTGCTGGTGGTATAAATGCGGTCGCCCACGACGGCGACGGAAGCGTATCCGTTACCAAGGCCTTCTGTTTTCCAGAGAAGTTTGGGTGGGTTTTGTTCCCAATTAAAATTGAGCCCCGTTTCGTTGGAGATGCCATCACGACTGGGACCACGCCACTGTGGCCAGTCCTCCGCTTGGAGTGAGTCGGCAGCAATAGCGAAAGTAAGAATCAGACTACAGGCAAATAGCCAGAAAACGAGTCGTTGCGGCATCGTTTGCTCCCAGTAGGAATGCGGTGAATCGTGTTGTTGTGAGCGAGCGTTTTAAATTGATGGCAGGCGGAAAATAGGTGACGGATTGTCTGTGTTCTTGACGACTTGATCGAACCCGTGTTTCAAGTATAAGAAGTGATTTAAGGGAGACGCAACCAGTGCCCGCCGAACACTTGCCTTAAATCGGGTAAACGGATTGGCCATTTAATGAGCACTTCTTCATTTTTCAGGACGCTCAAACAAGTCTGATTGAGCTGCCGGTGACTTTACTCCTGCAACAGGCTTGTCAGCTGTGATTCCAGTTCGTCTCGGGAAATATTTCGGAGGAGAACTTGTTTCTGCGGAGAGGTGTCGCCCCGCAGAATCTCCAACTGGGATCGGGCAATGGATAGCTCTTTGGCCAGCAATTTCAAAACGGCCAGATTCGCCTTTCCTTTTTCGGGAACGGCAGTGACGGAGATTTTCAGCTGGTCGTCATGAATTCCCGTGACTCCGTTTCTTTTCGCCTTGGGACTCACTTTGAGTGGCAGAATCAAACCGTCAGGATGATCCGAAATGGTGGGAAGTAACATGGATAGACCTTTTTCCGCTATTTACTTATGCCCTCGAAGAGACTGGAACCGAGGCGAATGAGCGTCGCGCCTTCTTCAATAGCGATTCCGAAATCGTGGCTCATCCCCATGGAAAGTTCGCTGAGTTTGACCGTCTGAGATCGCTGATTCAATTCGTCCTGTAGTAAACGCAAATCGCGAAAAGTGGGACGTGCCAGTTCAGGATCGTCGACGTGAGGAGCCATGGTCATCAGGCCAACGATGTTGGTGTGGGAAAACTGGTCGAACTCGGACCAATGATCAAGTAGATCGTTTCGAGAGAAACCCTGTTTGGTTTCTTCCCCGGAGACATTTACCTGAAGAAGCAGATTTGGTCTTAGTTGCTCCTCTCCGGCAATCCGGTCTACGGCGTCCAGCAGTTTCAGGGAATCGATTGAGTGGATCAGTTTGGTGACGGGAAGAACTTTACGGATCTTGTTTCGTTGCAGTTGGCCAATGAGATGCCACTGGATTTCCTTCGAAACGAGTTCCGCTCGTTCTTCCAGTTGCTGAGGACGACTCTCGCCCAGATGACAATAACCGAGTTCCAGCAGAGCTTCGACCCAATTCCACTCCGCGTATTTGGTGACAGTAATTAACTGCACATCAGCGGCATTTCGCTGCGAACGATCACAAGCAGTCTGGATCTGTTGTTCGATCCCTCTGAGGTTCTGGCGAATACGATTTACAACTTCAGACATAGAGGCGGCTTTAAGGTGGAGGCAGGTTGTTCGCTGGATAAAAATAAAGGGAGCGAGAATTGTTTAATGCACGATCATTCGGAATTAAGCCGGTCCTGCTTTTGTTGAATTGCGAGGCGAAGTTGGGCGACTGCTCGCGGATTGATGATGGGGGGCGATTGCTCTTCCAGCCACTCGATGTCGACGATCGCCTGATCCAGTCGAGTGGCTCGATAAGCGAGAAGTGCCCTGCCCCAGCGATCCTCGGCTGATTCCGGATCAAGTACAATCAGAAAATGCATGTAGTTGAGCATGCGTTCTTCTTCCTGTTTGTCTTGAGCGATACTTAGCAGATTGCGCAACATGCGGGTCAAAGTTTCAGTCGTGGTTTGTGCCGCGAGGGCGGAGTCGTCGAATGCGCGGCCACTGTAGGCCAGCACAATTAACTCCGCGTCCTGACGAGAAAGTAACTTGCCTTGTTCGAAGGGATCAACCAACTGCGGTTCTCCTTCGGTCGGTACAAACCGGGAGACATAATGACCGGGTAACCCAACGCCATCGATTTGCAGTCCAATCCGTTTTCCAACGGCCTGATAAAGTACGGAAAGCGAAATCGGCAACCCTTCGCGATCGTCAAGTACCTCGTTCAAGTAGCTATTGGAGCGGTGATAGTAATTGGTTCGACTTCCATGGAATCCGAGTTCTTCAAACAGGAATCGGTTCAACTCGGAGAACTTCTCCGCTTCGCTCGTCGACTCTTCGAATCGGCTCTTTAAAATATCGGCCAGCCGTGTCAGCTCCTGCTCATAGCTAGTGATATCAAGTTCTTCGTTGTCGAGCCACGAGATATGCAAGGCACCAGTGAATAAGTTGGCGTCCTCGTTCTGCAGAACTTCTGCGAAGGAAGCGAGTACGCGTTCTCGATGAACGTCTCGGGCCAGTTGCCGAATTTGCTCTGCTTGCCGCTCCAGTTCCGCGGCCTTCTTTTCGAGTAAGGTAGATGTAAACGTCGCATGAGGAAGTAACTGTTTGGAAAGCTCGGCTGAGGTGAGATTCCGGGTGTCGGTGTTGTCAATCAGACCGTTGATACTGTTTCGGACTTCAACCGATGGTTCGAGTGATTCAACTTCCTTACCCAGTTGAAAGTTTTTGAACTGGGCTGTCGTATCGCGGAACTTGGCCAGGCCGACGGAACCCGTTTCAATTTTGACGCGCGGCAAGTTGATCACCTGCTCCCCGTTTAAATAACAGAGAACACCTTCTTCTTCGACGCGGACCTTGAGGTTGTTCCAGTCTTCTTGGAGCAAAGGGCTGTCGATTTCTTTCAGCACCTGCCAGGTGAGAACATCGGGACCGTTAAATTTGCTGAGACGAATTCGTCCTCCTGAGGGATAGAAACCATAGTGTTCGTATTCCCCGTTCGAAGCGAACACAATTCCGGCGGCGCCGTCTGTCTGATCCTGTTTGACTTGCACGGCAATTTCATACGGGGGTTCGGGAACTGCATTGGTGGAGAGCAATAAGGCGCGACCACCGAATCCTTTTCCGGAACCCTGAACGTGGATTTGTCCGGACCGTTGTCTCCAGGTCGCTCCGAAGAGATCAGTCCATTTTTCTTCATCCAATCTTCCGATGGTCAACCAGCGAGACATTGGAATCGGATTCGGTTTGTCGATGAGCAGTTTTAAATCGGAGGCGGGAACGGCGAATCCGAGGTTTTCACTGGCAAGCGATTTCAGGGTGACGAGTCCGACGACTTCCCCCTGTTGATTCAGAACAGGACCGCCGCTGTTGCCCTGTTCGATGGGAATGGCCAACTGCAGCATGTTGCGTCCTTCCACTTCACGTTGACCCGAAATAATTCCTTTGACGACAGAATGTTTTAAACCCAGCGGATTACCGAGTGCGATTACCGATTCGCCATCGCGGACCTCTCCCGTGAATCGAACGGGCAAAGCCGGCAGATCTTTGGCGTTGATTTTTAATAGAGCCAGGTCGAGCTTGCTGTCCGTCGCTCTGACTTCCGCGACTTCATACTTCTGACCGTTAGCGAACTGGACGGAAATCGGACGCGCGTCCCCGATGACATGCCTGTTAGTTGCAATTAAACCATCGGACTCGAGTACAAATCCGCTACCGATGCCAAGTTGTTTGCCATCTCGACCTGAAAATGTAATGACGACGACCGATTCCCGCGCGCGGGCCACCAACTCTTCGATGGCCATGTCGCTGACCAGCGTGCCGGTTTCCTCAAGAGGCATTGGTCGCTCGGCTCCGGCAGGGCCTTCGCTGGAAGTGACCATGGGTGCCGTCGCTGACGACGCCGGAGTCCCGTCTTCCGCATAGGCTGCGAAAATCAGGCAGGCAAAAGCCAGCAAGAGAGGGCTGCAGCGATAGAGCAGAGGCTTCTTGCGATACATCTTTTTGAGATACATAGAGTGATTCCAGTAAATTGCTCGAACCGGGGATTCTTGCCATTGAATCAGAAATCAGGCATTGGCAGGGAAGCTGAAGGGCGAGGCGGCCATGCCTATTATAGTAATGGCTGTTGGAAGAGAACGCAAAAAGGGCTGGGATTCGTGGAGGATTACGATTCTGTCCTTTAATGAGAGAGTGGACGATGGACAGGAAGAATCACAAGGGCGGGTGATTAAGTCGAATAATGAAGTAGGGTGTGTCGATTAAAAATATGTAGCTTCACAGAGTTCTTCTTCAGCTTGCCCCGTTATTTCTGAGAAAACCAGTTTGGCCATAAAGTACAATTGTTGAGTCTTACAACTAGTTGATCATCATCATTGATAAGCTCAAGATGATGGTTCGTGGTCAAAATTGAAAGACTGTTATTTAGTAGTTCTATCGACTCAAATGAATTCCCTCGTAGTTGGCTAAGTGGGCTTTTTTGAAAAGTCTTGGGGGTTGAATCAGGTCTTTCTTTTCGAACGGAGATACCGCCGTCACCGGCACAAGCGAGAATATATGTTGCACTACTTACGAATCCGATACCAACGCAGATTGGGATTGTACTCTTGTCTGAATCATCTACCCAGAGTTCGACAAAGGATTCTTTTATGGCCTCACCTATTTTTCGTTTCAAATCATCATGTAGAGAGTTCATGGCAATATAGAGCCGTTTGTGAAGCGGGAATTATTAATCCAAATCATTTTTACATTCCAAAGGCTTGAATGTGCTTTCGCCCAGATCGTCTCTTTCAACCGGATGAAATAGATCCCTTTTAACTCCGGCATATACATTAGACATTATTCCCCAAATTCTACAATGTATAAATCACTGTTGTCGGGACGAGAGAACTGGCGGCCCAGATGTTCGCCATAGTGTAGTAGGATCGAGCCACGAATCGCTAAACCTAAACCCGGTTTCTTCGATTCCACCCGGCGGTGGTGCTGGAAGTACTTTTTGATGGCGTCCTGGAGCTCGTCATCTGATCCCTCAAACAAGGCATCCACCCAAGTGAGCAAGAGTTGATCTGTCTTGGCGCGTTTTGCCTCCATAACTGTTTGGCGAAATCCTGCTATTTCCTGTTGCGGACGTTTTCGAACTCGTCCGCAAAAATAAAGCCACCAGGCGCGATGGGCTTCCGTTTGATCAATATTAAGCCGCACATCGTCTCGGAGAATGTGAGCGAATCGATCAAATGTGTCCCACTGCTGCAAAGCCGCGATGAAACACATTGACCAGTCGTATGAATCTACCCAATGTTCATTGATTTCCTGATACTCTCGGCTGGGAGGCTGATCGGAACCATTGCCGGAGGGTTGAATATCTCTCCATTCCCCAAAGAAGTAAGTCTCCGCCGCGTCGACGCTAATGGCGGCCCATTTCCTGGCGTTCGTGTGGTCGCCCTGGACTAAAAAGTAGCCTGCGGCTAAACGCGTATCGAGCAACAACATGTACTTTTTATGGCCCATATCTCTTGGGTCACAATTCTTTTCATTCTCCAGAACCGTTTCGTGACCTAAAACATGTCTGATAGGATCACAACTAAGAGACGATAAACCGATTTCCTGTATTCGCGACGATGTCCAAATCATTCTATTCATTCCTATGGTCGAAAAGTGCTTGTTCCCAAGTCGGCCCAGTTTCGGAGTTCTTAACTGACGTCCAGAATCTTCTCGTGGTGCGTGTAAATCAAAGGCCAGTTCTTGTTCACGAACATCGCCTCGCTGGTAATCGTTCAATACTCGTGCCACAATGGGTTAATCGGACCTGCTTCGATTTCACCCTTCGATTCATAACCTTTTGATATAATCGTCGCGATTCAGCAGACTTCTGGCAATATCGGGTAATCTAAATGTCATCGACTTCTTCCTCTTCCAACTATTATCTGGCGGACTTTTCAGAGATTGCTGGGGTCCCCTGCCCTTGCGGCACGGCGCGGCGGGCGTTTACTGAGGTGGATGCTTTTCCGGGGACGTTGCATAGGACGGAGATCTCGGAGAATGCGAAACGGCATTATCATAAGACGTTGACCGAGACGTATTACTTTCTGGAGTGTGGTGACGACGCGCAGATGGAACTGGATGACGAAGTGATCTCGGTTAAACCGGGGACCGCCATCGTTATACCACCGGGTACGCGGCATCGGGCACTTGGGAAAATGAAAGTCCTCATTGTCTGTCTGCCGAAGTTTGAATCCAACGATGAATGGTTCGACTAGAACTTGTTCAAGATACCTGTGGCGATTTTCTGAGATCGAAGAGTATTTGAAGATGAAGTTTTCCGCAGCCAGATCAACTTATGGTTGATGTATGATATGCTCCAAGCGGAACTCCGTTGAAAACTCAAACATTATTCAACCTCGTTATTCCAATTCCACTATCGTTAACCAGGGAGATCTGTGGTGAGTCCTACGATCAGCCAATTCGCTCAATCATTAACCGTTGAAACTGCCTTTACTGTACTCGCGATGGCGAAGGCGTTGAAGGCGGAAGGGAAAGATGTCGTAGAACTCGAAATTGGCGATAGCCCGTTTGAATCGACAGCCTCGGCGAAAGCGACGGGGATCGAGGCGATCAACCAGAACGAATCGCACTACTGCCCTTCGCCCGGTTTACCCTCTTTTCGAAAAGCGGCGGCGAAATTCGTCCGGGATGAATTCAACATTCCTGCGGAGGCGGAAAACATCGTGGTTGCTCCAGGAGCGAAAGTTTTCGAACAGTATTTTTGTGAAGCGTTTCTTAATCCTGGGGATGGAGTGCTGGTCTTTAGTCCGCATTTTCCCACGTATCAACCGAACATCGAACGTCGTGGTGCCCGTATGGTCTTGGCGCCCCTCCAACAGACGAACGAGTTTCGCTCCGAGATTGCGCAGATTGAAGAGTTCCTCAAGAAAGATCCTCAACCCAAAGCGATCTTTTTGAATTCGCCACACAACCCGACGGGGGGAGTGACGACCGAGGAAGATTTAAAACAGATTGCCGAACTGCTGCGCGGAAAAGATATCGCGATCTTCAGTGACGAACCTTACTGCCACATGATCTGGGACGGCGACCATCATTCTATCGCGGCGCAACCGGGGATGTTGGACCAGTCGGTGGCAGCGTATACCTTCAGCAAGTCGTACAGTATGAGCGGTTGGCGGTTAGGTTTTGCGGTCGCGTCGAAGGAAGTGGCTGATTATATCGGTAAGATGATCAACACCAGCCTCTCCTGTACTCCCCCGCTCGTTCAACTTGCGGGTCAAGCGGCGCTCGAACGAGACACAGCGGAACGAGATGCGGTGATGCAGAAGTTCCGCGAGAAAGTCGTCCTGTTGACCGAAGGATTGAACAAGATTGACGGTTTCAATTCACTCGACCCGTTGGCGACGTTCTATGTCTTTCCCAATGTGATGGATGTCTGCAACCGACTGAATATCACCAGTCACGGCTTGGCCCTATATCTCTTGGAAGGAGCCGACGACAAATTTGGAGTCGCCTGTCTGGGAGGGGAATGCTTTGGCGAAGCGGGTGCGGGTTTCCTGCGATTCAGTTGCGCGGAACCGAATGATCGATTGGAGCAGGCTCTAGAATTCATCGCCGATGCGGTTACTCGCGAGGACCGCATCCAAAGCTATCTCGAATCGCATCCAAAGCACAAACTGAAAAAGCCTTACTCGCAGGAGTAACATTGCCAGAAATAATGTAACGGGATGTTTACGAACGATCTTCCCCTGTGACCCCGGTTTCCGATAAACTGTCCGCCGCGCTGAAGGACGTTTATAAAACAAGGGAATAGGAATCGTGAAGTACAGATATACGCTGGAAGAGCTTGGACAAATCAGTCGTCGAATTCTGATCAGCTACTGGACGCTCTTGTTTATCGCGACGCACATTCCGCTTTGGTTTGTGCATATGGATGTACCGAAAGACTCGGACAAGCTAGCGCACTTTCTGGGCTATGGCGGGTTGATGTTCTGCCTGCGCGGGTGGCAGTGGGTTGCTGCCCAGCAGAGTGACATTCAAGAGCAGATAGAAAACCAAAACGGGAACCGAAAGCGTTATACGCTCTGGTTCGCCGTTCTGGTATTAATGGTGTATTCTGTTCTGGATGAATTGCTGCAAATTCCAGTCTATCGGCACGCCGACCTGCACGATGCTATTGCAGACTGGGTCGGTCTGGTGATAGGGGCGATTGCATTTTATTTATCGCGACCATGGATCGTTCGCCTCTTTCTGGTCTCTCCATTGGAAACCGAAGCGGCCTCGGAATGACCTCCGGATTCAGAACGTCTTAACCGAGCGACTTTCCTTCTCCAGACTGGGCTTTATTATGCTCCGAACCGGGGACACGCCAGCGATGTCCATTTCGTGCGAGCATCAGATTGGCTCCTTCCGGACCCCAGGTGCCGGGTTTATAAAACTCGGGTTCAAACGCGGGGTCGTCGAGTTGCTGGAGGAGCGGATCGACAAATCGCCAAGCCGCTTCGAGCTCGTCGCTACGGGTAAAGAGAGTGGAGTCTCCCCGCATCACGTCGAGCAATAATCGTTCGTAAGCTTCGGGCAGACCACGATCGAATGCTTCGTCGTAGGCGAAATCCATCCGCACAGGTTGAATCTGATATTGCATTCCTGGTCGTTTGGTCGAGAAGACGAGGGAGATCGCCTCTTTCGGTTGAATACGGAAAACGAGTGTATTCGGGCGAGCACCGACCAGATCGCAGATGTCCCCTTCGCACTCCACAGTTCCAAAGAGATGGAGCGGTGGAAGTTGGAACTGAATCGCGATTTCTGTTACGCGTTCGGGCAACCGTTTTCCGGTACGGAGATAAAACGGAACCCCCGCCCAACGCCAGTTGTCAATTTTGACCTCCATGGCGACAAACGTTTCGCGAGTTGAATCGGGCGGGACACGTTCTTCCTGCCGGTAACCGGGGACATGTTTGCCATTCACTTCGCCTTCAGTGAATTGGCCGGCGACCGTCCATTTGGAGAGATCGCCCGGATTGCCGGGAGCGAGGGCCTGCAGGACTTTCAGTTTCTCATCGCGGATTGCTTCCGCCTGAAAAAGTGATGGTGGTTCCATGCCCATCAGGCAGAGTAATTGCAGTACGTGGTTTTGCAGTACATCTCGCAACGCCCCCGATTTGTCGTAATAAGCGCCACGGCCCCCTTCAATACCCTGAGACTCCGCCACGGTGATCTGCACATGCTCGACATGGTTGCGGTTGAGCAAGGGTTCAAAAATGGAATTTCCAAACCGGAATAACAGGATGTTTTGTACGGTTTCTTTACCGAGGTAATGATCGATACGGTAGATTTGCTCCTCTTGCAACATGCGGCTCAGCTCGTAGCTGATATGTTGAGCCGAAGCGAGGTCGCGACCGAAAGGTTTTTCAATAACTACCCGGAAAATATCATCAGATTCCCGGTCGGGGACGAGACCCGATTGATGCAGAGCTTCGACAACAGGAAGAAAGAGTGAGGGTGCAATCGCCATGTAATAAGTGCGATTCGTCGGGATATTGAAATCGGTTTCGAGTTTCTCGAGGCTCTTCTTCAACATCTGGTAGTCGTCCGGACTGGTGAGGTCGACCTCGCGGTAGAAAAGTCGCGCAGCGAATTTGTTCCAGTCGTCGCGGCTGTCCGGTTTGATGCGGCAATGTTCCAGAATGTTCTGGTGCATCTCTTCGCGGAAAGACTCGTCAGTCTTTTCTCGACGGGCAACTCCAACGATTGGCACGTTGTCCGCCAGGAAACCTTCTTTCCAGAGCGTGAATAATGCCGGAAGCAATTTTCGGGCGGTTAAGTCTCCTGAAGCACCCATAATCACAATGGTCGAGTCAGACGCGTAATAAAGTTGACCTTGAGACATATCCCTGTTTCTAATTGCGAAGCGAAGAGGTGATTAGAATCGATTTTCGGAACCCAAAAAATTCGGCGCGACGGGCGAACAGCAGTCTGAAGCGTGGACGCAAAATAATGTTAACAAGTATCGTTCAGACTGTCCCGATAAATCAGTCTGTTTTCATTCGCGTAAGAATTGTATCACTCACGTTTTGTTTAACCCTGACGAGACTGGATAAGTTCGGCGATTTTTGCAGGATTGATCTCGTTGAGATGAGAGACAATCAGGTTGGCGTCGTCGAGATTAACAGAATATTTACCCGGACGGACTAGACCAATACAGGATGAGCCTGCTGCGTTCGCGGCGGCGACTCCTGCTGGCGCATCTTCAATCACGCAGCAAAGCGGGTTAGGGACATCTACTCCTTGTGCCGCCAGTTGAAAGACCTGTGGGTCCGGTTTTCCCTTGGTGACATCATTGCCGGTAATCACTGCCGATAGGCAGGAACCGATTTCCAACCGGTCGATTACCAGCTGTACGTTTTCGCGTGGCCCGGAGGAAGCGACTGCGATACGAAAACCCCGCTCGTATAAATCAAAGATTAACTCTCGGCCACCCGGCATCGCGGGGAAATTCTCGTTGAGAATGTCTCGAAAGGCAGCTTCTTTGTCGTTATCCAGTTGGGCAACTTCATCTTCGCTCCAGTTTTCGGCACCGTTCCACTGTTCCCGAATCAGTTCCCGGCTGGTACGGCCGAATCCGGCGACGAATTCTTCTTCTGTGTAGGTCCCGCCACGTTGTTTGGCGACGACTTGCCAGCTCTCGAAGTGGGCAGCATAGGAATCAATCAGCACGCCATCCATATCAAACAGGACCGCCAGTTGTACGTCGGAATTCATATTTCTCGGGTGTCTTTCTTAAGCTGGATATTTTCGACCAAAAGCGACTGCGCAGGATCATAGGAAATTGCGAGAGCAAGTGTAAGCGGACGAGAGTCTCTCCTGTGTTGCCTATACTTCCTGTCTTGTTGTTTGAGACCTTGTTTTGTAGGGACGCAACCGCTGTTTTAGACTGGTCTTGCGATAGGAACCGGTTTTTCGATAAAAATAGCGCCCTATGGGAAATTTGGTTCAAGTTTCCCGCACGCTTCTACTCTCCCTCAATGACCCCGGAAGGCAAGGATGCCATGTTCGGAAGACGCGAACTAAAAACGTTCACATCCCGACAGCTGACAACACTTCTCGATATCGCTCTGTATTCGCTGTCGTTTCGTTTATTCATGCTTGGGTTCCTACTCGGACCAATCGCTCTGGCGATCGTCCATCATTATTTCGCGACCGCCGGAAATCTGTTTCCTGCGCGGACGGGTGGTATGGTGGCGATTTCAATCGGATTCGCCTGGGCGGTCAGCCGTGGTTTATTCTGGTCGACGACATTTCGTTCCAATTTGATCCGTCGGATACTACCGACGTGGATTCAAGCGACGATTGGTCTAGTGATGTGGGTGGTATTACTCCCCTACCTCGATCGGGTGAATGAATTTCTGCTGAGTCAGTTTTCAGGTACTACACTAACGGAAACCGGCACGCAGCTCGTCTATTACTGTTTATCGGGACTGATCTCGTTGACCTTGCCGGCCTATTGGCTGGTGCGAACGGCCGATTCACTCGCGAGTGATCTGGTGGGTGCGGAAGTCAACGGACAGAAAAGAAGCCAGTACCAACGTTATCTCTTTCGCTATGCCACCGGTCTGGTCTCGGGAATCGCGTTTACGTCGCTCTTACTCGCCCCGTTCTGGGGATTACAAATTATCGCCTGGATCTCCGTGACAGCTCTCGTGGTTGTTTGTATTGAACGCCTCGTTCAAGGAGCCTCGGTCAAAAATCATCACGTCCCTTATGGGTTTCAGTCGTTACTGGCAGATGGCCAAAGCTTATGGTTGGAAAAATTGTGGCAAGCAGGCGTCTGGTGCGCGATTGGCGGTTTATTGTTCCTGCTCCAGCGGATGTTTACACAATACATGCCGGGGACAGTGTACGTCTCTATGTTTGTCTGGATCGGTTTTGCCATAGGATTGTTCTGGGGTCTGCAATTCATTGCCAGACGGCAAGGTGATTCTCAGACAGCGCAAGCGGAAGTTGCTTCTGCTCTGCTATTGATGGTGGTACTGGCATCGGCCTGGACCGTTCTCTGGATGCTCGCCAGCGATGTTTTGCTTGCGTCAAGCTTGTGGATCAGCGCCGAGTTATCCCAGACATGGTTGATCACTTTGTTCCGCTTAGGCAGCATTGTCCTGGCTGTCGCTCCTTTGGGGCTGACTGCTGTTTGCTGTCTGTTGACCGCTCAACCGGGCAACCGAGTTAATATTCTTTCCTGCTGCCGCTGGCATCGTCTGCTGGGTTTAGTGGTGGGTTGTGTTTCCGTTCAATATTTAATGGCAAACGGCATTTCGCTCGTCAACCTGATGACCGGCTGCCAATGGTTGCTACTCTCACTGGCAGGACTCAAATGGGCTCAAACCTGGAAGTTCAGCTACAGCAAACCGGTCGTCGCCGGTTTGTGTGCGGCTGTGATGTTGGTCCTGGCCGCTCCTCTGGCTGATCGCCTGTTCGATTCCAGTCGTACCGCGAAATACCTCTTTTCAAGCGATGTTTATGCTGCCTACCGCAACGGTACCGATACCAACGAACTGGGAGTCCTCAACGACCAGCGATTGATCAAGCAGGTTGAAGGAGAATCGGCCACATACACGGTCTGGTCGCAGAACGGGCTTCAACAGTTCGTCCGCGCTGATGGACTTCCACAGGGTATCGCCAGCCTCGATGCAAGCATCATTCCTGAACATACAGGAGAGATTCTCCCTGCAGTTCTCCCATTGATCCTGCATCGTTCACCTCACCAGGTGATGTTGCTCGGTGTTCCTTCGGGCGTCTCTGTGAAAAGTTGTCTGCAATTTCCTATACAGGAATTAAAGTGCGTCGAAACCGAAGATGCTGTGATCGAACTCGCCCGTGAATCTGCATGGAAGAATCGCTCTCCTGAAAACGATATTCGATTTGAAATTCTCGATCTTCCTGCACGGTTGGCCCTATCACAGGCGGAACCACAGGACGTGATTATCTCCAGTCCACCGATGTCGATGCTACAACGGTCGACCAATTGCTATACGCTCGAATTCTATCAGGCTGCGGCGAACGCGCTCAACGAAGAGGGGCTCTTCTGTCAGCGGTTCCAGCATTTTGATTATGGTTCACAACCACTTTGTGACATCGTCACCACACTTCGGGCCGCGTTCCGTTCGGTAAGCACGATTCAATCGGCTCCCGGAGAATTGTTGCTCATCGGGACCAATTCGGAAGAGGGAGTGAATCGAGCCGGATTACTGAGTCGCCTCCGTAAACCGCATTCACGTCAGGCTCTCGCCAGCCTCGGATGGGACTGGGCAGTCCCTTTGGAAATTCTGCAACTGGACGATGAATCCTGGACTGAAATTCTGAAAAAACAACCCGGTCATATCAACACCGCCGCGAATGGATCGCTGGCTTACAGCCTGCCTCATGAAATGCTGCGTTGGGGAAATAAAGTACAGGAAAAGCAGGTGCTTACTGCGCCACCACATTCCGACACACTTTACGCCTGGGTCAAAGACGAAGACGACGATCATCAAGTGAGTCACCGCTTCGAAGAGCTGAAGTCCTTACGGGAACTGCAGGTCATGTCGAACGGAAAGTATTGGGCCTATCGAAACCCGGTTCGTAAACGTGTGCAGGAGAAACCTCGCACAGTGATCAAACAGGTTAAAGGAGAAGGTCCACAGCAGCGAATGCACGAAGAAGACCGCCGCCGGTTGGAATACTTTGAGTCTCTGGGCGACGCGTTTCAGGCACAACAAATTACTCGCGGACATCTGCAGGACATCGAGCAGTTCTCGCTACCTTACGATCCGCTGGTCAGTTATTTCTCGCATATGGAACTGGCGGCACTCTGTGAAAGACTGCCGGAAGAATTTGCAGGTGATGAATTACGACACCTGTTGCACACCGTATTTTATGGTTCCAGTCAGGATCGGTCCATTAAGAACATCGCTCGCGCGATGGTCCTGTTGGTAGAACATCCAGAAGTGGTGAATAATGAACCCCGCCGCGCGGACATGCTGAATGCTATGCTTCAGCTCATGAAATCACGTTGGATGCTTCGTGGAACAATGCCGGTTGGTTCACTTGGACTGTCCCAGAAAGATGTGACGGACTCACTCGATGCGATTGAACTCACCTTTGATGAGTTCGAAAAATTCGCTGCGAATACTGAACTGCAGGATTATGCGTGGGAATCTCGTGAACTGCATCTTGAGCGTTTCCTGGTGAGTCCACTGCGTACCTATCGCAGCCAGCTTTCGGTTGCTCAGGCTAAACGGGAACACGACCTCGAGACAGCTGAAGCGAAAACTGCCGATGCGAGCTTGCAACAACAGGTCAAAGCAGATGCGGCTAAGCTGGAAGCGGAAGACGCAGAACCTAACCCGATCAACAATGCGGTGTTTGAATTGCCGAACTTCTGATCTGGCTGTTTGAGTTCTCGATTCGCTTTCCGCTGATTTCTCCAATGGCTCCGGTTTGCTCTTCATTACGAATGGAGTAGAATAAAGACAGGTGTCCGTTCGTTGCCGATGAGGTAGCGAGCGGATCTGGTTTTGTTCGTGCGCTTTTGTGGTGAAGTTAACTGTATGTCGAAATTCGCAGTCATATTACCTGCGGCGGGTCAGAGTACCCGTTGTCGCGTGAAACGGATGAAGAAACCGTTCGCGGAACTCAACAGACGGCCTGTCTGGGTTCGGTCGACGGAGTTATTTATCAATCGGGATGATGTCGCACAGACGATCATTGTCATCTCTCCTGAAGACCGAGAGTGGTTTAAGGAGAAATTTCGCCCTAACCTCGCGTTCATGGATATTGAGATTGTCGATGGTGGTGCGGAACGGGCAGATTCGATTCAGAATGCTCTGGCGCGGGTGAAGTCCGACATCGACTTCGTTGCTGTGCATGACGCAGCGCGGCCGTTGATGGTCGAAGAGTGGGTCGATGATGTCTTTCGGACGGCGATCAAAACAGGTGCGGCGATGCCCGCCGTTCCGGTGACCAGCACAGTGAAACGGGTCAACGATAAAAACGAGATCGTCGAAACGGTTCCGAGGGAGAATCTATGGCTCGCACAGACACCCCAGGTCTTTCGGCGGGAACTGCTCTTGGAAGCTTACGCGAAACGGAACGGACTCATCGCCACAGATGATGCTCAACTGGTGGAAGCCATCGGGCACACGGTGACTGTGGTCGAAGGTTCGCCGATGAATATCAAAATCACCACGGGCGAAGATTTTAAAATTGCGTCATCGTTGATCGAAGCGCTTCCAAAGAAAGATCCACTACGATCTCTCCATCCCTTCCAAGATGATCCCGGCGACCAGTGGCGCTAGAGAAAGGTGACTTTTCATTATGAAGCCCTTCCGAGTCGCCTGCCCTTCGTGTCAGAAGCGGTTAACGATCAATAAACCGGAATTGGTCGGCAAGCGGGTTAAGTGCCCGCAATGCAAAAATCCACTGGTAATCAAACCACCCACGAATAAGCCAACTTCGAATAAACTTGGAGTTCTGGATTCGCCGAACGTTGCACCGACTCAACCAGTACCGCAAAAAACAAAAGAAGCTTCGTCCGAACCGGCAGGCGTGATTCCACAGTTGAATATCCCTGAAGATGATCTGTTGTTGAATCGTCAAAAACGACGTCGACGAAAATCATCGGGATCGAAATGGATCGTTATTGGTATCTTTCTGTTGCTCTCGGCGGGAGCTATGGGTGGGTTCTTATATGTTAACTCCACGGCGGGGCCGAACCAGCCTGTGACGTCGGCTTCTTCTCCTAAACCGGTTTCCAAGCCAGTGGCAGCCAGTGCTGCTAAGACAGAATCGAATGTGCTGGAAATCGACCGGGGCAAACCTTTTACGTTCGAATATATCCCGACCGGGGCGCGAGTTGTTTTTCATTGGCGGCCAGCGGCCCTTCAACAAGCGGGTGACCAACCGGGCGAACTATGGCAATGCAGTGGCGCCCTTCTGCCTTGGCTCGAAAAAGAATTGACAGGTTTTACAGGTCTATCGTCTGCCGACGTAGAGACCGTCACTTGTTACCTCATTCCCGGTCCGCGCGGGCAACTCCCTTCGTTCGTTTATAAATTCAAACCCATTGAAACCTTCGATCTACAGGCATGGGTGAATGGTCAGGAAGCCGCGACCGATCAGCAGGATGGGTTTCAGGTTTATGCAGTGGGTGAACAACGCTTGTTCTGGCTGGATGATCAAACGGGAATGTCCGTTCCCTCATCACTATTAGAAGAAGCGATTACTACAGGAACGGATCCCTTGCCGATGACGGCTGGACTCGATCAGTTGATTTCCCGATCAGACTCCGATGCCGAAGTCTCGATTCTGTTCGATTTGAAAGCGGTTGAGATCGGGATGAAGGACTGGATTCCTTCCCGGGAACAGCAGGTTCTACAGACCTTTTTAAGTTATTGGGGTGATGATACCGAGGCAGTCTTATGGGATTTGAATTTGGAGAACGATCAACTTCATTCTTCGATTCAGTTACAAGCTTCTCCTTTTGCCGCCAGTAAAAAGTTGCAACAGCAATGGCAGGCTAACATTCAGGGAATGGGGAAAATGACTTGGCAGGAACTTCGTAACAAGGCATTGCATTCCGTGGGAGCACAGACGGTGCTGGCTCGATTCCCAGCGATGATTCAGCTGGCGAGCCGATTTACGACAGTCGACGTGGAAAAACAAAGAGTCACGATGAATACGACGTTGTCTGAACGGGCCGCTCCGAATCTCACTTTGGCCAGTTGGTTATATTGGCGAGAACAAATCCTTCCGGAATCTGCCGTTACTGCTGCTCCTGTCACAACGGAAACTGTGAAAACGAAGTCACTGGTAGACCGATTGCAGGCGACTCTGTTCATCGATTTTCGTTTGACACCGCTTCAGGAAGCGATTGAGCAGATCGGTCAGGAATCGAAAATTGTTTTCGAAATCGATGGTGATGCGCTCAAAAATGAGGGCTATACGCAGAATATGCAACAGAACTACAATCTAGGAGAAGTGACCGTCGAAACGGCGTTGGCCCATTTGATGAAGCAGTATCCGAAAATGGCCCTTGTTCTGAATGAAGCCGATAATAAAGTGATCGTAACCACGAAATCGGCCGCCACAGCGAAACAACAAACTCCTTACGCATTCCCAACAGAAAATCAATAAACGACCAATGTCTAAAACGTTTCCCACCTATACCTTTCATTGCCCCAATTGTCATACACAGTTGCGGGTACGGGAACGTCGTTTTGTGAATAGAGAAATTCGATGTCCTGCTTGCGAAATGGATCTGCGAGTCCACTTGAATAAAGCGTATCAGATCGAAGTCGAAGAGGTGAAACCCGTCGTCACTGAGATCGCTCTCCCAGTTGCTCGCAAGAAAGAGTTAAATCTCAATCCACTATATTGGACCATCACTGGAATATTAATGGCGTTACTGGGCTATTTTTACATCATGCGTCCCCAGCATGAGGTGGACGAATCACTGCCCGAAGTCGTCAAGACGGTTGAGGAAAGTTCTCCGGATATACCCGAAGTCGTCTCTGAAGAAGAACTGGTAGAAACTGAAACCACGAATGCAGAATCAGTTGTGGAACTTGAAAGGGAACCGGTGTTAGCTCCGCGACCGGCCTGGGTTCCGCGCAATCTCCCCCCTGCACTGGCAGAGCGTCCCGCGGTACCGCCGATTCCTATTCCTGAAAAGTGGGAAGCGTTAATGCGTTTGGAAATCGCTCAATATGAAATTCCAGGGTTGGATCGAGTCAAGGTTCTGGACGAACTGGAGATGCTGGCAGGCACGACATTCGTCTATCATGACGACGAAGCCCGCGCCCGGTTGGAAATTGAGCCGACCATGGTTAGCATTAAGCTCGAGCAAACCGGGTTTGGTGAAGTTCTCAAACAGACGTTGGATCCGGTGGGATTAATTTTCCATTTGACGGAAGAAGACATCGTGATTCAAACTATCGAGACGGCTGAAGAGAAACCGACGTCTCGACAGTAAGTCGTATTTAAAATGCAGCGATGTTTACGGCTCTCCTAAATTCGAAATAGAAAACTGGCTGTCCTGTGAAACCTGATGATCATGTCTGTCTCTGCTTTCATATCTCTCGACGAAAGATCGAAAACTACATTCGTATCTATCAGCCGAAACGAGCGAGTCAGGTCAGTGAATGTGGTGGTGCTGGTTCCGGGTGTGGTTGGTGTATTCCGTTTTTGAAACGATATTTCGAGCAGGCTCAATCAGGACAGGGAGTCGATGACTTGACTGCTGAAGAATACGCGCAAGCGCGAGGACAATACATTCACTCTGGAAAAGGAACTCCTCCACCCGGAGCCACCCCGCCTCCACAAAATTGTTAAAAACCAATCCCTTTCGCACTTCATTCGACTTACCGCTGCTGAGACTCCCGCACACTCGGTGAATCAATTACACTCAACTAAAGTGCCCGGACAGTTCGCCTGAATCTCTCCTCCCTAGCCGGGTTGTGCTGTGGAAATGAGAATGCATGAGTGCCGAAACGATCATTTCGATCGAGAATGTTAGCAAGACGTTCTTTATGGGCGACGTGAAAGTCCCCGTGCTGCATGAGATCAATCTGCAGATTAAACAGGGAGACTTTGTCGTCATCGTCGGGCCTTCCGGGTCGGGGAAGAGTACGCTGCTGAACTTGATCGGAGGACTGGACCGCCCAACTACAGGTAAGATCTGGTTTGATCGGCCAGAACAGCAGGTCAGCAGTTTTACGGATCCCCAGTTAACCGCTTATCGACGCGAGCATGTCGGTTTTGTTTTTCAATTCTACAACTTAGTGCCCACGTTAACTGCGACTGAGAATGTTCAAATCGCGAGCGAGTTAAGCCAGGAGGGAATGGATCCGGCAGGAGCTTTGGAACTGGTCGGCCTCGAACATCGGGTGGAGCATTTCCCCTCGCAGATGTCGGGGGGCGAACAACAGCGAGTCGCCATTGCCCGTGCCATCGCCAAGAATCCCAGACTACTGCTGTGCGACGAACCTACGGGGGCATTGGACCTCTCTACAGGGCGCAGCATTTTGGGTGTCCTGCATAAGCTGAATCAGGAGTTGGGAAAGACCGTAGTACTGATTACCCACAACTCAGCGATTTCAGAGATGGCGACCCGTACTGTGCATATTGGTTCGGGCACGATTGCGTCGATGACAGAGAACGAGCATCCCATTTCACCGGAGGAAATCAGCTGGTGAAACCACTCGACCGAAAACTATGGCGGGAAATGCAATCTTCCCGGGGAATGCTGGCGGCGATCATCGGCATTATCGGGGCGGGTGTGCTCTTTTTTGTGGGAATGGCCTCTCTCTACTTCAATCTGGAAACCTCGCGCCGCATCTATTACAGCCAGTGCCGAATGGCCGATTTCACGGTCAGTCTGAAAAAGATGCCCACGATTGAACTGAATCAGTTGCACGACATTAAAGGTGTCTCCGAGTTTCGACCGCGAATTCTGTTTCCTGTCACCGTTGATTTGCCCAGTGTCGATCGTCCTGTGTCGGGACAAGTGCTGTCGCTTCCTGCAGAGCCGTCACCGATTATCAATAATATTGTTATCCGCAAAGGGAGCTACTTCACGGATTCGCTTCACCCGGAAATAATTCTGAATGACTCGTTCGCCCGGGAACGAAACCTGAAACCAGGCGACCACATAGAACTGATCCTGAATGAACGTAAGGAACAATTTTATATCGTCGGAACGGCTCTCAGTTCAGAGTATGTCTATGTTGTTGGAGGGGGAGGGCTTATTCCTGATCCGGCGAATTCCGGTATTTTTTATATCAAAGAGAGTCTGGCGGAAGACCTGTTTAATTATCAAGAGGCGTGTAACCAGGTGGTCGGCTTGTTGGATGAATCGTATCGGGAACATCCTGATGACGTACTCGACCGGATCGAGCAGGTGTTGGATCCCTATGGAGTTTCTGCAGTCACGCCACTGGAAGATCAGTCGTCTCACTTCTTTCTCTCTAGCGAAATCGAGAACCTGAAAACGGTGGTTATTATTCTGCCGGGGATCTTTCTTTCCGTCGCGGCCATTATTCTTAATGTTTTGATGCTCCGGTTGGTGGAACAGCAACGAACTGTGGTGGGAACATTAAAAGCAATCGGTTACACGAATCGAGAGATCCTCTCACACTATTTGAAGTTCGGTGGGGTGATCGGTTTATGCGGTGGGATCGCAGGATCCATTCTGGGATATTGGTTTGCGGGCATTATCACGACGAATGTTTACTCCACTTATTTTGAATTTCCGCGATTGATCAATCGGCCTTATCCGGGAATTCTAATGACGGGCGTGTTGATCAGCCTGTTGTTTTCGATTCTGGGATCGATACGCGGTGTGAAAAAAGTGATGAAGCTCTCTCCTGCCGAAGCGATGCGGCCCAAACCACCCATTCAGGGAAGACGCATCTGGTTGGAGAAATGGACGACCTTGTGGAAGTCTTTCCGATTGCAGACGCAGTTCTCATTGCGTGGCATTGCCCGCAATCGAATGCGTTCTCTGGCCGGTATCTTCGCCGCCAGTATGGGAGCGATGCTGTTGATGATTGTGATGGCGATGCACGACAGCATGGATGAAATGATGGACTTCCAGTTTTCCAAAGTGCTGGTAAATGATTATGAAATCAGCTTTAAAGACCCGCGAGGCTACTCCGCTTATCTCGAAACAAGACGGATGCCGGGAGTGGATTACGCCGAACCTATCTTGAATGTTCCCTGTAAACTGCGGTATGAGCATCATGAGAAAAAAGTTTCGGTTACGGGCCTGATAAATCATTCTCAATTGACGGTCCCGATGAATGTCGACGGGGAAAGACAGGAATTGCCGCCGGTTGGTTTACTGCTGACGAAACGTCTGGCGGAGATTTTGCATGTCACGGAGGGAGATATTCTCCACTTCGAACCCACCGAACGGGAACAGGAAGTACGAGCGGTGCCCGTCGCGGGGATTATTAATTCTTACCTGGGTCTGTCTGCTTATGTGAACATCGATTATCTCAATCGTCTGGTCGACAATGAAGAATCAGTTAGTTCGATTCAACTTAAGACGGTCCGTAATAAGAAAGTCGAGAATGAGTTTCTTCGTGAGTTAAAGAATACACCAGGAGTTCAGTCTGTTTCCTCTGCCCGCCACGATAAGGAATTGCTGGAAGTAACGATGACGGGCCAGTTGATGATTTCTCTTGGCATTACGATTGTCTTCGCCGGTATGATTTTCTTCGGTTCGGTGTTGAACTCTTCACTGATCTCTCTCTCCGAACGGGAACAGGAAATTGCGACATTACACGTACTGGGTTATACGACCCGGGAGATTGCGAGTATGTTCCTGCAGGAATCGCTCGTGCTGAATGTCATTGGTCTACTGGTCGGGCTCCCCCTGGGCATTGGGCTGGGTTGGCTTTTATGTGAGAGCATGGGGACCGATTTGTTCCGGATTCCATTTGTAATCGCTCCTCGTTCAATTCTCATCACGATTGCGGTGGGAATCGGTTTTACCTTGTTGGCGCATGTACCGTTAAAACGATCGATTGATCGACTTGACTGGACTGCGGCATTGAATGTTAAAGAGTAAGGTTAACGGTCTCGTTCCCTCTCTCCTTGTCAGGCACTGATCAATGAAACGTTTCTTAATTATCTTTGTCGTTCTCGTCGCCGTTGCCGCGTTTGGTTACTGGTTATATTTGCAATCAGGCATGCTGGTCGAAGTGGCGACTGTTCGCCAGGGGACCATTCGCGCTTTTATTGAAGAACGTGCCAAAACCCGTCTTCCTGAGATTCACGAAATTACGATGCCGCTGACGGGGCGAATCATGCCGATCGAACTCGAAGAAGGTGATCAGGTGAAATCGGGCCAGCAAGTGGCTCAAATGGACGACGATGATCTGGAAACCGATCTCAAAGCGAGCGACGCACAAGTGAATCAGTTTGTTGAAGTGGTCAAGTCAATCAATTTGGCTGTGGAGGCGGCCCAGGAGCAGATTAATGCGAGTCTGGCTAAGTTTGAGTATGAGGAGCGAGAGTACGAGCGCGTCAGTGAATTGGCGGAGAAAAAGGCGATCTCCGAATCAGACCTGGGAGCATCCGAGTTAGCACAATTTGAAAGTCGCGTGGACCATCGGACGGACGTGTTAACCTGGCGGTCGATACAGGCGATTCAGACCGCCATGCTAATTGCCAAGATAAATTCGGAAGATGAACGTCTGCGAGATCAACGGGACCTGAACCGGTCAGTCATTAAAACTCCTGTCTCCGGAACCGTGCTGAAACGGCATGTCTCCAACGAAAAAGTGATGCAGGCGGGAGAAGTGCTGTTGGAACTTGGCGAGATGGACAAACTGGAAGTCGAGGCGGAAGTGCTGACGCAACAGGCTGTTGAGATCGAAGTGGGCGATGCGGTTGAAATCGAAGGCCCGACGGTAGGTGATGCGAAAATCAACGGTAAGGTGACCAAGATTTATCCACAGGGTTTCACGAAGGTATCGTCGCTGGGAGTCGAAGAGCAGCGGGTACTGGTCATTATTCAGTTTGAAAAACCACTCTTGGAGATCGAGAAGGAACTTAACAAAAAGCTGGGCATCGACTATCGGCTGCGGGTGAGTATCATCACGGAAGAACGCGACGATACCTTGATAGTGCCACGAACGAGCCTCTTTCGCGACCTCAACAACAATTGGTCGCTCTTCGTCGTGCGTAATGGCAAAGCCATGAAAACAGAAGTAGACACAGGCCTGATGAATGACTTCGAAGTCGAGATCTTAAAGGGAATAGAAAGTCGCGATCAGGTCATACTGGCACCGGACTCAGAACTGACGGATCAGGCTCGGGTGGAAATCGAAGAATAAACTTCTAAACTTTCTTTTCGAACTACTTGATCCACTCGATGTCGGCTTCATCGCGTCGATGGGAGACTATGTCGTTCCAAACTGATTCGCTCATCGCGTTCCAAACCTCGGTTCGAACATCTTCCAGACTGAGATCGCCTGGTTTCTCATCGACGACCTGAATCAAGTGGACTCCGAATGGGGAAACAAAGGGTTCGCTGAGTTCCCCTTTCTGTAGCGCAAAGGCGGGGCCGGTAATTGAGAGCGGCATCACACCTTCATAAGGAACGAAACCAAGATCGCCACCTTGAGCGGCAGTCGGAGCTTCGGAGTACTTACGAGCGGCGTCCCCGAAGTCGATCTTTCCGTCGGAGATCTGTTGAGCAATCTGATTCATTCGCTCGACCATTTCGTCTACGGCATCGGCCGTTCTTAATTTCAGAAAAATCTGCCGCAGGTGAAGTTTGGTTCCATCAAACTGACGATAGCGTCCCTGTTGTACATAGAACTCGCGGAGCTTGTCTGAAGAAACTTTTTCTTCGAGATGCACCTGCCAGGCGAGAGGCAGCATCAATTCGTCGCGCAGCATTTGCTCGTTGAGTCCCAGTCGTTCCAGAACCTCTACGGGGTCTCGATCAGCTTCTCGGATGATTTTATAAACTCGCGATAATGATTCTTCAACGCGCACTTTATTAACTTGAACTTTCTCTTCTTGCAGGTATTCCTGAATCAATCGCTGTTCGATGAGGTCGTTGAGAAAAGATTCTCGTAATTCCAGCTGCTGTTCCGCTGGTATATTCCGCGTGAGGAACTGGAGTTGCAAATCTCGTTCAGTGATCGTGGTTCCATTCACCTGCACCAGTGGTTTGTTGTTTTGCGCCATCACGCTGGATGACCAGGCGAGCATCCCCAGAATCAGGAACGTCATTGCAATCCACCGAGCGGATCGAAATGCCATTTTACCGTTCATTGTATTACTTCCGTGTGAATTGTGGTGGCCAATGAGTGGGTGCTTGGGTGTCGTTCAGTTTATTCGGTCTTGCCCAGTCGAAGTTCCAATTGCGAGGGAACGACTTCCACTCCCGATTTATGTTGTTCCGCCAACTCCGTGAGTTCAGCAATAACTTCAGGATGTTGTTCGGCGACGTTATGAACTTCACTGGGGTCGTATTCCAAATGATACAAAACAGGCGTTTCTTCGACGACGGGTTCTCGTTGTCCATAAGAAGCCTGGGTCATGAAATGCGCTTTCCAGGGACCTTTGCGAATCGCCATTAGCCGCTGGCCGCGGTAATAGTACATGACTTCCCGGGGGCTTTTGCTGTTCTCTTTAATCACTTTAGTCAGGTCGTAACCATCGACAGGCCGGTCGTCGGGAACTTTTCCTCCTGCCAGGTTGATGCTGGTCACGTAGAGATCCATGGTGCTGCCCAGTTCGGCGGTGGATGTTCCGGCAGGAATAGTTCCCGGCCACCAGGCGATGCATGGTTCCCGCATTCCCCCTTCCCAAGTAGAGCCTTTTCCATCCCGCAGCAGACCCGCAGAGCCTCCCTGTAAACCATGAGTCAACCAAGGTCCATTGTCGCTGGTGAAAAAGACGAGTGTTTTGTGATCGAGATTCTGTTCACGCAATGTCTGGAGTATCTGTCCGACGGACCAATCCAGTTCTTCGATGACATCTCCATAAAGACCGCGACGGCTTTTGCCTGCGAAATCCTCGGAGCGAAAGAGTGGGATATGCGGCATGCTGTGGGGGAGGTATACGAAGAAGGGGTTCTCTTCGTTTTCTTTGATGAATCGGATCGCTTCTTCCGTATACCGTTTCGTGATGGTGGGTTGGTGGCTGGGACGCTCAATTTCTTTCGTCCCCCGAAGGATGGGATTGTTCCAGTACTCGACTTCAGGAGCATTAAAAGCGGCCCGTCCCCGAGGGCTGTCTGCGGCCCGGTCCATGTCGTTGGAATAAGGAATTCCAAAGTATTCGTCGAAGCCATTGTTCGTTGGCAGAAATTGGGGAAGATGCCCCAAATGCCATTTGCCAAAGCAACCTGTGGCGTAACCCGCCTCCTTGAGTGCTTCCGGAAGTAAAACCTCTGATTCCGGAATACCGCCTGCCGAGTCGGGGTAGAGAACCCGTTTGGTGTTACTGCACATCCCACTACGAATGGGGAGCCTGCCCGTCATCAACGCGGCTCGAGACGGGGTACAAACAGGTGACGCGGAATAAAACTGCGTCAGTTTCATTCCCTCAGCCGCCATTCGATCAAGGTGAGGGGTTTGGATCGTGGGGTGTCCGAAACAGCCTAAATCACCATACCCCAAGTCATCGCAGAAGATGATGACAATGTTGGGTTGGTTCGATTTGGACTCTGCTGATTGGGCCTGTAATGTCGTCGCCGCTCCACTGGATATCAGAAGGTGAGCAAGGAAATAGGAAAAGTAAGACCAGTGAGCAGTAGATGGCATCAATACGATCCTTTCCCGCCACGAAGCGGGGCATAGTGAGTGTTGAATGAATGCAAAGAATTCTATCTTCTCCAGATTAACGCATCGGAGGAGAGAGAGCAGCCATCGATGCCAAAATTTTGCTGGAATATGCAGACGAACTCGATTCCCACTCAAGAGAGTGATCCTTCGTAGCCGAAGTATGAACTGGTTAAGGGAATATTTCCGGGTCACGAAAGCAGTGAATTGCCCGGCAGAATCAGTTCGGAGTGGATGACGATGGAGCAGAACCGACACGCAGAAGCAGCCCCGGATCCATTTGCGGATTCGCCGGAATCTTTGCTCTCGAATACCTTCGCCGAAGATCGGCAGTCGATCCCGTTTCCGCAGGAGTCGGCAGCAACGAAACCTGTTGATTCGGTTGAGCAGGAAACAACCCTGCTGTTGCGGACAGTTCTCGGGCAGATCGATGAAGAGTTACAGCTGGTCTACGATCAGAGCGATTTAAACGAAGCCCGGATCGAGATTCTGAAAGCCCTTTCACTCGCCCATCCCCAAGGCTGTACGCAGGTCGAACTGGCACAGAGCCTCGGCCAGTCCGAAGCGAACATCAGTGCGATGGTCGCTCGGATGCGGCGCGATGGTTGGGTTTACCGAATTCGCTCTCAGGCGGATCGACGGAAATCGAACCTGCTGCTGACGACGAAATCGCTACAAATCCTCGGTCAGGTTCAGGGGCAAATCAACCAACTTCTCACTCGATTGTTTGCATCTTTACATCAGAACGAATCCCAGCAGTTGCTAAGCCTCCTGGGTAAGTTACACCTGAGGCTGACCTCCTCTGCTCATCCTGCTGCACCGGTAGAGTATCTGAAAACGGCAGGAAAACAGAGCGAACGCCCTGTGGCTTAAGCCGATGCTGTTGCGGATTCAATCGCGTCGATTAATCGATCGATCTCTTCGCCATTCGTATAAAGGTGCGGACTGATGCGAATGGCACCTCCCCGTGAATTCACGAGTACCCCCTGCTCTCGGCAGGCGCGTTGGATTGCGGATGCATCAACCTGATCAAAACGAACGGAAACAATTCCGGAACGGTTTTCGAACTTACGCGGGCTGAGAACTTCCCCACCGATTTGTTCCAGTCGGCAGCGAATCTGCTCGTTGAGTGCAAGTAGACGTTGTTCGATATTGTCGACACCGATGTCCAAGAGTAATTTCAAACTCTCCCCGAGCGCGGTAATCAAACCATGGTTGGCCGTCCCTCCTTCGTAGCGAGAAGCATTCTGTTTGAGTTCTCGATCCAGTTTGTCGAAACTCCAGGTTTCTTCCACGCTGTTCCAGCCAGTCATGATCGGACGGAGCAGGTTTAAGAGATCCTGTTTGACATAAAAGAATCCGGCCCCCTCAGGTCCAAGCAACCATTTGTGTCCGTCGGCGGAGAGGAAGTCAATTCCCATTGATTCCACATCAATTGGCAGAACGCCCAACCCTTGAATCGCGTCGACCATCAGGTAAGCATTGCGGCTGTGCGTGAGGTCAGAGATCGCTTTCAGGTCATGTCGCCAACCACTGACGTAGTTCACCCACGAAAGGGTGAGCAGACGGGTGCGGTCATCGAAAGCTTCGGCGATTTCCGACAGGCTGACGCGTCCCCGGTCGGTCGGGACAACACGGAGTTCGACTCCTTTAGCTTTCAGTTCGCGCCAGGGGATGTAGTTCGTCGGAAATTCTCCCGAAAGCGTGACGACGTTGTCCCCCTCTTTCCAGGGGAAGCCCTCCACGACGAAGTTAATTCCTTCGGTAGTATTGTGAACGAGCGCGATCTCTTCCGTTTTCGCCCCCAGGAGGGTCGCTCCCAGATTGCGGACTTCTTCCGTCTGTTGCCGCCAGGCTCCCCAACCCTGCATGGCTCCCAGGGCGGCCTGGTCCGTCCAGCGGTGCAACGCCTGCTGAGCGTTCCGGGTAATAGGGGCGACGGCAGCGTGATCGAAATAGGCCCATTTTTCGGTAATAGGCATTTGGCTTCGGAAGCGATCCCAAATGGTGTCCGTTCGTTCTTCAAGTAACATTCTCGTCCTGCCTTGATTCGTTTCTGTGCGCTGTCGCGACGGCTGAGGGTTTTCTCTATGATTAAACTGTCTTTAGGGTTATCTCATGAAACTCTACTTTCCAGTTTTTGTTTCATGGCGTCCTCTCAACTGGACAACTTTCTGCGAAACAGGTTCACTCTTCGGAAGCGACTCGATTTTATATGTCTGAATTTAATGCACCCGACCCGACGGTCTCACGGGATGAACTCTGTTCTGAATATCTCGATTTGCTTCCGTTCGAACCTTACCCCGTTCAGGAAGAAGCGCTTCTCGCCTGGTTCAGTACTAAGACGGGTGTCTTGGTATGTGCCCCGACTGGTACCGGGAAAACTCTCATTGCTGAAGCTGCCATTTACGAGGCACTGCGAACCGGCACTACGACCTACTATACTACCCCTTTGATCGCATTAACCGATCAAAAATTCCGTGAGCTGCAGGAGAAAGCGGCTCTCTGGGGGTTTGATCCCAACGACGTCGGACTGGTCACGGGCAACCGAAGTGTCAATCCGAACGCAAAAGTCCTGGTGGTCGTCGCGGAGATTCTGCTGAACCGATTGCTGCATACAGAGGCCTTTGATTTCAAAGATGTTTCTTCGGTCGTTATGGATGAGTTCCACAACTTCGCCGATCGGGAACGCGGGATTGTCTGGGAGCTGTCCCTCACCTTGCTTCCCAAGCACATCCGCTTAATGTTGCTCTCGGCGACAGTCGGTAATACGGCTGAGTTCCTGAACTGGTTGACGCTCAGTCATGGACGTCGACTCCAACTTGTGCAGAGCTTCGAACGCAAAGTTCCTCTCCGATATGAGTGGGTGGAAGATCAACTGCTGAGCGAGCAATTGGAACTGATGACCGACGGCGACGAAGCGGATCGAAAAACGCCCGCGTTGGTATTCTGCTTTAATCGAGAACAATGCTGGTCCGTCGCGGAGCATCTGAAGGGGAAACATCTCGTCGATAAACCAACACGGGAACGGCTCAATCAGGAATTGGAAAAACATGATTTCTCTCACGGAGCGGGGCCTAAAATTAAACAGATTCTGCTTAGAGGCGTAGGAGTTCACCACGCCGGGGTACTTCCTTCCTTTCGGCGAATCGTCGAGGATCTGTTTCAGCAGAAGCTCCTCTCTGTTTGTGTTTGTACCGAAACGCTAGCAGCGGGAATCAATCTCCCTGCGAGGTCGGTTGTTTTGACAGAATTGTTGAAGGGGCCACCGAAAAAGAAAAAGCTGATGGAAGCAAGCGGCGCTCATCAGATGTTTGGCCGCGCGGGGCGACCGCAGTTTGATACACAAGGGTACGTATTCGCGCTGGCTCACGAAGATGACGTCAAAATTAGTCGCTGGAAAGTGAAATACGATCAGATTCCGGAAGACACCAAAGACCCGCTGCTGATCAAAGCCAAGAAGAAAATGAAAAAGAAGGCCCCGACCCGTCGCAGTACTTTCCAATACTGGTCGGAAGCTCAATTCGAAACATTGCAGACCTCTCCTCCGGGAAAGCTGTATTCGAATGGTCCCCTGCCCTGGCGGTTGCTCGCGTATCTGTTGACTATTTCTCCAGATGTCAGTCGCATTCGAGAATTCATCGCCCTTCGATTGATGGAACCAAAACAACGCGAGCTGGCTGAGAAAGAGCTAACACAAATGCTGATCAGTCTGGAGATCGGTGAATACGTCAAACTCGATCCTCCCCCGCCAAAACCAAAGACAGAAGAAGAAAAGCAGGAAGAAGAACCCGCCAAGAAACCGCAGGGAACTTTCGGGGCACTACTGATGGAAGCCCGCGAAGACGCTGGAACAGGTGAAGCGAAACAGAAGAAGAAAAAAACGGAGGATGTTCCCGAACGGGAAATTTATGCTCCTCAATATGCACATCCTCAATCGAAGATGCATCAGCTGCTGAAGTTTCGTAGCGTCAACCCGCTTTATGGCGTCTTTCTGACAGAAGTACTCGCTCAGGCGGAGCCGGAGGAACGGATTCAGGCCTTTGAGTCTGTGTTGGAAATGCCTGGTTCAGTAGCTCGTAATGTAAGGGTCCCCTATCCTGAAGTCATGCCGCCAGGAAATCTGGCTCGTGAGTTTCTTGACCAGGAGGTCATCAGGCGGGGGTTGGCAGCACATGATGAACTCTATCCCTCGCGAGACGATGACATTCCGTTCGAAGAACGCCGCTGGCCGATTCCCTTCGCCGATAAGTTACGGATGCTATTTCATTCCGACTTCCCGAGAGTTCGCGATTTCCGCATTACTCCCGTCTGGTGCGCGGGGGATTTTCTTACGTTTAACGCGGACTTCAACAAGTATGTCAGTGGTCGCGACCTGGTCAAACAGGAAGGTATTATTTTCAAGCATCTGTTACGACTCATTCTGCTGCTGGAAGAGTTTGAACAAGTCACTCCTCCCGGTCTCACCGATGGGGAATGGAAAGACCAGCTTCGCGAAATGGGGGAGACGCTCACCCGAGGGTGCCGCGATATCGATCCAACCAGCACGAACGAAATGCTGGAATCGGCTCATCTCCGTCAGGAAATGATTATTTAAAAAACGCGATGCATCCGATTGCAGGACCGCGATCGGATGGTTGTCGTTTTTTACGATTCCAGTTCCATCCCGCCGGCACTGTTAACGAATAAGACGCGCGGCAAGTTTCCGGCGAATGTTTCCATGTGGTTGAAGAACTCGGCCTCTTTGCCCTCTTCGGGAGGTTCGAAACCGAGGATGACGATTGCCGCATTACGGGAATGGTGTTGAATCGCCGTTTCTGCGTTCTCGGAAACAATGGCGATCGGTTCGACGGAGATTCGCGCCATCGCGGATTGTTCTTCAATGTGATTGATTACATCCTCGCGACCGGTTTCAGTGGAAACGGAACGCAGCATCCGAATGGGATTGCCGCGCCATTCCGGGTTCTGGTGAAGCAGGTGAGCCAGCAAGAGCATCAGCGATCCGTTTTTCTTCCCTCTCCACCAGACGTCGATGGTTCCGTGGGGAACGTCCCAGGCATTGTCGACGTCGGCATCCAGGAATCGGACGGCAATTACGCTACGACCCAGCCTGGAAACAAGCCGAACGGTCGCACCAAATGTTTCCGATTTTTGTTCGTCACCGGGCCAACCAAGCAGAATCGTGTTGGGACGTAATCCACCGATTCCATGGCATTGTACCAATGCTTCGATTCCGTCAGAAATATACGGAGAAATCACGACAGCGGGAAAGGCGAGCAGCTCTTCATCATTAATGAAGTTCCGCAAAGTCTCTTCAAACTTTGCCCGTCGTTCGGCGTAGTCTTCAATGTTGCCCGTCACAATATGGCCCAGACTGAGAATCCCATGTCCGGAGGTCAGCCAGTGACCATAAATCGCCAGGTGGGGACGCGTCCAGGCGGTGCCGCTCAGGGCCAGGATAATCGGACGCCAGTTCTTCGGGTGGTAAACTTCCTGTTCCAGTCGCAGCAGATTCTGTCTCGATCGTTCGAAAATGACTCCACTGTTCAAATCGCCCCAACGGGATTCAATTTCACGAAAGCGAATATACCAGTGCAATCCGGCGATCATGAGAATGGAGATGGTTGCCCAGACCCAGTTCATCAGAAACATCACGGCAAGACAACCGAGTGTACCGGCCAGAGAAACGGACCAGTGGCAGTATTTGAATGTCGGTCGGTAACTTGGGTTATGGGTAACGGCCTCATAGAACGTGGCGAGATTGAGCAGCCCGTAAGTGATCATAAAGAACATCGTGATGATCGGAGCGATCGCGTTCAAATCTCCCAGCAGGATACAGAGCTGAGCGATGACGAAAGTGACGACGGTGGCTCGTCGTGGTTCTCGCGTTGCTCCGCTTCCTGCTCCAAAGAATCTGAGCGAATGAAAAATCTCGTCTTTGGAGAACGCCTGCAGAATTCGAGGGGCGCCCATCATGGAGCCAAGTGCGGAGGACAACGTTGCCGCAAAGACACCGACAGTGATTAAAGCGGGCCAGACGGCGATGTCTTTCATGATCAGATTGTTGTTGATCAATTCGTCATGAGATCGAACAGTTCCCAGCACCAGTGCCAACGTCATGTAAATCAGGCCAGTGACCAATACGGCCCACAAGGTTCCTGTCGGAATGGATTGGGAAGGACGCTTCAAGTCCCCGGACATATTTGCCCCGGCCATAATGCCTGTTACTGCGGGAAAGAAGAGGGCGAACATTGTAAACAGGGATTCGCCCGATTCAAAATGGGGCTGAAGATTGGTTTGCAGTAGTTCCAGGTTGATATCCGGGATGGCTCCGGCGAAAAAGGAAACCAGCGATAGTGCCAGTGCAGCCAGAATGAAATACTGGACCTTGATGGCCCAACTTGCCCCGATGTAAACGCAAATAAACGTCCCTATATTGACAACGGTCGCAATGGCGATGAAGTGATCTGCCGAGAGATTGTAAGTCATCAGGAATGCTTCCGTAAAACCGATGACATACATCGCTACAGAAATTGCCTGCGCCAGATAAAAGACGACACCGATGGCCCCACCGAATTCAACACCCAGGCTTCTGCTGATCAGATAATAGGCTCCCCCACCTTTGACTCTCGTGTTGGTGGCAATGGCCGACAGGGATAATGTCGTGAATGTAGTGATCAACTTGGAGGCGGCGACGATCAGTAGTGCAAACAACACACCGGATTGTCCGACGACCTGGCCAAATCGAAGAAACATAATAACGCCAAGAATTGTTAACGTACACGGAGTGAATACACCTCCGAACGTGCCGAACTT
This sequence comes from Polystyrenella longa, assembly GCF_007750395.1. Taxonomy (GTDB): domain Bacteria; phylum Planctomycetota; class Planctomycetia; order Planctomycetales; family Planctomycetaceae; genus Polystyrenella; species Polystyrenella longa. The sequence goes on along the minus strand of NZ_CP036281.1, from coordinate 4,439,725 downwards.
GGAGTCCGCTGGTTCATCCTGAGCCATGAAAGTCTTTCTGGCAGTCATGAAGCCACAGAATGCGGCTTCGCTCTGTATTAGGTAAAGCCCTGCCCGAATGGGAAAAGGAGCTGTGCAGTTGGGAAGAAAAGCTGTTGAGTATCGATTTTGTCCGACCACTATCCCGGAAATGAACTGGCTCGACAAGGTGACTTCGGGAACCGCATAAAGACGTGAAGACTCTTCAATCCCGAAAAATGAAATTGACGGCTCCCAGCAGGCAATTCGAGTGATTCATACAAATTCCGATTCGGGTTCGCAATTCCTACGGCGAACCAATTCATCAGTTAATAAATAGGGTGAATCTAGACCGCAAAAGTGTATGCATTTTGATTGATCTAGGCTCAGCCTCCTTGTACACTTAAATGCATACTGATTTAACTGAATACTCTGATTTAACTGAATACTGATCCATTCGCTGATTCAACTAACGAGAGTAAATCCGGGTTTAATCGGATGCTCTACATAATTGAGGAGATGACTGCATGACGGAAGGTCTGCATCGACGACAGTTTCTGGGACAAACCGCACTGGGAGCCGCTGGGCTGACGGCGCTGAATTCCGCGATCGCACGAGGGGCTGATGAAGAGCCCAGTAAAGTGGTCATCGGTGTGATGGGAATGCAGCGTGGAAAGGCTCTCGCCGCTAGATTCATCACTCAACCGGGTGTCGAAATTCGATATACCTGCGATACCGATTCCGGTCGAGCAGAAGCAGGTGCCTCCGCTGTAGAGAAATCAGGTGCAGCACGCCCCAAAGCGATCGGCGACTTTAATGAGATTCTGAACGATCCTGAAGTCGACGCCCTGGTTTGTGCCGCTCCCAACCACTGGCACGCTCCTGCAACCATTCTCGCTTGTGCTGCTGGAAAGCATGTCTATGTCGAGAAGCCCTGTTGCCATAATCCCTATGAAGGGGAAGTGATGATTCAGGCGGCTCGCAAGCATAACCGAGCCGTACAGATGGGGTCTCAGCGTCGAAGCTCGGCCAACATTCAAAAAGCGATTCAGCTAATGCACGACGGTGCCATCGGTCGTGTTTATTCCGCTAAGGCGTATCACAGCGCTAACCGGGGAACGATTGGTACGGGAAAACCAGCCGATGTTCCGGCAGAACTCGATTACGAGTTGTGGCAAGGTCCTGCTCCACGAACTCCTTATCTGGATAACCGGGTGCATTACAACTGGCACTGGTTCTGGCATTGGGGTAACGGCGAACTCGGCAACAATGGTATCCATTCACTCGACCTGTGCCGCTGGGGACTGGGTGTCGAATACCCCATCAAAGTCACCTCCACGGGGGGGCGTTATGCATATCAGGATGATCAACAGACGGCTGATACGCATTCGGTTGGCTTCGAGTTCAAAGATCGCAAAGCGATCACCTGGCAGGGACTGAGCTGTAATGGTCACAAAGACGGTTTCGCCACCTTCTACGGTGAAACCGGCACGATCGCTATTGATTCGAGTGGTGGTTTCCAGCAGTTCAATAAAACTGATAGTGTGGTGTTGGAAGAAAAAGGAAACAACGGCGATTTAGAACACATCGTCGACTTCATTAACGCCGTGCGGACCAATGAACCTCTGAAGTTGAATGCTGAGATCGAAGAAGGGCACAAAAGTACGCTGCTCTGTCATCTTGGAAATATTGCCCATCGCACAGGGCGAACCCTCAACTGCAATCCTGATAACGGTCACATCATCGGCGACGATGCGGCGATGAAGTACTGGAAACGGGAATACGAACCGGGCTGGGAGCCACAGGTATAGGCTTGCCCTCTGTATGACAAATCCAAAAAGCGGCTCTTTCCATTGGGAGGAGCCGCTTTTTTTGTTATCAATCGAACCAGTAAACGGTGACGGTAACGATCAGTCCGCATGAACGGCGAAATGACAAAGCGAGATAAAAATGAAACTGAAAAGTTTGGGGCAAACGGACCTGCAGGTGAGTGAAATCGGCATGGGGTGCGTCACTTTCGGTCGCGAAATTGATCAGGCAAGTTCCTTTGAGATCCTGGATTATGCACTGGAAAAAGGAATCAACCTTCTCGATACCGCTGCCGCTTACGCTGCAGGCGCTTCGGAACAGGTTGTCGGAGGTTGGATGAAGGATCGTGGCTGCCGAGATCAGGTTGTGCTGGCCACGAAGGTCAATGGAGAGCTGACCCGGGATTATGTCCTCCGTTCAGCAGAGGAGAGTCTGGAGCGATTACAGACGGACTGTATCGACTTATACCAGTTACATAGCTGGGACAATACGACACCATTGGAGGAGACTCTCGGAGCCTTGGAGGAGCTCGTTCAGGCGGGAAAGGTGCGGTTCATTGGGTGCAGCAATTTCCAAGCCTGGCAGTTGGCCAAGGGTTTGCTCTGGTCCGCTTCCACAGGGGGACCCCGAATTGAATCGATTCAGCCCCCTTATAATCTGGTTCAAAGGGAAATCGAGAGCGACGTGTTGCCACTCTGTCAGGACCAGAAGGTGGGCGTCCTCAGTTACAGTCCGCTGGGGGCGGGCTTCCTGACAGGCAAGTATAGCCGCGATGGAGAAGTGCCCACGGGCTCTCGATTCGACGTCATTCCGGGGCATCAACCGATTTACTTTTCCGAACGTGGGTATAGTGTGATCGACGATCTGCGAAAACTTGCAGAGGAAACCGGCATCCCCATGCTACAACTTGCACTACGTTGGGTCATTCAAAACGAAGGGGTCACTTCGATGCTGGTCGGAGCACGGGAACGGCGTCATCTCGACCAGGCGTTTGCGGCGAGAGAGCTGAATCTTACTGCCGATTCAAAGTCCCGGTTGGATGAGATCGGTCAGGAGTGATGCCAGATTTCGAAGTCTCAGCATTCTTTAATTAATGAAATATTAAGTGGTTAAAAAAAAAGAGCGTCACAGGAATGAACCTGTAACGCTCTATATGTGCCAAGTGGAGGTAAGTGCGGGCCAACGCTAACCCCCGAAGGCGATCAATTAATATGCAGTAACTGTGCCGAAGAGCTGGAATTCTTTCGTTTTTTTGGAAACCGCTCTAATAGCAGCTTCTAATCGCTTATACTCGTCGATTTGGCGAAAATGCTCAAATTCCGAGAAGTGTTGCAAAATTGCACGGATGTGCTGTTTTGGTACAGCTTTTCGTGCGGGTGTTGCAAAATGTTGCATAAATCGACGCGCAAAAAAACCCGGAAGGGACGGTTAACCTAGGGGGGCTAAGGTGGCCGATCCGCTCCCGGGGGCGATTGTAATCTAATAAATTCGCGTTCCTTCAAGCCAGGCATTCTGAAACCGGTCTGCATCCTTGCTCGCGGCTCAGGCCTGCACAGTTTCTAATGAAACACGTGCTCAACATCTCCCATTTGAACATCCTTGCTCCAGGAGATGAAAAATACAACTTGAATTCTGCTATAGTGTTAGATCAACTTAAATGTCCAAAAATGGGCTGGTTGATCAACGCGGCGAAAAATAGTGGTTTCGCATTTTTAAGTCAACAGGTTTTTGAAAATTACTTTCAAGAAATAGGCCTCTAATCCAAAGTGGTTGGATAGGTCTTGCAGGTTGACTGGGCAGAATAGTGCTTCGGTTGATGTGTCTCACGCTGTTTTTCCAGCGGTTTTAGCCTTTATAACCCGCCTCTTCGCGGCCAACGCTGCTTCCGCTAGCTCCTTCGGCTGTTCCGTCGATCACTTTACGGAGTCCGTCCCCTTTCTGGCAGAACCAGTCGTAAAGAACGCTGACATCGGTTCCCATACAGAAATGTTTCACTCCGAGATCAAGGTACCGCTTGGCTTGATCGGGTGAACCGATTTCCGCACGAGGGGCAACTCCGGCTTCGAGGGAGACTTTGATCAGACGCTCTTCTGCTTCGACCACTTTGGGATGCTTAAACTGGCCAGTCAGCCCCAGGTTCATGGAATAGTCTGCTGGACCGAATTGAACCATGTCGACCCCTTTGACGTTGACGATGGCTTCCATGTTGTCGATGGCTGGAACCTTTTCCATCATCACGGCGACAACAGCGTCGTCGAGCGCTTTGACGAATGCGGGTGTTCCCGCTTCGAGTACGAATCCGACATCACGCCGCATGCCGACACCATGCAGGCCATCGGAACCGGGACATTCTGCCCGTGTCGCTTTCACGCAGAATTCGGCATCTTCCACCGTTCGAATATCAGCGAAGAGCAAGTTCTGGATCCCGGAACCGATCGAGCGAATCGCCAATTGCAGTCGTGGTTCCTGTTCGACTTTCATCATTCCGGAGAAATTATCGAACAGATCAATCGCGCGACCGATATTTTCCAGAGCATAGAGATCGTAAGGGGCATATTCCCCCACAAACTCAACGTAGTCAAATTGCTTGGAGTGACCAATCAATTCAATCACCGTGGGCCAGGAAAGGTGAGCGTGCGTGCCCAGTGTGGGTTTATCGGCGTCAAGTAATTCGCGGAGGCGATTCGGTCGCATGGAAATAATTGCTTTCTGTTGCGGAACGGGAAGAACGTGTTTTGATTTCGGAACCACGTCCAAATACGGTTCACCAATCAGCTCGATTCTCGCATATTTAAACGACGACGAAAAGGAACCCGGTTTTTCTGGTCTGACGGCAGTTCGTATCTGAAGGACAGACTGATGGGGCTACTGCGGGTGCCATTGGGCAATCCACAAAAAAAGGGTTGTCCTCCCGGGTTTAAGTTGTGTTACCCTTTTAGGGTCGATTATGCTTTAGTCTTGTGTCTTAATAGTGAAAACAGTGGATCAAATAATGATCTAAGTTTGTGTGTTCAAACCGAGGGACTTATGAAACAACTGCGACTTACATCAGCAATTCTCTGTCTGGCAACTTTGTTGTCTTTACAGGGACTGACAGCATCGTCTGTGCATGCCGACGACGAGATCAAAATCGTCAGCACTCAGAAAATCTGGGATAAGGCTCCGCACAATGCCTTCACCGACCTCGTTTTTCATAATGGGGAATGGTTTTGTGTCTTCCGTGAAGGAATGGGACATATCTCGCCCGATGGTGCACTGCGAGTGCTCGTTTCCAAAGATGGAGAGACCTGGGAATCAGCGGCGTTAATCACTTCTGACGATGCTGACCTGCGAGATGCGAAGATTACTGTGCACCCGGATGGACGCCTGATGCTGTGTGGTGCAGGCTATATGTCGGCTTACGCGAAACAAAAAGAAGCGGGCGAGGAACTGACGGCGACCAAGCATGAATCGTACGTCTGGTTTTCTGAAGATGGACGCAAATGGTCCGAGCCGGTTTTCATCGGAGATAAAAACAACTGGCTCTGGCGAGTCACCTGGCACGATGGAACGGCATATGGCGTGGGATATCACACGGGTGATAAACGAGGAACCATTCTATATTCTTCTAAAAACGGAACAGAATTCACACCGTTAGTGAAGCCCTTCAATGATGAAGGTTACACCAACGAGAGTTCAATTATCTTCACCGAAGATGACACTGCCTACTGTCTGTTACGACGAGACAGCAGTCCTCACAACACGGGCCTCTGGGGAACTTCACGACCCCCTTACACCGAATGGGACTTCAAAGATACGGGTGTCCGGTTGGGTGGTCCTCACATGCTGCAGTTGCCGGATGGTCGCATTGTGGCGGCAGTTCGGCTCTACGATGCCCCTGTGAGAACGTCTCTCTGTTGGATCGATCCTGAGACAGCCAAGGTCACTGAATTCCAGAAACTTCCTTCGGGCGGTGATACCAGTTACGCCGGTCTTGTCTGGAAAGATGGCATGCTGTGGGTCAGCTACTATTCTTCCCATGACAAGAAAACGAGCATCTACCTGTCTAAAGTAGAAATCCCGCTGGAGAAATAGTCTCGTCGGATTTGCTTTATGCTGAATTACAAACAAGGCTGTCTTCATTTAGAAGGCAGCCTTGTTTTTCGTTTCCAGTCTCAGGAATAATGGGACGATCGATCCCGATAACACGGAGACACTGATTTCTTGGATAAAATCTTATCAAACAGGACGACCAATCATGCGGCTAGAATTCATAAAGTGGACGTTCTTCGTCTTTGCAGCAGCGGCTCTATTTAATTCAACGGGAGACGCAGCAGAGCAGCCGAATATCTTGTTTATCTTCTCTGACGACCATGCTGCCTGGGCAGTCGGCGCCGCGGGTGATCCCCATGCCAAAACTCCGAACATGGATCGTATCTACCGCGAAGGGGCGACATTTACGAACGCGTTCACGGTGACCCCTGTCTGCAGTCCATCTCGTGCTGAGATGATGACCGGAAGATATGGTTCTCAATTGCAGATTACAGATTGGATAAACCCGCGAGTCGAACAAACGATGGGGCTCGATCCTGCTAACCCGGTCTGGCCGCGTTCTCTGAAGAAGGCTGGGTATCGAACAGGACTCATCGGCAAATGGCACTTGGGAACCGAAGACCGATTTCATCCAATTCAATTCGGGTACGATTACTTCATGGGGTTTCGTGCGGGGGGAAACAGGCCCCAAGATCCAACGTTGGAAATTAACGGTAAAGTACAAAAAATTACGGGACTACTACCTGATATTCTGACTGATGATGCTATCGACTTCATTCAGAAGGAAAGCGCCAAGCCGTTTCTGTTGTCCCTGCATTACCGAGCACCGCACGCCCCGTGGTTACCAGTCGCCGATTCCGACTGGGCTCCATATGAATCAATTGACCCCAAGATCCCGAACCCTGATTATCCCAACCTCGATGTGAAACTCGTAAAGCGGAAGACGAAAGAATACCTCGCTTCTGTGACAAGTGTCGATCGCAATATTGGTCGCTTACTGGAAGAACTTGACCAGTTGAATCTGTCGGAGAATACGATTGTGATCTACAGCAGCGATCATGGTTATAACATGGGGCACAACGGAATCTGGCACAAAGGGAACGGCCATTGGATACTGACCGAGTTCCCGCCCGCGACAGAAAATATTCCGCAGCGACAACGGCCCAATATGTACGATCATTCCCTTCGTGTTCCGTTAGCGATTCGATATCCCGCAATGATCAAACCCGGAACGAAGATCGATCAAACCGTAACCAATTTAGACTGGTTTGCGTCACTTCTTGATCTGGCTGATGTCGAAGTTCCTGAAGTCGCCACCCAATACGGGCGCAGTTTTGCTCCCCTACTGAAAGGTGAGAAGATGTCGGATTGGGAAGATGATTTGTATGCCGAGTACAGTACGCATCATCAGTCGAGTACACATATGCGGATGTATCGAACATCAGAGTGGAAACTGATCAGAGACTTCCTCAATCCGGAGCGGGATGAACTCTATTACATCGCTGAGGATCCTCAGGAGACAAAGAACCTGATTGCATCAACCGATCCCGAGGTAGTGGCAATCAAAGAGGATTTACACCAGCAGATTTTAGAGCGAATGAAAACGATTGGTGACCCGGTTTTGGAAACCGTAAAGTGATCTTTCGATCAAAGCGAATTGGTTCGGGTGCGAACTGTTTTTACCGTTCCAATCGAGTGGACCCGTTTAATCGATCAAAGCCTGAAAAACGGTAAAGTCCCCCTCTTCATTACGACGATACGATACTGGCGAATGACTATGCTCTACCGCCGAGACTGCCAGTCGCAGTTTATCAGGAAGAGCAAAGTTGAAACAGTTAAATCAATCAAGTAGGTAATGAAACACAACTTCCGTTCTGTTGATTCCAGAATAGAAGTGGGCAATGAGGTTGGCACCTGCGGGGTTTCTCCCGACAGAGTTCAATCTTAACCCGGTCCAGTTTGGGGGGGCACCATGAAATCAGCAGGGATGCTTTGCGCCGGTTTGATGCTCGTCACAATGATGACGGGATGTTATCACTGTTCTTATAAATACAATCCCTGCACCGGGATCACTGAGCAGCAATGTAAGAAAGTTGGCTTCTGGTGCAAGAAGGACAAACCTGGGTGCGGCAGTTGTTCAGAGATGGTGGTACCTGAATGCGGAATGCCTGCCTGTGGCATGCCCGATATGGGATGCAGCTGTGAAGCCCCCATGAGCTATGGTTGTGAAATGCCAGAGACTTGTGGATGTGGAATTCCAGAAGTGACCTGTTCACTACCGGAAACCTGTGCATACCCACCCACTTGTGGTTGTGCTATTCCGGAAACATGTGGCTGTGGTTATCCTTCATCGGCTGGGTATCCCATCTACGAATCGGGCCCCGTCTATTCGCATGAGTACTCAGCACCGAGTTCGGCTCCGCAAATGAAACGGCAACCAACCCCAACACCAGCACCGATTAAGCCTCCCGAGGATCCCTCGGCAACTCAGACTCATTACACCGTTCCCCAACGTCACTATCGATAAAGGGGAAGAACAGACGGTCACTCTTTCGAGTGAGTAAATCAAGTAATTGAGAACTGTTCAGGTTTATTAAGATATGAAAAACGCGTCCTGCAAAGCGCAGGACGCGTTTTTTTCGTTTGCTAATCCGCCAGAGGGGGCACTTCTCACTGAACACTCTATTCCCTAGAATAAAGAGACCTCACCCGCCATTCTGATATATCCCACCCCCTTGGCAACCAACGATAGCTTGATCGAATGAAACCGATTCAACTCATATTCAAGGAACTGCGTTACCATCGCGGAAATGCATTCTGGTCGGTGATGGCAGTCGCCTTAACCGTGGGAATTTTTGTGGTGGTCGCTATGATTCAATCGGCGGCCGAACGAGAGACCAAACGGATCACTCGGGACTTGGGGTTCAACCTGAGAATCATTCCCCGTGATGCCGATATGACACAGTTTTATCTCACCGGGTATACAGATCGGACAATGCCCGAGAATGTGTTGAAACGCCTCGTGGCCCAGGGGAGTGTTTCCTACAATCATCTCGTCGCGACATTGCATCAACGTGTGGAACTTGTCAGCGGTGACGAGACCGTATCCGCCATCGTCACAGGTCTGTCGGAAGAAATGTATCCGCCCGGAATGAAAAAACCAGACATGACTCCACAGATTGAACCCGGTACGGTGCATGTGGGTCATGAAATTGCAAATCAACTGAATCTTAAACGAGACGACAAGCTTCCAGTCCGAAAAGAAACCTTCACGATTGCGCGTGTGACACCCGAGATGGGGACCGCGGACGACTTACGCATCGTGGGAAATCTGGCTGATGTGCAGAGGGCCTTGGAACTTCCTGAACAAATTAATGAAGTCAAAGCGATTGACTGTCTTTGTTTGACTCCTGATGAGAACCCATTAGGAATTCTGCGAACAGAACTCGAAACAATCCTGCCCGAAGCCAAAGTCATTATGCTTTCGGAGATGGCAGAAACCCGGGCACGGCAACGGCAGTTGATGGCCAACACGATTCGGTTCGTTTCACCGATTGTATTGCTTACCTGCGGTGCCTGGCTGGTTGCTTTAGGAATGATTAATGCTCGACAACGCGTGTCGGAAATCGGGTTGCTGCGAGCTCTCGGATATGATTCCGGTTCGATTGGAATATTGTTTGTCGGTAAGGCAATCCTGCTTGGAATTGTGGGAGCTTTGATCGGTTATTACGCTGCGACCTGGCTTAGCCTTGCTTACGGTCCTGAGATGTTCCAACTGACTTCCAAAAGCCTCAAAGCCGATTCCCAATTGTTGAGACGTTCGCTGACGGTTGCCCCTCTGTTTACAGCGGTCTGTAGTCTGATTCCGACCGTGTTTGCGATAACTCGCGATCCGGCCAGAACGTTGCGACAGGACTAAACTGGACCAGACGAAACTGAACCTGGATTCGAATGCCTCCCCGAATTGAGATTTCCAACATGATTGAATTCAAAAAGGTCCAACAGCAGTTCCAGACGGGACGTGAACTGATAGAGCCTCTCGTCGATATTACCTTTAAGGTTGAACCGGGTGATTTCGCGGTGATTCAAGGAGCCAGCGGTGCGGGCAAATCGACGTTACTGTTGATTGCGGGTGGATTAATGCAGCCGACTTCGGGGACTGTTCACGTCGCCGATGTCGAAGTGACGAGCACTTCTCCTGCTCAGTTGAATCAGTTCCGTTCGAAAAAAGTTGGCTTCGTCTTTCAGATGTTCCATCTCGTTCCCTACTTGAATGTGCGCGATAATATCCGCATGGGACAACTGAATAAAGATCTGGACGCCATTGAAAAGTTGATGAAACGTCTGGGGCTGAGTTCCCGGGCGGAAAGTTTTCCCGCGATGCTGAGTGCGGGAGAACAACAGCGAACGGCGCTGGCGCGAGCGATGATCCATCAACCCTCCGTCATTCTTGCGGACGAACCTACTGGCAATCTGGACCCGGAAAACGCCGCGGAAGTTCTGGGGCTGCTCGATGAGTATCGCCGTCAGGGAGGGACTGTGCTGGCAGTATCACATGGAAGAGATATCCTTGAGTTCGCCAACCGGACACTCGTATTGAAAAATGGCAAAATCAGTTCCATTTGAACAATCAGCTCAGTTTCGTTCAGTGTCTGATCGCTCATTCACTCACTTCGTTAAATACCTGTTTTATTAAGGTTTGATCTGCTTTCGAGGTGTCGCCAAGAACAAACTGGTGCACGGGGGCGTTCAGATGCTACACTTGACTGCTGAGCAAGACTAAATTCAACAAAATGGATTCCATCCTGCTTGATACCTTCCGAAGATTTTCCCACCAGCTTCTTCCCTCCTGCCCTTAATTGATTCATTCCAAACCAATCCTCTCCGACCAATTTCTTTGAGCTGAGTTGACATGAATTTCACACGATCCCTCTTCCTTGTTGGTGGCCTGTTTACAGGGCTGGCGTTTTGTACGGTTTCTTCCGGGGAAGACTGGCCAACGTACTATCATGACTATTCCCGGTCTGGCGTTACTTCTGAATCGCTGAAGGGATATCTGGAAGAAAAGTGGGCTTGGAAATCTCGTTACCGTCCGCAGCCGGCGTGGGATGAACCTGCAAAGTGGGATGGATGGCACCGGGTCTTTGGTCTCAAGAATCGACAGGAATACGATAAAGCTTTTCATGTTGCGATTGTTGGCGACACCGTCTTCTTTGGTTCGTCCGTAGAGGACAAAGTCTACGCGCTCAATTCAAAAACGGGTGAGGAACTCTGGCGTTTTTATATGGAAGGCCCCGTCCGACTGGCTCCCACGGTCGTCGATAATAAAGTTTATGTGGGCGCTGACGATGGTTTCGTCTACTGCTTGAATAGTGCCGATGGCAAACTAATCTGGAAAAAACAGACAGGTACCGAAGACCGAAGAGTTCCGTCCAATGGACGTTTAACTTCTCTATGGGCAATTCGAACTGGTGTCGTGGTAATGGATGACATTGCCTATTTCTGCGGCGGTGTCTTTCCGTCCGAGAATGTATACCTGTTTGCTTTGAATACTGACAGTGGGGAAGAAGTCTACCGCGAGGCGATGACCGACTTTCCCGCGCAAGGGTACATGCTGGCCTCGGGTGATCGACTGTATGTTACTACGGGACGGCATCGTCCACTCGTCTTTGAACGTTCCACGGGCAAAAGAATGTATCAGGCCGATGGCGATTCGACGGGTTCGTATGCAATTCTTAATAACGATCAGTTGATTTACGGACCGGGTATCACGGGGACAGTCTCCATTCACAGTGAAGGCCAAGAAACTCAACTTGCCAGTTTCGAGGGGAATCATATTCTCGTTACGGGTGAATTGACCCTGGTGCATCAAGACAAAAAACTGGTGGCGATTGAACATCAGAAGTACGTCGATACCTTTTCTAAACGAGCAAAATTGCTTCAGCGGAAAAAACAGTTGGGTAAAGACCTCAAAAAACTGAAAGAGGACGAAGCGAAAGCAAAACTTCAAACGGAGATCGATCAGCTCAGCCAGGGAATTGACAAACTCTCCGAGATTCTCAAAGAGTGTGTTGTCTGGGAAACCGACTGTGACCATCCTTTCACTCTCATTCAATCCGGTAATCAGATTTACGCCGGAGGATTGAATGAAGTAGGAGTCTATGATCTTTCAAAAGGTCGACTTCGCCTGATCCTCCCTGTCGAGGGGGCCGCTTATGGGCTGGCAGTGGCAAATGGACGACTCGTCGTCAGTACAGACCGGGGCAATGTCCACTCGTTTGGCTCCGAAGATGAAGAAGTTGCTGCTTCAAAATAGTTTGATTTCGAAATTGAGCGTGGCTCTACCTTCGTCGAGACATAAACCAACTAAGCCTTTTGATTCTGAGATTTTCCTATGCGTCGGAAAAACCGAATGACTCACATGAATAGCAATACGACCAACAATATTGAAAACCAGAGTCGGGCGATTACACGGACGGAAACCCTCCAATCGCTACGGTTACTGCGAACAATATTCACGCTTCTGACAGCGATGCTGTTGCTGGCAGGGATGGCTGTCCTCGCAAGCGGCAACGAACCTGAAGAAGTCGCGCAGAAAGTATTGACGGGTCCCTTCGTACAAATGACTGCTCCGGGGGACGCTCTCGTCAGTTGGCAAACACGTCTACCTGCTGATTCTTATCTAGAAATGATGCCCGAAGGGGGATCTTTGAAAAAGGTACCAACCACCAGCGCGGGGACTAAGCATCAGACGACGTTGGCGGATTTGGACATGACGACCAAATATCAGTTCCAGATCATTGGGAAAACCAATGAGGGTCAAAAGTTTGTTTCGGAATTATTCAAATTTGATCCCACACTCGATTATCTCCCTGCAGCTTCTCCGAAGGTCGATTTGTTCGAAACGGATGAACTTACCCCTGTCTATCAAAACGCAGCTGCGGAGATGCTGAAGACGATCCAGACACATAAGGGATATGCTGTTGTACTCGGCGCCGGAACGGGTCGGTTAATCGCTGAGTTGATCAATCAATCTGATTTACATGTCGTTGTCGTCGAACAAGACATGGACAAGGTCCAGGCGATTCGACGTATGTTCGATGACGCTGGCGTCTACGGTGCACGCGTAACGGTTCATCATCAGGAACAGGAACAACTTCCATTCGGACCTTGGTTTGCCAATCTGGTGATCTCGGAATCAGCGTTTGAATCAGTCTCTTTACCGGAATGGTCGAGTGAAATCTTCCGAATCTTGCGACCTGCCGGAGGTGCAGTCTGTCTGGGACAGTTGCAATCGGGAGAGTCAGACGAGGAGCGTGCCTCGCAACTAACCAAGTTCAATGAATGGTTGGGAAATCTTCCTGCTGAGCAGGGACAGGTTGCAACGGCGGAATCGGACGTTTTGCTCGCTTCCTATACCCGAGGCAAATTGCCGGAGAGTGGCGAATGGACCCACATGTATGGGCACCCGGATAATTCGTCCTGCAGTAAAGATGGTGTAATTGGTGGTAAGATGTCTGTTCTGTGGTGGGGACGTCCGGGATCGCGTCCAATGCCTGACCGGGGGGGACGAAACCCCGCCCCCGTTTCTGCAAACGGCAGAATGTACGTTCAAGGCGACCGGACTCTGTTTGGAATGGATGCTTATAACGGGACGATTCTCTGGACGAAACAGATTCCTACGATGCGGCGTGCAAACATGCCCCGTGATGGTTCAAACATGGTGGCGACGGATGATTACCTGTATCTCGCCGTTGATTCCGACTGTTTCATGTTCGACGGACAAACGGGCGAATTGACTGCGACGTATCAGGTGGAGCGGAAGGAAGGGGATGTTGCCTACAACTGGGGTTACCTGGGTGTGGTGAATAATCTCTTACTCGGTACGGCCACTAGCCGCGGTGCACAATACATGGGTGATAATGGCGAGTGGTTTGAAGACTACGAAGCCGCCTCGGTCTCTCGCGTCACCAGCGATAACTTCACTGCTCGCGATGCCACGACCGGAGAGAAACGGTGGACTTATGAGGATGGTAAAATCATGAACTCCACGATCACGATCGATGGAGAGAACGTCTATTTTGTCGAAAGCCGTAATCCGGCTGCAATTGATGAACAAGTAAGTCGGTTACTGGATCAGGTTCAACAACACCAGTACCTCGTCGCACTCGATTTAGAGACGGGTGAAATCAAATGGGAGAAAAGTTACGACTTCAGTAAATGTGAATTCATGACTTATCTCAGTCATACGAACGATACATTGCTGGTAACGGGAACTGATCAAAACAAGAGTTTCCACACCTATGCCTTCGATGCTCGAAATGGATACGAGTTGTGGCAACACTCTGAAGAAGCTAAGAAAAAACATCACAGTGGTCATCTTGCCCACCCGGTGCTGATTGGAGACAAACTCTATCACAACAAGCAGACGGTGGAACTACGCACGGGCAACGTGTTGGAGACGGACGATTTTGATTGGCATGGATGTGGTGTGATGACCGGTTCCAACAACATGCTGTTCCGCCGTTTTGAGTACCACGGGATGTACGATCTGGAAACCCAGGAACGGACCCAGTTCATGGGGGTTCGCAGTGGTTGCTGGTTGAGTCTGATTCCGTCGGGGGGTGTGCTGCTCGCTCCGGAAACGGGTTCCGGTTGTTTCTGCGAACATGCCTTGCAGACGTCGATGGCCTTCTATCCAGTGAAACAAGTTACCGCTCTGGAAAAGTAAACCGGTGAACTTGGCCCGACTGTTCTCAACCGGTCGGCAGAGGCTGCCCTGAGCGAAGATAGTCGATCGCCTGGGAGACCTGCTGATAAAGATCGGTCACCGTTTCCGGGTACAACATATATTCGATGGGCGTCATCTGTTGCCCGAGATGGATTAGTTCCATTCGTTCGGGAACCGTTCCGAGTAGTTGCTCGACAGCGGCGGCGTACAGCGTCAATTGCAATCGGTAGTGATGTAACAGGTAGGCTTTGTCTGATCGAATGCCTGTTTTGTAATCCCACATTCGCCAGCCACCATTTTCTGTCTGGAACAGACAATCGATCTGTCCGCTGATGAGAATCGGCTCTTCCCCTTTTTTCGTAGTTTCTCCCGTCTTTCCGGGTGGCCACTTAAGCAGGAAATCGAGTTCACGATGAATCTCACGTGCTGTTCGCCATTCTTCCATTAGATTCGAAGAGACAAAGGCATTTAGGCAGGTCTTCGCTCGTTGGCGGACTTCTTCTTTGACGGGAACATGAAGTTGCTCGCAGGCTCGATTGATTTCCTGAGTCAAATCGATGTCCTGGTCCAGTTGCAACCGTTCGGTGACGGCATGGACAATGTCACCGAGTGTTGTTGCCTGGTCGACGGTTGTCGTAGGAACGGTCTTGATCGAAGAGAGTGATGTTTCGGATCGATCCGGTTTTGGTAGTTCTGTCTCGTGTTGAAACAGTTGCTCTACAACCTGTTCAATGAGTGAAACACTAAAGACCTGCTGTCCACCGAGACTAGGATCAATGGGAGTTAATAACTCCGGCAACGATATCGGTTCCGCGTCTGCGACGAGTTTCTCAAACTCCGAAAGAGGAATACGTCGCGTGGTTTGGGTTGACTGATCTCGTCGAATCTCTGGTTTTTCTCGCCAGACTTTAACGTGGGGAATTTCGTCCCGGTTCAGCCCCGGTTTGGCAATTTGACCTAATAGTGGGTCACCTTTTAATAAACCTGTCTGAAGATCGAACTTCCGTTCGAGCAGTTGCATCCAGGGAGACGAGAGACTTTTACCGGACTCAAAGGCTGCAGACAACATCAGGATATCCGCGGCGCGTGTCGTGGCGACATAGAAGAGCCGTTTGTATTCTTCTTTGTCGGCCCATTTCTCTTCCTGATGATTGATTTGCTGACCTAGGCTCTTTTTTGATTCGCCCTGTTTGGTTGGAGGCGACACGAGCGGACCGAGATGCGGATGAAAAGCGACAGCTGAATGTTGGGGACTTGGTTCCCAGGCACAATCGGAGACGATCACTACGGGGAATTCAAGGCCTTTCGACTGATGAACTGTCATCAGCCGCACGACGTCACTTGTTTCCGGATGAGTGGTGGCGAGTTCCTCTTTGCTTTCTTCACGCAGGCTGGTTTTTAATCGAACGACAAAATCGGAGAGTGTGTATAAACCGCTGCGGTCGAACTGACGAGCCATGTCGATCAGCTTGCGTAGGTTGGCGACTTTCCTGGCACCCATAAACTCATGCAGCAGAGAAGCATCGTAACCGGTCTCCTCCAGCAGATAGCGGAACAGTTTGACGAGAGTCCATTGATCTTTTTGAGATCGCAACTCTGTCAGAACTCGTGCCGCTTGCCGGATCTGCTGCTGTTGTTCGGGAGGGAGGTGTGCGGGGGGCTCTGTCGTAATCGCTTGCAGAAGTGAATGTTCTTCGCCAGAACTTTTCGGTTGATATTTGAGGGAAAAAATCGTGTCGTCATCCAGTCCGAAAAAAGGAGACCTCAATACTCCCGCGAGCGAGATTTCATCCGTAGGATCATCGAGTACCTGGCAGATGTTGATAAAGTCGAAGACTTCCTGTTGAGCGTAAAAGGCCCGGCCACCGACGAGGTAGTAATCGAGATCGAGGTTTCGTAACGCCTCTTCATACAAACCGACGTTTGACATGGCACGGAAGAGTATGACGATATCACCGGGTTCAGTACGCCTGAGGATGGACTCGTTGGTCTCAGGGTCGCGTGTCCGGATGCGGGGTGTTTCATCCTGAAGCATCTGCTGAATACGATGGGCAATGGTCTCCGCCTCAATCCGTCGACGGACGGAGGCATTTGCTTTCTTCTCCCAACTGTTTTCATCAGCCCATAGAAATTCGATGGTGGGAGTTGGGGTCAGCTGGATTGGCGAGAAAGGTTGAAGCGCTTCGTAGTTTTCTTCGACTTCGTCAAAGAAGAGAACATTGACGAACCTAAGGATCTCTGGTTGGCTTCGAAAATTCGTGCTCAGCGGCAGGCGGCCTTTTTCTGGTACTTCCTGACGAAGAGAGAGAAAGACTTGAGGATCGGCCCGACGAAAACGGTAGATAGATTGTTTAACATCGCCTACCAGAAAGAGCTTACCCGTAAGTAGCTGCTGTTCGCATAAAAAGCGGACAACATCTGTTTGAACGGGGTCGGTATCCTGGAATTCATCGACCATTAGGTACTCGATGCCGTCCGCCGCTCGTATTCGCAGCGATTTCAAGTCCCGAAGTAAATTCCGGGTAAGCAATAATAGATCATCGAAGTCGAGCAACCCCTGTTCCCGTTTGTATTCTGCGTATGCCCAACTGGCATGTTGCCCAAGGCGGAAGAGTTGCTGCCCCAGTTCGATAATTGGTTCAATATCGTCTTCGAGTATACTATCAAACTCAAGAATCTTATCGATGTCGTCCTTGACCGATTTAAAAAGAAGCTTCAATTCCTCCTGAGTCGAATCCTCTTCCCAATGGTTGGCGCGAGCTCCCTTCAGGTTGAGGTTCTCTCGTATTTCTTGCAACGGCGCAAGCGGGTTCGGCCATTCTGTGAATTGATCGAGGATCGAGACGATTATTTTGCGTCGTTCTTCCATTTTGGGTGCGCCGCAAACATTATTCGAGAGCACTTCATGAACGCGTTTCAGTGCGTTTGATTCCATTAGCTCCTTGATTAACGCTGGTTGGAAAATTTCTTTGTAATATTGGATCCAACTCTCTGCCGCTTGTGGGACATCTTGCAATTCGAATTGATGGGTTTCTATTTGAAACCGTTGGTAGACCATCTGCTGGATGTGCTGGCTCGTCCGTTCGAGACCGTATTCACGGATAAGAGCGAGCGCGTCTTCGTCTCGTTCTTCCAGTTTCTGATGCAATGTTTCATTAATCTGGCGAACCAGCAGAGGCTCTGCAAATGCCGGTTCGATCAAGCCAAACTGAGGATCGAGTCCTGCATCTACTGCATGTCTTCGGAGGAAGCCAGAACAGAACGAGTGGATCGTAGTGATTCGCGCGGTTTCCAGTCCACGGAGAATACGGAGCCAGTAGTCGACGTGCTGTTCGTCACATTGCTGCAGTGCTTCTCGACAAGCTTCGCGGATACGATGCCGCATTTCGCGGGCAGCCCGTTCAGTGAACGTAATGGCGACGATGCGAGAGAGCGGATCAGGTTCTCCCGTTGGATCAAGGTAACTCAAAAATCGATGAGTCAGTACAAATGTTTTCCCGCAGCCGGCACCTGCCGCGAGCGCAATGGAGACATCGCGAGTGTTGATCGCCTTCGCCTGTTGATCAGTAAATCTCGGGCTCATTCGGCACCCTCCTGTTCGGCTTGCTCATCTTTCGTTGGTTCTTCAATTCCCGTCTGAAACTGTTTATCAAGTGAATCAGGAAGGGAACGAATCTGGCCGACTCGGCAGATGGTGCGGAATTCACATCGTTGGCCGCAATTCACATCTTCGTTGAAGACGGGGAACTCTCCTGCCCGGATCTCGGAGGCCAGCTTGGGGAGCAATTCATCGAGGATGGCACTCAGGCGATCCACGATTTGTTGTCCAAGAATTTTCGGGAATCGCTGCGGGTGATTGGTAATACCTCGATTATAACCATCTTCATTCAGCAGCCAGTAGCCCAAGTCAAAGGGAACGGCGTCGGGACTGATCAAACCGAGCCGCTGAACGGCGAGTGTGTAGATCGCCAATTGCAACTTGCGCCCCGAGAGGATATCTCGGAAGTTGACTTTCTTGACGCTTCCTGTTTTGAAATCGATAACGTTGAAATGCAGTTTGCCCTCGTATTGACCAACATCAATGCGGTCGATTCTACCCCGGATGCGAACGGGCGGGGCCTCGCCTGAATCGTTCCCGAATGGAACACTCTCGTACAAAATCTCGAAATCACCCTTCTCCGTAGGGACTTCACCGAAAGGAAGCTCGACAAATCTGGGTACCGGACGTTCGTCCCAGGTCTCTAAGAAATCACCGGCGTAGTTTGTCCAATGTTGACCGAAAGCTTCTCCCCACTGCTGAAAGAGCTCTTGCTCTACTTCCATCAGGACCTGCTCCAGTTCCGAAGCACTTGGTAAGTTAATCAGTTTTTCGGTCGTTAATGTCTGGAATAAATCCTGAACCCAGACCGCTTCGTCACTCAGCGTGTGAGAGGAATGCGGCTCTTCTTCCTGATACTGTCGATGTAGAGCGGCAAGAATATCGTGAGTAATGATTCCGCGGCGTTTGTAGTCTGTTTTAATCTCGGGCGGGTCGAGTGACTGCAATCGGAATAGCTCGGCGTACATGAACCGAAAGGGACATTCGGCGTAGTTCTCCAGTTGTCGAGTACTGAATTGGTAGTCAGGCACGAAGTGCTCGGAGAGCAGGTTTCGATTATACGTCGAGTCGAGTAATCCCTCAAAAGGGGTAAATCCATGTGTATGAAAACGGGCATGGGCCATGTTGGTTGTTGCCAGAATGGTGCGCGCTGCTGGCGTGGTTTCAGAACTGGTGAACAACGTGGCGAAAAGTTCCGGATGCTTGAGCCGAACGGCCTCGGTGGCGACTAATCGCAGATCCGTACTGGTAAACATGGTCTGCCGGTCTGGTAATGGATTGAGGCTGCCGACATGGCGGACGGGCACGGCCGACTCGGAAAAGAGTTCTCGAACCGATTGATAATAAGGTGCCGGGAAAAGAGGTTCTCCGCCAGTGTTTACTGAGGGATAACTGAGTATCAGGCGTTTTCTCGCTCGCGTGATGATCGAGTAGAAGAGTAACATTTCTTCCTGGGTCTGAGTCGCGGAGTGCCCCAGGGGGATGTCCCATTCATGGAACTGCAGACGTTCCGCCTCGCTGTAGATACAGTCTTCATTGCGGCCTTGGGGAAAGCTGCCTTCGGTCATCCCGGCGAGGAAAAGATAATCAATTTCCAGGTTGCGAACCTGGGAGGCTTCCAGAAGTCGGATAACGCCAGATTCACGTTGAGGCTGCGGAAAACGAATACGTTGTAAAATGTGAATCAACTGCGACTGGAACTCAGTGAGGCTGATTTTCTGTTGAGCGATCTGGAACTGCTGGCAGAACCGAATCGCGTCAAACAACGATTTCTCCAGAAAGTCCCACTGCTGACGTTGCTGCTGGAGAGAGTCTTTCTCTTCGACGTCTGTTGTTCTTTTAGCTTTCGCAACTGGCTGCAAACCAAGTTCACGTGCAATGAGGACTAGCTGTTCGATCCATTCGGCAAAAGAGAAAGCCTTTCTTTTTCGTAACGGTGCAGTCACGTCGGAAAGCCGATTCAATCCGGCTGCGGCGATCGCAAGTTGATTGCGAAAGGTCTCGCGTGAAGTCTCTTCAGGTTGTTCTTCTGCTCGCTCTTTTTCGTTTTCGACGAGCCAGTTCAGTTTACGTAACAGGCTATACCGACCTTCGCCTAATAGAGATCGGCGGATGATCGTACTGATAGCTATGGCGGGGCTGGAGGTGTCGGTACCATTTGTAGCGGTGTATCCTTTCCATGATGGGCGGAAGAAATTCGAATCGATCAATTTCATTAAACGATCATACGACCAGTCTTCCTGCTCCAGTTGAAGAATACTGAAGAGTGCTTTTGTTAAAGGAAGCTCAGTCACTGCGGTGGAACTGTCACTGTAATAGGGAACGCCCGCTGCTGAGAGGATCTCCATCAATAAACTAGAATCCTCTTTCAACGATCGAAAACAGATAACAATCTGCCCTGGATCGACTCCTTGAAGGAGTAGCTGCTTCGCTTCACGGGCAATGTACTCGGCTTCGGAAGTGGGTCCAATGGCCGCTATCAGTTCAATACCGGTTCCTTCGGTTGATGGAGTGAGCTTACGTGGATTGAGAAAAAGGTTGCGGGCGATGAATTGAATTGCAGGTGGCGAATTGGAATTCGCTTTGTCCGGTTGCAAGTGCTGAACCGAAGAACGGGTGGCAGCTTTCTTCAAGCTGGTTCGTCCCACGATCGTTTTCGCAAAGAGATCCTTGCGAGCGAGTGGGTCTTCAAGTGGAAGCGAAATGAGCATTCGCTTCGCGCGGTCCGCGAGACGGTCCAGAATTCCATACTGCGTAAAAGTGAAGTCGGTGAAGCCGTCGACGATAATCAGGTCGAGTGCGGCAAAGGGACCGTACTCACCTCGTTCCAGTGCATCACGGGCAGACCAGAAACGCCCTTCGGCATCGTACAGTTTGATATTCGTTCCTGAAGGATTGTGGAGGAAGTTCTGGTAGCGAAGATAAAGATCGCCCAGTTCACAGTCCTTACGACGACTATCCAAATGCTGGTGACAAGTTTCGAGAAAATGTTCGGGCCAGATTTCGTCCCGTTTCAGTTCTGAGATAAACTGGCAGGCGAGTTCCAGGTATCCTTCGGTATGGGCGATTTTCCGAAAGTGAGTCAGCTCCTTGTCCTGCATCTGTTGATCAATGAGCGAACGGACCACCAGGCGTTTGGCAGTGTCGGACAGGAAGCGGACCGGCTCGGAACCATGACGCAGGATCAATTCAGCGAATTGATCGAACGTGAGAATGTTCGGCGCAAAACAACCCTTCAGCCTGGAGTCCGCGAAAAGCTGCTGGCGAACAAGCTCGCGAGAGCGAAGCGTCGGTGTTAACCAGAGAAGACGGGGAATTCGTTTTTCCTCCGTCGCCACCTGAAGCGCAGTCTGGTACTCCGCCAGAAGTCGGTTCGTTTTACCGACCCCGGCAATTCCGGTTAAAATTTCAATCTCGGCGAGCATACTCCGTAATCCTGCAGGAGTTCGGGGCTTATCGGAATTGGCAGACAGGAACCCAATCGTACGTCTGAGAACCGGTGTTCAGTATAAGGAGTGTCGGTTATTCTGGGTACTGAACAGTGACCAAATTAGAAAATGGTGTCAAAGTTGAAAGTAAATGAATCATGCTCCCCGGACAGATCGTTAAAAATCTTGAATCGATCTTGACCTAAATGTCCTTTTTATGACAATTCAATCCGTCCCGATCTAGTATCGGGCGTATGGGGTCGGACAAGGATTCGTCTGACACTGGTAATCCCGACCGAGGTCGTGATTATCCTCTTTAGAACCAGGACAGGGATGTCGCACGATGAAACTCTGGTTAGCGAATTTAGTCATCGTCTCCTATTTGGGGGCCATGGGCTTTGGATTATTCAGTAACGTGATGGGATACATGAATGCATCTCATCCGGCTATGTATTTCGTTGTCTGGGATATGTTTTGTGGCTGGTCTGCTTACGAAAACCGGATCCATCTGGTCGGCGAAGGCGAAAGTGGAACCTACTACGACCTTTCCAGCGGACCTTGGGGTGAATTCACCCCTTACTCCGATATCGGTCGCCGTCACTACGATTACAACGGACTCAACTTGAAGAACATTTCTGAGAATGTTCTGGCGCATACGTCGCACGAACCGATGGCCCGGATCTATGTCTTTGAAGAGAACTGGGCCAAGAAGTACAACATGCCCGATTATATCTGGAGTCGCTTGTACGACGAACCGAAAGAGCCACGTAGCTATTTTGCGATTCGTCAGGTTTTAGATTCGAACAGTCAAATCGCACTCTCCAACGCCTGTTGGTTGTCGCGTTGTTCGCAAAACGATTTTGTGAATAACCCGCGATTACAACGGGAAGCTCAGTCGGCGAGTCCTTATTACACGTTCGACAATGCTTCGAAACGAAAGCCCGCTTCTCGTTCCACTTCTCGGCCGAAGGAAGAGAAAACCGTTTTTCAGGATCAGAAAGAGCCGGATAACTTGTTTACCCCGGCTGGAAACTGAAACGACTCTAGAGGCTTGACGGGCGGTCGAACTTTTCTCTTCTCTTTTAATAAAACTGCTGTCACGGAAGACAATCATGAAGATGATTCAGACAGAGCGGAAATCGATTGTTCAGGAATTGCGTGACTTTTTCCATAAAGAAGAAGTCCCTTTCGGGCTGGCGTTAATACGAATGGCATTACCTTTCGTACTGTTTCTGACGATGGCCATTCGGTGGACCTGGAGCCGAGAACTGTACTCGTCCGATGGGGCCCCTGCTCCACTGGCGATCGGTTTTGGATATCACGATTTCTTGCCTTTGTTACCAGGCTCAGTCATCGTTGCGCTGCATACGTTGATGTTGTTTGGCATGATCTGCTGCATGATCGGATGGCGAACGCGAGTGTCGCTTATCATTACCGGGCTCATCTATACTTACCTGTGTATGTTTGATGTGATGTCCACGATGACGAAATACTCAGTTATTTCCAGCCATATGTTCTTTATTCTGTCGCTATCCAATTGTGGGGCCGTATGGTCTGTCGACAGTTGGTTGGAAAAACGAAAAGCGAAGCAGAATGGCGTCTGTCGATCTATTGATGACTATCCCCGGTTTCCGCTTTGGCCCCAACGGCTTATTCAACTGATGATAGCACTGGTCTATTTTGGTGCAGCTGTCACTAAGTTCCACACTGCGGGTTACTTTAATGGCGACCAGATGCATCATTGGATGAATACGAATATCAACAATGCGAACCCCGTTGGCGAATTATTGACTCTGTTTCCGGGATTCGTTCTCTTTTCGGCTTACCTGGCCATCTTGTGGGAGATCCTGTTTATCGGAATTGTCTGGACCCGATGGGGACGCATCATCGCGATTGGAATTGGTACGAGCTTTCATGCGATGACTACGCTGATTCTTGGTTTGTATATTTTCCCGCTAATCTGTTTCTGCGCTTACCTTGCCTTCATTACGGAAGAAGATGTTCAGAGAGTTTCCTACTGGTGGCGGAAGAAAGTTCGCAGCCGCGAGTGGAGCAAAATGGTTAGTTCATGGGGATCCACTTTAAAAGAGCTGATACCTTCACCAGCGAAACCAGTCAGCTCTGTACGTAGTCAATTGCTTTTCACTGCCGTTGCCACGTTAATTGTCACTGGCGGCGTTTTCGCGGAACATCAACGAGACCTGTATCAGGTCCGTTCAGACTCGGGTCCACTTCCTTTGCGAGAACTCGATCGGGATTACGTGGAGATGATGCTGGGTTCCGCCAACGACCCCATCACTGAGAAAGATAAACTCTTTTCGTTTGAAGTGGGAACGATGAAACTTGGACCGCGATTGGTCTATCAGCAATACAATTATGAGATTGGTGATTCCCTCATCGCCCAATGTTATCTCAACCCACCTCACGCAGACATGTGGTTGGAGTGTAATCTCCATGATGCTCATGACAATCTAGTTGACCGGGTGAAGTTACTTGTTTCGAGAGACCAGAATGTTGTCGACTTCAATTACACTTTCGGCGAGTCCGTTTCCCCAGGTAATTATGATCTGGTAGTAATGAGCAAAGGGGATGAGATCGCTCGAAAACGGATCTCGGTGGGCACTCAGATGGAGCAGGCGGCAGCCAACTGAGTTCGAATCTTTTCGAGATAATGAGGTTAACGCACAAGCCTTGAGGGTGACTTTCTCAAATGGAGAAAGTCATCTTTTTTTGTACCACGAATGATTCTTTGATTTTATGAAATGGGGCACACATCACGGCGACTCATGCCTATAATTGGATGTTGTCTAATTAGCAATTCGGGCCGCAGACAGTTCGTGTCACACCTCTGTATTTTGAAAGGGTTTTCCTCATGTGGTTCACCGAAACTCCCTGGCCTCCCATTTACATATGCTTCGGGCTCTTTCTTTTGTTGTTCGTGTACGGCGTGTCCACTGGTCGAGGTAAAGCGGCAACGATTGGTCTCGGTTGTCTGGCAGTTTGCCCCCTGCTCTTTTTCTTAGAACGATTTGTCGTCACCGAAGCAGAAGTGGTAGAGCAAGTTGTCCTGGATCTGGCCTCCGATGTTCAGGAAAACCGGCAGCAGGAAGTGATTAATCACCTGAGTGATAATGAAAGTACGATCGGTGTGTTAATTCGCTCGGGCATGTCAAAGTACGATCTCTCAGAGAACCTTCGCATCACCGATCTTTCGGTTGAGGTCGACCCTGGAGGACAGTCGGCAAAGGCCCATTTGCGGGCGAATGGAACTGTCCGTCCTCGAGGGAATTCGGGAATGCAGGGGCAACGTTTTCCGTCACGATGGCATGTCTATTTTGAGCGAGACAATGACGAGTGGAAAGTGACTCAGATCGAACGCCTCAGCCCCACCTCCGGTAAAACGATGCCGATCCTGGCGACTCGTATTCAGTAGATGGTTCATGCCAGGTTCCAGAGGGTGACGACTGATACGAACTTTTTAGCAAAGCTGAGGAACGAGCAGCGGAGTTCTCTTACGGTTTGTAGCGTGGGCCGTACATCATGTTCCAACCTTCGTATTGCACTGTCGTATCAACACTATTCCCTGACCGGAGTTGAACACGATTGACACGATATCCTCCCGTCACTGCAAATCCAGGATTTACTCCATGGTATGCCTTCCGGTAGGCTGATCGGCTCTCGGGTTGCGGGTAGTGAATCTCCCCATGGGGTTCCGGGGCGTGGCTGAAATACGAACGACGATACATCCAGCTTCCGTCGGCGGCTTCACTTTCCACTCCCGTGAAGACGAGCATCAACAACGTGCCAAGCAGAATCACGAATCCGTCACGAATCGAGAAACCAGATGGGTTCGAGTGATAATTCTGGGTGTTGTTGATCGTCATGTTGATTCCTCGAAACATTGATTGAGGCGATTTGTTGACAAAACGCATCAAATTCCATTCTGAAGCGTGTTTTCGGGTACTGTCAAACAGGTTTCGCTAATCACATGCCAAAGCCGGCAAAGTGACGAATTCTTCATCAACTGGAGAATTCCGTTCTGATTCGCCTGCTAGCGCGTGCTTCCTTCTCGGCAGAGTTGATATTCTTTTAGTGCGCTGAAACAATCGAAAGACATCACCTGGCACGAAATACAGAGATTTCGTGATCAAGGCACATCTTATGCTTTGGTTAATGCTTCACTGAATTATTCCTACGGAAATGATTCCAACGCGCACGAATGGGAAAACGGATATGTACTTAAACACTCGTAACGGGGTTTTGCTGACAGCAGCCTTCATTTCTTTAGGCATTGTGAATGGAGCCGATGCCCAACTCATGCTTTCCGGAAATGAAAATAAAATCGATGTGCATACGGGAGCAGCTCGCGTTGTTCCTGGCTCCCATCCAGAAGCAGGATCAATTAGCATTCTGGACTTTTCTCAGTTTCCTCCACGGGTGGAACATCTTCCGGGTATTGAAAACACCGTTGTCGGTCCTCCGTCAAACATTGCGATCACTCCGAATCACGAGTTGGCACTGATAGCCAGCTCGCTGAAGATTGATCCGAACGATGAAACTCAATATGCCCCCGACGATTTAATTCACGTGCTTGATCTGACCACGGAACCACCCCAAGTCATTCAGGAAATCCATTACGGCTCGCAGCCCTCTGGCATGTCGATTACTCCCGATGGTAAACTGGCAATCGTTGCCAACCGGGCGGCGGGTTCGATTTCGATTTTACGGATTCGTGAGAAACAAGTGACTCCGTTGACGATGATCAAGGTTGATGAACCCGAAGCATCCGTGTCCGATGTGGCCATTAGTCCCGATGGAAAAACAGGATTGATTAGTGTGCAGGAAGGTTGTTACCTCGCGCAGTTCACGATCGATGACGAACAAGTCGAATTGAATGGACGCCGGTTTAATACGTTCGGTCGTCCGTATCGTTGTGTCATCTCTCCCGATGGACAGTTTGGTCTGACGGCCGGAGCCGGGTCGGGAGATGGAGCTCCCAACATCGACGCACTCACTGTGATCGATCTTCAGGCCGATCGTCCGCACACGACTGATATCGTTCCTATCGGTGCGATTCCAGAATCAATCGAAGTCAGTCCCGACGGTAAACTGGTGGCCGCAGTCGTGATGGGAAGTTCAAATTACGACGCTTCGAATCCTCTGTTCAAAGACGACGCCGAAGTGGTCCTACTGGAAAGGAACGAAGACTCTTACAAAGTCGTTCAGCGTCTTCCGCTCAAACGGATTCCAGAAGGGGTCGCCTTTACCTCCGATGGGAAATACCTGGTAGTGCAATGCCATCTCGCCAAGGAGTTGTTCCTTTACAAAGTGAGCGGACAACGGTTGGAGGATACCGGATACCGGATCAAAGTCCCGGGGTATGCGTCATCGCTTCGAGCCGCACCCTAATTCTGTTATCGCTTTCTACTCAGATTTGCATCAGGCCGCTCTCACGAAAGTTGCAATTATGCTCACTCCATCATTGATGACCCGCGTTAGTCTTGGGCTCGCGTTCATGTTCTTCGCCCTCGACGTCCGAGGGGAAGATGCCACTTTTCAACCGCTCGACTATGAGATCGAAACTCAAAAGCTACTGGAGCATGACGATGGCCATTTTCTCTGGTTTCATCCCCGTCTAGCTCCGCTGCCCGGAATGGGACGAGATGGCAAGATTGCCGCGATCATGACGATTCAGAAGCACCTGCATCGCTCTGATTTCTATTCCGGTCTTAGCTATATGACGACCTACGACGGTGGAAAAGTCTGGTCAGGTACGATCCGTCCTGAGGAGTTGAGTTGGGTGTCCGATGGAGATGTGAATGTTTCCGCTTGCGACATGACTCCCGGGTGGCACGCTCCTTCTGAAACAGTTTTGGCAGTAGGTGCAGAAGTACGCTACAGTGCGGATGGGGATCAACTAAGTGATATTAAACGGGCCCATCAGACGTCTTACGCCGTGTACGACCCAAAGGCGCGAAGTTGGTCGACCTTACGACGAGTGAATATGCCAGAAGACGACAAGTTCGATTATGCCCGCAGTGCGTGTGCCCAGTGGCTTACATTGCCGGATGGAACAGTTCTGCTTCCCTTCTATTGCGGCGAAACAGATAAGCAACCGTTCAATGTGATGGTGGTACGCTTTCGGTTCGACGGGAAAGACCTTGAATACATCGAGCATGGCAACGAAATGAAACTGGATGTGGTACGAGGATTAGTAGAACCCTCGATTACCTTTTTCCAGAACAAGTTTTATCTCACGCTTCGCAACGATAAAAAAGGATACGTTACGACGAGTGAAGATGGACTTCAATACGAACCGATAAAAACGTGGACCTTCGACGACGGAACAGAATTGGGAAGCTATAACACCCAACAACACTGGGCGACTCATCAGGATGGTCTGTTTCTCTGCTATACCCGCAGCGGTGCGGATAACGATCACATCTTTCGTCACCGGGCTCCTTTGTTTATCGCCCAGGTGAATCCGGAAACTCTTCAAGTCGTTCGCTCTACTGAACGAGTGCTGGTCCCCGAGAACGGGGCGACGTTGGGGAACTTCGGTATATCTGAAATGAATTCTGCGGAAACCTGGGTGACGGTCTCTGAAGGAATCTTCAGTAAGGAAGCAAAAGAGTCGGCCGCTACAGGTGCTACCTGGCTGACACGAATCAAATGGAAAACCCCCAACAGCCTGGCACCGAAACCGTGAAGATCGGTTCAGGGGCGACGTTCATTAGGATATTAAAATATGTTCATCACGTCTTAATGATGGTCTGCGATAAGATCATTCTTTCCATGTTCACTATAGGAAGACTGGTCAATGGGTAGGTCTGCCGTATAGATTAGATCTTGTCCAGGATATGTGTGGCGGCTATCGGTTCCGAAGAGCCCTTGAAATCAGGAGGCAACACCGCCAGAACACGCTACGATTAACTGGATTGCGATTAGAAATACCGTATTTACGTTTCCTACCTGACTTTCCCTCCTGTACGCCCTCCTTTTCTCGCTATTAACCTGTTCGCGATGCACCTTACGTAACGGGATGAGATAGACTTGTATTTATCTCAATGCGATTACCTGCAGTTTCATTGAACGCACTTAAACTGAATGCGCTCAAACTGATTCAGGGTGGCGTAGACTAGAAAATCTTACGACAACACTTTGAGGACCCTCCATGAAGTCATTATCGTTTCGATATTTATGTGCCACATGTTTGATGACAGCCGCTTTGACTAATTTCGGCGTGCCTGCTGTTCAGGCGCATGACGAAGATGATCACAAACATGAACCCGTTCTGGCAGCGGATCTCGAAGTCTGGAAACCTTCGGCAGTTCCAGACCGGATTGTCCTCTCCTGGAAGGAAGCTCCTGCTACGACGCAGGCGGTGAATTGGCGAACCGATACCAGCGTGTATCGCGCTTACGCTGAAGTCGCCAAAGCAACGGCTGGCCCCATTCCGGAAGCCGACTCAAAACGGTACAACGCCAAGACATCACTGCTGTTGACCAGCTTGCATCCTGCTCATTACCACAGTGTCAACTTCCGTGAACTCGAGCCAGCGACGAAGTATGCCTATCGCGTCGGTGATGGGGTGAACTGGTCTGAATGGTCTCACTTCACCACGGCAAGCGAAGAAAATAAACCGTTCACGTTCGTTTATTTTGGTGACGCTCAAAATGATTTAAAATCACACTGGTCTCGCATAGTTCGTGAAGCATTCAAAGATGCTCCAAGAGCGGCATTCTTCCTGCACGCTGGCGACCTGATCAACGATGCACACAACGATGCAAACTGGGGCGAATGGTTCTACAGCGGTGGTTTCATTAATCGCACGACGCCCGTCATAGCTGTTCCCGGTAACCATGAGTACTTCAAAGAAAAAGGGGACGATGGCGAGTATAAAACTTACTATCTCACCAAACACTGGCGCCCGACCTTCACCTTCCCGGAACATGGTCCCAGTGACCTGGAAGAATCGGTTTTCTACATCGACTATCAAGGTGTCCGAATCGTCGCCATGAACTCGAACGAACGTTTGGATGAACAAGCTGAGTGGTTAGATAAGGTTTTAGCCAATAACCCGAATCAATGGACGATTCTGACGTTCCATCACCCGATCTATTCACCCAAAGCAGGACGCGACAACCCGACGTTGCGTGCGAAATGGCAACCCACGATTGATAAATACAAAGTTGATCTTGTTCTGCAGGGGCATGACCATACTTACTCTCGCACCAAACTGATGAAAGCGGGCGACTACGAGCCCACCGCTTTGGCCGAGAATCAACCCAGTGGCGAGAAGGGACAGAAGGATGAAACAGGCACGATGTACGTTGTCTCTGTGAGTGGTCCTAAAATGTACGACCTGGGGCGTCAACCCTTCATGCGTCGCGCCGCCGAAGATACTCAGCTGTATCAGATCATTACTGTGGATGGGGACAAATTGAAATATGAAGCTCGTACGGCCATCGGCGAAAAGTACGATGGGTTCACATTGCAGAAACGAGAAGGTAAACCCAACAAATTAATCGAGCAAGTTCCCGACACTCCCGAAAATCGTCGCGAGCCAGCTGAAGAAGAGGAAAAGAAGGAGTAGTCAACCTGCTTCCATATTTTGAATAATGCGAATTCGAAGCCCGCCGCGTGCGGGCTTTTTTTATAGTTGAGTTCTTTGAGCGAGTACAAAGTCACTCAATCGAATCGCGAACTGAATCCGGTGACCAATCCGTCTTCATGAACTCTCGTAGCATTGTGGTGGCATAGCAGCCCGTGGGGAGCTCGAATTGAAAACGGAGTCCGTTCGCTTCAGGCGAAATCTCAATCGACTCCGGCAGAATGCTGTAAGGCCTCCGCGTCCCCGCACACAGTTTGCGGTGCCGTGCGAAATCGTTGAGGGTCAGACCGGCGGAGCTTAAGATGCGGTTCTCTCGTTCCTGCACTTCGTCGGTTGGCATCTTCATTTTGGGACCGAATACGGGGCCAGCAATTGCTATCTCGCCCGTTTTGAGACGTTCCTTCTCGCGGTTCACGTCTTCCACGACGAAGGGGCCACCCGATTTGCGGACTTGCATCACATCGCCCAGCAGGGCTGTGTGGAACAACTCCTCGTCGATTCTCTCTGCCAGTGCCAGATTGAATAACCAGGATTGCACGGCAGAAAGCTCAAAACGTGCCCGCTTACCACGTACTTTCCCTGGCGGTCGGAAGAGGGATTTCAATCCAAACTGGACAGTTCGGCCTCCATGTCCGAATCGTTGCGGACCGAAGTAGTTCGGAAAACCGAATTTCAATAACTCGTCCCGAATCTGGACCGCGACTTCGTACGCTTCTGAAGAGGTCTCTCGCAGAAGGATCGAAAAGCGATTACCGACAAGATGTCCGGTTTTCAGTTTGTTCTGGTGCAGACTGTGCTTCAGCACCGTAATCTGATCGATCGTGACGGCAGCCAGATCGGGTTCACAAGATGCAGGAACGGAGACGTATTGCCGTGTGATGGCACGGCGATCTTTGATCCCCGCCATTCCAACGAACTGTGGATCGATATTGAGAGATCGACTGAGATGACCAACGAGATCGGGGCCAGATACATCCCGTTTTTCGATCCAGAGAAAGAGATGCTCGCCCGTCCCTTGTGGTTCATAGACAGGGATTTCTTCGACGATAAAATCTTCCAGTTCCTGTTTAAGCACACCACCGATACCCGGGAGTTCTTTTGTGATACAGGGGAAGTCGAAGTCTTGCAAACGCTTCAGCTGAGCTTCGGTGAGTAACTCCTCGGGAGACTCGGTCATGATGTGAGCCTCTTACGATAGCAGGGAGGTACGAAGCGGGAGGGAATAAGAGCGAAATTATCCCCGGCAGGAGTCGAACCTGCAACCTTCGGCTTCGGAGGCCGACGTCATATCCATTAGACCACGGGGACGATTAAGTCGAACCCGTGAATTCACGGGTGCTCCTGAGAATGTACGGAGCACCCACCGTGACTGTCAACGGCTCCCACTGGTTTAACTTTCTTCCACCAGTTTACGACGACGACGGCGACGGAACTTACGATGAATGAACCCGTCGTCATCTTGCGATTCGGCAAAGAAGCTTCCTGCCATAAGTCGGTAGGAAAAGAGCAGCATGAACGCACCGAAAGTCGCGGCAAGAAAGCCGAAACCACTGATGGGCGAAATTCGAGGCATGTCTGTGAAGAACATGAGTGTTCCGCAACCGACAACGCTGCCTCCGATTCCCATCAATGTGGTCGTGACGGCGCCTCCGGGATCGCGTCCCGGCATGATTGCCTTAGCTGAAAGACCGACGAGAGTTCCAAACCCGACCCAGACCAGCACTTCGTGCAGGGCGTCGTGAATTGCTTTCATGAACTGGGGATCTTCAAACATCATATACCTCTATAGCGCATCACAAATGACAGTGTCAGGGATGGGCGACGCAAA
Source organism: Polystyrenella longa (assembly GCF_007750395.1). Taxonomy (GTDB): domain Bacteria; phylum Planctomycetota; class Planctomycetia; order Planctomycetales; family Planctomycetaceae; genus Polystyrenella; species Polystyrenella longa. The sequence goes on along the minus strand of NZ_CP036281.1, from coordinate 4,407,688 downwards.
TTAAAGGTTGCGCGCGAAGGGTCGTCAGGAATCGTGGGACGACGCCATTAAGGGTATCGACAATGAGCATTTTGTCAGTTGAGTCGAAATCAGCGAGAATCGCAATCAAGTCGATGAACCGGAACGATTGGGCAGGACGGAAGCCTCCTCTGTCGGCGACTTATAAGCTAAGTCTTCAATGATACGATAGTGGCATCGGGCGATTTCTGTTTTTGCTCGTTCAATCGCAATTGTCCGCAGGCAGCATCGATGTCGGCCCCTTTGCGTTTGCGGACAGTCACATTCACACCTGAATCTCTCAGCAGACGCTCAAATTCCTGCGTGCGCGGAGCAGAAGGGGAATGGAACGGCAATTCTTCCACATCATTCATCGGAATCAGATTTACGTGGGCGTTCCGGCCATGCATTAAATCGGCCAGTTGCTGCGCGTGAACGGGACGGTCGTTGATTGATCCCAACAGGATATACTCATAGGAGACGCGACGGCCGGTCTGGTCGAAGTAGGCGTCGGCTGCGGAGAGTAATTTATCAATCCCCACATTTTTATTGACGGGTACGATTTCAGTCCGCAGTTCGTCATTCGGAGCATGCAGGGAGATTGCTAAGTTGTAAGGAAGCCCAGTTTCCGCCAGTTCTTCAATTTTTCCCGGAAGACCGACGGTTGAAATCGTCACGCGTCGGACACCGATGCCCATTCCTTCTTCGGAATGAACAGTCGCCAAAGCGGGGAGCAATTCCTTCAGGTTGGCCAGCGGTTCTCCAATTCCCATCACAACGATGTTTGTCAGCCGTTCGTCTGTCTTGAGCAAACGGTCGAGGAGATAAATCTGCTCCAGGATCTCTGCTTTAGTCAGATTACGACTTAATCCAAGCAGGCCACTCGCACAGAACGTACAGCCCATGGCGCAGCCGACTTGTGTGCTGATACAAATCGTACGGCGATTCGTCTCGCGCATCAGAACGCATTCGATCTCTTCGCCGTCCCGTAATCTCAGTAGCAATTTTTCAGTATTATCCCGAGCTTTCTGGTGTCGCAATTGCTCTGTTTGAAAAAGAGCAAAGCTCTCCTGGAGTTTGTTTCGCAACTCCTGCGGAAGATTTGACATCGCTTCAAAGCTCGCGGCTCGCTGCTGATGGATCCAACTCCAGATCTGGCCCGTTCGATACGCAGGTTCACCATTCTCTTGCAGCCAGGATTGGAGTTCGTCCTGGGAAAGACTTAAAAAAGGAATGGGTGAGGGAGCTGTCGATGTCATCCAATGGAACCAGTTGGCGGTTGGCCAAATAAAAAGCGAGCTATAGTCAGGCACCCCGTGGGGGTAAGAGCCCTACTATAACTCGCATGGAAACCCGTCCGCAATGGGGCTCTTCGCCCACAGACCCGCTGCAGCGATTAAAACTCGTTGGCAGAGGCTTCCGCTGAGATAATTCCCTTCAAAAAGGGAGGCGTACGAGGGATGAACTTCCGAAGTCGTTTTTTAGGCTCCGGTTTCTCTTCCTGCACCTCCGAACTGAAAGGATCCCGTTCAGATCGTTGGCTGGTAGGATAAGTAGGCAGTGCTTTGATGGGCTCTGCTTCCTCTTCCGCTTCGTATTTCGGCAATGAAACCGGGATTTCCTTCACTTTGGGACCGAAAGGATTTAATTCAACGGGGAGCGATTCTGGTTCGGGGGTGACCTGAGGGTCGGAAATCGTAGCGGCAACATCAGGCTTATTCATCTCTCGCTGTTGAGTCAGAACAGGCTGATTGGAACTGGGGAACAGTTCCTGTTGAGTTTCCGTCCGACGGGTGGGCAGATGATTCCCTCCCTGCCAGCTTAGCAGTGGATTGTTGACCGGCAACTTCATCTGGTTCATCTCTACTGTGGTCAGTAACAGAGCCGAACTCTCATTGCGGGCGTCATTTCCAATGCCAAACCCACGGCCTCCATTGGGATTGGCCAGTTGATTTGGCGTCATTGTGAGCTGGAATGTCGGCATGCCTGCATAGCGAAGTCCGATGGCTACGGGCGTAGTAGTGGCTTGTGCCTGAAGCGGAGTTCCCCATTCGACAACACCGGGAAAACGCAGCTCCACATGACGTTCTCGACGAACAATATACGGATCATTCCAACGTCGCTGTCCCACTTGCAAAACAATGTCCGACGTTTCGAAGTTCCATTCCGGACTCGCTACGATCACCAAGTCATCGGCACCAAATCCAAGTTGAGGTTCGATGCGGATCGAATTTGCCAGTTGTTGGCGAAGTTGAGGAGGAAACTCGCGGGCGTCAAACAGGGCCGAACATTGCAGCAGAACGGGCGGTGGCACTGATGCCAGAACTTTGGGGTCCTGCAACTGGGCCAGCATTTTTCGTTTATCCCCGGCCTGATAGTACAAGGTAAGAAGACCCACGCGACTTTGGCTTTCTTCCAGTCCGATGTCGAGATTTCGGAGTAGCGACTCTTCCGCAGAATCGTACTCTCGGTTTTCGGAAAGAATCCGGGCGCAGACAAGATTCACTTGCCAGACGTTCGTTGATTTTTCCATGGCAGCGCGAGCCGTTGCCACTGCAGTAGGTTGTTTCAGATAGGCTTGAATCAACGCCATGTTCGCCAATCCGGTTGCCAGCATTTCGTCCTGACGGAAGTGACCGGAACAAAGTTTGTCCAGCTTGCCGTAGGTTTGGTTGGCGGCGAAGAGTTGTCCCAGTTCCTGTTCTGTACGGGCGACGTAATAAACATAGGGCGGATAGAATTCCATGAACCGTTCCATGCGCCGCAGGACGCGCAGTCGAACCTGAGGATTCTTCTCCTTCATCGCTTCTTCGAGCGCATCCAGATCGGTACTGCGAATCAACCAGTTGTCCGGAATGTTGCGTTTACGAGTCAGCTTCCAAAAGGTATCGAGAAAACTGGACGATTTATCGTAGATGCCATTCATCCGTTCTTTGTCGAGCTTCCAAACATCCAGGTCGCGCTGCCAGTCGAATGTACGATAATCCCACCAGCCAGCAGCACCCGTTTGCACCATGCCGACCATGTTGGCCGAAGCAAAGTTGGCGGCCAGGTCGAGTGAACGTGCCCAGGCTTTCTGGTTGAATGCTTGCGAATGTTTATCTTTAACGATTGCCCGCTCCCGGTCCGCCAGTTCCATTCCGTTAATTTCCTGCAGCACGCCCGTATAAAGTCGGATGATCTCTTCGTCATCGATCTCATTCAGGTTCAGGTTGCTGAGGATGTTATCCCGTTCTTCCATAAGTACTTGGGGAGTGGGATACTTCTGGATGCGGTGAAACGAGGCGCGACAATAATTCAGCGCGACTGCCGTCGAGCGTCGGAGCCGTTCTTCTTCAGCCAGTTTGTCGTCGTCCTCAGCAGACAGGAAAGAGCCGGTCAGCAACAGGAACAGAACGGGTAAAAGCAGGAGACGGACCGATAGCCGGCGGGAGTGCGCAGAACGTGCGGCAATCGGGCGAGACAGTGTAGGTAGGATTTGTGTAGACATGGTTCCCGGTCTATGTAGTCTGTCGAATGAAGGGGAGCACCTTCAACGAAGGCGGACGCCGTCAACCAGAGATTGAGGACGATCTGTTTCATTCGATCGGCGAGGTATAGTTGTCGCCACTGAAAAACATGCTAAGGCTCGGGCCACACAAATCCATTTGAGCCGGTCCTCCGTCATGGAACCTACTGGTGGGTTCCTCTAGAGGCCTGAGCCAGACCGCTCCAATTCTACGTGAATTCAACTCGTCCGGGGTGGACAAGTCGTCGCGTCTCCTTCAAAAGCTGGGAGGTCAGTCCACTTAAATAAACGAGTGAAACTTTAACGGCGAATTGAGCATCCGCCAGACCGTCCGTGAAACCTGCGTGAAACGCATAATCGGCAAACTCCTTCGCGCGCAGAGGGTTTTACCTAACCGGAATAGTCGAGTCCGCGTAGATCTCATGTAGCTTTTACAAACTGATTTGACAGTTAGTTTTCGCCGAAAAAAACAGGGTTTAACGAGGGTCTCTTTTCTCTTTGGAATGAATCACGCTGTCGTTTTCATCCGGCCTTCAATCGAAATAGGTCCCGCGCATTCTGTGTCGTGATCTCGGCCATCTCTTCGGTCGTCTTGTTATGAATCTCGGCGAGTACGGTACAAGTATGTTTCACGAATGAAGGCTCGTTCCGTTTTCCCCGTTTAGGTACAGGAGCGAGATAGGGGGCGTCTGTTTCCACCAGCAACCGATCCAGCGGGACTTGCTTCGCCACGAATCGCAGGTCGTCGTTTTTCTTGTAAGTGAGCATTCCCGAAAACGACATATGCATGCCCATATCGAGACAAGCTGTCAGCGTCTCTTCGTTACCGCAGAACGAATGCATGATGCCTCGCAGCTTTTCGGAACCGGTGAAAGCTTGTAGCTGCTCTACAATTTCGGACTCCGCTTCCCGGCAATGGACGACGAAAGGAAGATCGAGTTCCTTAGAGAGTTTCAGATGGCGATCAAAAAAATCCTGTTGCAGGTCGAGTGGTGAGTGGTCCCAGTATTTGTCGAGCCCCGTTTCACCAATACCAATCACCTCCGGGTGACTCATCAGCTCCACAATTTTCTCCCAGTCTCCATCTAATAGTTGGGAGACATAATTCGGTTGCACACCCACTATCGCTTTGACTGCCTCATACTTCGCGGCAATCTCTACGGCTCGCTGACAACTGGGGGCGGTAATCCCAATCGTGAACATCGTTCCCACTTCTTCCGCAACGGCCCTCTCAATCACCTCCTGCATATCAGTGGTGAAACTTTCTTCATCAAGATGGCAATGGGTGTCTATCAGGTGCATGAAGGGAACTCATTCAAAAGGAAACAGGTTTTCGAACTCGAGAGGCCGGAGATCATAAAAGATATAAAGCAGGAGTTGAATGACGGATCGATGGAGTGGAGTCGATCGAAACAAAAAACTCCCCGCTTCGATTTCATTCATCAAAGCAGGGAGTTCTCGGTGAATCATTTCAGGCAAACCGGGGTTAGCCGATTTTTGCTTTCAGATCATTGATCGTCGCGACCGCCTGGCCGATGTCTTTTTTCTGCTGAGTCGGTTCTTCAGGGATTTCCCGTTCGATCGTCAGCGGGCCATCGTAGCCGATTTCTTTCAGGGTCTGCAGGTACAGCTCTGCATTCACATCTCCTGTACCGAAGGGAACTTCACAGCCCCATTCCTCGCCTCGTTTGCCATCGTTTGCCCAAGTGGCGTCTTTGCAGTGGACACTGCGGACGAATTTCTGCACTTTTATCAGGGCGTCAATCGGGTCACCCGTACCGTACAGAATCATGTTAGCCGGGTCGAAGTTGATGAACAGGTTGTCCCGTCCAACATCGTCGATGAAGGCGAGCAGGTGTTCGGCCGATTCCTGACCTGTTTCCAGGTTCAATTGCTGGCCGTTCGCTTTGACGTGATCCAGGAGATCGCGGGTGCAGTCGAGCAATCGTTTATAAGCTGGAGAATCGTGGTCTTCGGGGACAAAGCCGATATGCAGGGCGACGGTGTCGCAGCCCAGCAGCTTTGCGAAGTCAGAGATCTCTTTCATTTCCTGAACGCGAGCCGCTTGCGTCTCTTCGGGAACAAGGCCGACGGTGCGGATCGTGGTCGGGATGTCAGCGTAGCTTTCGCCTTCAAATCCACCAAAGACAGCTGTAACTTTGATACCGGCCGATTTGCATTTCTCGAGGAATTCATTGGCGGCGGATTCGGTACGATTCCCTGCGTGAGGGGCGTGTATTTGGACGGTCGGAATATCCAGATCCTGGGCAACATCCAACCGGACTCCTAACCCGGCATCTATTGAGGTGAACACCCCAACTGGCCACTTACTCATATTTGATCTCCAGACTTTGGATGCATGTCTAAATGCAACAAGTATTTATTTCGACGAAAAATGCTATATCAAGGCCGCAATCTGCAAAGCAGACTATCTGCGCATTAATGAACAGAGCCGCCCATCCTACCCGGAATCGGGCGGATTCTCCAGTCAACCGACCTTCTTCTCAAGGGTCTGCGCGTATGTTGAGGGCGATCCTGCGGGACTTGGTCAATTTCAGGTAAGTTTTGCCTGAATTTTCGATAAATGTTCGCTAGTTTAGTAGCTTGCGAAAGGTTCTCTGTTTGGCCTCGATCATCCCACATGCTATTATAAATGAGACCTTATCCATCCCTAGTGGAAGCGCACACGCTTCCATCTGTTCAAATTTGTACAGATTCCGAGATGAGTCTTCTTTCTCGGAAGTTGTATCCCCCCTCCTGAACACTTTATTCCTGCCGATTTAAATCAACATGATAAAATTCAACCTGACCCTTCGTCTGGCTCTGTTCAGTCTGATTGCTCTTTCCTCCTTCTGCATCTCGTCCAGCTTGGTCCAAGCTGAGGACTGGCCTATGTGGCGATACGATGCAGGCCGCACAGGAGTCTCGCCGCATGCTTTGCCCGACAAACTGTACCCCGGCTGGTCAGTCAACTTCGGCAAACGGAAACCTGTCTGGGATGATCCTCTCAACCATGACTTAATGAAATACGACAGTCAGTTTGAACCAGTCGTGGTCAACGGCTTGATGCTGCTGTCATTTAATGACACCGACAAAGTTCTCGCCCTTGATGTCAAAACGAGCGAAGAACGCTGGCGATTTTATGCCGACGGCCCGATTCGCTATCCAGCTGCCTGTGCCGATGGCAAAGCGTATGTCGTCAGCGACGACGGATACCTGTACTGCCTGGATGTAAACACCGGAAACGAAATCTGGAAGTTCCGGGGCGGACCGTCGGATCGGAAAATTCTGGGGAACGAACGCCTCATTTCAACTTGGCCTGCACGTGGAGCGGCAGTGGTTGATGACGGTACGGTCTATTTCGCCGCCAGTATCTGGCCTTTTATGGGGACGTTCATTTACGCGCTCGATGCCGAAACGGGAGATACCGTTTGGGTCAACGACAACACAAGCGCCCTCTACATCGATCAACCGCACCACTACCCCGCCTTTGCCGGTATCGCACCGCAGGGACATCTTGCTGTAAATGATAAACAACTCTTTATTCCCGGAGGCCGGTCAATTCCTGCGAGCCTCGAACGGGATACTGGGAAGTTGCAGTTCTTTCATCTGGCCGACTACGGTAAGTCCGGCGGTTCGTACGTCTTCGCAAACAACTCTGCCCTCTGGGCTCACGAGAGAGACGACGAATATAGCTGGTTTATCCTGGGGTCAGGCCGTCGTCGTGACGAGTTACGCGGTCATCAACCTGTTTTGAGTGACAAAGCCTTCATCTATTCCGGGGATTCGCTGGAATGTCATAACTATGACGATCCGAAAGAAACGGTCTGGAAGGTCGAAGCCGATGCTACTAAAGATATGATCCAGGCTGGCTCACGACTTTACGCCGCGGGTGAAAAAGAAATCACTGTTTGGCAACTCTCTGAGGACGAAGCAACCGCACCGGAAAAAATTCAGACATTATCATTAGACGGAACCATCGCTCGCCTCGTCGCCGCTGATGATCGATTGATTGTGACGACCGATGAAGGTCAGGTTTTCGTTTTCACCGGGAATGAATCTGAGACGGCAACCGAAATTGCTACTAAACAGGAACAACTCCCACTCACCGAGGAAGCGAAAGCGGAAGCTCAAGAAATTGTACGCCAACTCACTCCTGAGGCAGCTTATGGATACTTCGTCGGGATTGGTGATGGTGAATTACTAAAAGCGGTCGTTGCTGAATCAAAATTGAAATGGATCGTCCTCGATTCGGACACCGAAAAAGTAACCGAGTGGCGGAAGAAATTCGATATCGTTGATCCCTCCGCAGTGCCAGGTTCTCATCCCGTTGCGTTTCTGGATGGAGAGTTAAATCAGGATTATACCCTGCCCGTCTACCTCTCCAGTATGACGATCATTAACGACCCTGCCGCAATTGGATATGAAGCTACGATTCCGGGAGAAACGGAACTGGCGGAAAACCTCTTCGAAGGCCTTCGTCCTTATGGGGGCAAACTCTGGTTTATTAATCCCGACAATTCATCGAAGCTGCTCAGCAGTCTTAAAGGCCAGCAACTGCAAGGCTCTCTGGCGAAGGGTGAATTTACTTCCGTCGGTTCATCACTCACCGTCACCCGTGCAGGGCAGCTTCCTGGTGCTGGAAACTGGACTCATCAATACGGCGACATCGAAAACACCGTCAAGTCAGACGATTCTCGTGTTAAATTGCCCATGGGCCTCCTGTGGTTCGGTGGCAGTTCCAATATGGACGTCCTTCCTCGACATGGTCACGGTCCGCCGGAGCAGATCATTGGGGGGAGACTCTATATTCAGGGAATGGATGTTCTTAATGCACGCGATGTTTATACTGGCCAAGTCCTGTGGCAAACCAAGTTGGTCGACACGGGGGCCGAAGGACTCTTCTTCGATCAGACTTACAAAGACACCCCGCTGAGTACTGAATACAACCAGGTACATATTCCCGGAGCTAATGCCCGCGGAACGAACTATATCGCTACAGAAGATCTGGTCTACATCCTCCAGAAGGACAAGTGTCGTGTTCTCGACGCGGTCACAGGAAAGGATGTCGCCATGTTCGATCTTCCTGAACTGAAATTCGACGAAAAGTCCGAGCCAGTACAGTCTTGGGGTTACATCGGTATCGCTGGGAACAACCTGCTGGGTGGACTCGGTTTTGCTGAGTACAGTCAACGTAAAAACCTGCCGATTGATACTGCCGATCAGCGCCGCAGTAAATTCCGGTTTGTCGATTATGACCAATCGGCCAGTCGCGGACTGACAGTGATGGATCGCCATTCCGGCCAGGTTAAATGGCAAGTACCTGCTAAACATAGCTTGATTCACAACGCCATTTGCGTTGGTCGCAACGTCGTTTATGTACTCGATAAATTACCTCCTAACATTGAACAACAACTGGCCCGCCGGGGCGAAGTGAATCCGGATACGTATTCGCTGACGGCTTATGACATTGAAACTGGCGATGTCGTCTGGAAAACGTCCGAGAACATTTTCGGCACCTGGCTCGGTTATTCGGATGAATATCGTATTCTGATTCAATCGACTCGTCCTTCCAATGACACTGTCCGGGATGAAAATGGTCGACAGATCATCGCATACGATGCCGATACGGGAGACGTTCTCTGGAATGAGTCGATTTCGTACAGCACGCCTCCGATTCTACATGGCGACAAACTGATTACAGGAGGTCGTTTTTATTCACTGATCACCGGAAAGCCGCTCATGCGAACGGACCCGCTGACTGGCAAAGAAGATGTCTGGAGCTACAGCGCAACCAAGGGGTGTAACTATCCGATTGCCTGTGAGACGATGCTGACTTTCCGCTCTTCCTCAGCCGCCTTTTATGACATGACCAACGATGGCGGGACAGGCCATTTCGGTGGTTTCAAATCAGGTTGCACAAGTAACCTCATCGCCGCAGATGGGCTGTTGAATGCCCCCGATTATACGCGAACTTGTAGTTGCTCATTCCAGAACCAGACCTCTCTGGCGATGGTTCATATGCCCGACCTTGAAATCTGGACCCACAACGACATGGCCTACGATGGTGATCTTGTGCGGGCGGTGGGAATCAACTTTGGTGCCCCCGGCGATCGTCGTGACGAAGAAGGCACCTTGTGGCTCGACTATCCCGAAATCGGAGGACCCTCTCCGTCGCTGACCGTATCCGTTAAAGGAGATGCCGAATACTTCCTCGATCACTCTTCCCGCTATCAGGGAGAGGAATTGAAATGGGTTGCCTCATCGGGTGTCAAAGGGGCCAGTCAGATTGATCTGCTCGTGAAACCAACCGCGATTGATCAATTGGAGTTCGGTTTCCCCGCTAACAGTTCGGTGGACGACGCCGCTGAATTACCCAACGGCGATATGATTGTTTCCAATACGACTTTTTACCCAGCTTCCAAGCAGGATCATACTGCCGGAATTCGATTCAATTCCCTGCCCCTTCCCAAGGGAGCAAAGATTAAGTCAGCCTATATTCAGTTCACCGCGACCAAGGCCATCGACACGGAAACCAAAGTCACTGTCTGGAGCGAAGCGGTTGATGATGTTAAAAGTTTCAGCACGAAACGGGAAAGCATCACAAAACGACCCAAAACCGAAGCGTCCGTGAAGTGGGAGATTGAACCTTGGGAAGCGGCTCGCCACGGCGAGGCTGAACGGACTCCTGATTTGAAAACATTGATCGAAGAAATCGTCAATCGCGATGGATGGGAACCGGGCAATGCGATCGGTTTCATTATCAAGGGATCGGGCGATCGTGCGGCTGTGGCAGCCGATGGCGACAAGAAGGGTGACAAATCTGGAATTCCACGCCTGTTTATCGAACTGGAAGAAGATTCCCTCGAACAGGTTGCCGAAGTCAGTCACGTTCCCAGCCGTCCATACACTGTTCGTCTCTTCTTCGCCGAACCGGAGCAAGATGTGAAGGTAGGCGACCGTCGATTCAATGTGAATCTTCAAGGCGAACCCCTGCTACGTGATTTCGATATCCTGGCCGAAACGGGTGGGGCTCGCGATGTGCTGGTGAAGGAATTCAACGGCATCCCCATTTCTTCCCGATTGAAAGTTGAACTGGAAGAGACCGGTGCCCGAAAACCCGTTCTGAGCGGGATCGAAATTAAACTCGAAACAGAATAACATTAGGGCATAATGAACAAACCTGACTTGCAGTTAACTGAAGAGGATTATCTTGTTCGGTTACCGAGTGGAGACTTTCCCGCCGTGGGCTGCATTGGTGCCGGTTTCATTATGGCCGACTTTCATCTGGTCGCTTATCGTCAGGCCGGTTTACAACCCCTGGCGATCAGCTCTCGAAATCCAACCCGCGCAGGTGAAGTCGCCGCGCGGCACAAGATCCCCACGGTTTATTCCAACTACGAAGAGCTATTGAACGATGATCGATTAGAGGTGATCGACATCGCCGTACCACCTGATATCCAGTTGGAAGTGATCGAAGCGGCCGTTCAAAAATCTCACATCAAAGGGATACTGGCACAGAAACCGCTTGGGATGAACTATCGTGAAGCGGTTCGGATTGTGGAACTTTGCGAGAGTGCGGGGATCACACTCGCGGTCAATCAGAACATGCGGTTCGATCATTCCGTTCGGGCGGCAAAGTGTTTGCTGGATCGAGAGGTCCTGGGTGAGCCGGTTCTGGCAACGATCGACATGCGGGCGATTCCCCATTGGATGCCCTGGCAGGAACGACTCGGTTGGCTTTCGCTCCGCATCATGAGTATCCACCATCTTGATACATTCCGCTACTGGTTCGGTTCGCCAAAGCGAATTTATGCCTCCGTTCGAAGCGACCCACGCACCGCCAGGAACTTTGCGCATGAAGACGGAATCTGTCTTTACATCCTCGAATACGAAAACGGACTTCGCGCATCAAGCTGGGACGACGTTTGGGCTGGTCCGAATGAGGAAGCGATTCAATCGGCCATGCAGGAAGCGATCGGCATTAACTGGCGAATCGAAGGGACAGCTGGTCTGGCACGCGGAACCATCGGTTGGCCGAAGTACCCAGCACGAGTCCCCAGCACGCTCGACTACCTCTCCCTCTCTCAGCCCGACGCATGGCAACGCCCCCGCTGGAATGAGGTCTGGTTCCCCGACGCCTTCATCGGTCCCATGGCCGAACTGTTAAGAGCAATCACCACTGATTCCAAATGCACTCTCAACGGTCGAGACAACCTTGAAACGATGGCTCTCGTCGACGCCGCCTACCTCTCCGCGCAAGAACATCGTGCAGTTGAGGTGAGCGAGATCACGGAGTGATTCAGATCCACGCCACTTAATTGGATAGCCCGGACAATCACATCATGTTGTCCGGGTTGCGAAGCGACAAGCAAATCGTGGATATCGCGGAAGATGATGACAATCGAGCCATTCTCTAATGACAGAGTCATCGCCGTCTATCGTGATGGCAACATCGGAGGAACATCACAGCTCCTCGTCATCATTCCCGATGAAGCTACTCTTCCGGAAACTGCGAAGGCGAATGTCCTACCGCCACGATGCTACAGGCGGTGATTACGTTCATTCCCATTTCTTCAGTTTGCTCCAGCAATTCCGCGGACTCGCTGCCAGGGTTGAACCAGACTTCTTCCGGGTTCAGAACTTGAATTTCACCCAGTAAGGTGATGCCCACAGAAGGTGGAAGATAGACGAGTAACCGGTTGATATCTTTATCCGGCACTTCCGATAGCGAGGGATAGACCGTGAGGCCTTCGATTTCGGTTTCGTTCGGATTCACCGGGTAAACGGTCGCTCCCAGTTCCTGGTAGGACCGAACGGCTTTGTTCCCGAACTTGCTTCGATTGGCGCTGGCGCCGAGCACTACGACTTTCACTTTGCACCTCCTGGCAGGGGCCATGTCCAGAACGACGATGGCCCCGATGTGTTAATAATCCTGTTTGATTAAGGACTGACATAGTCTTCGTAACGAGCCTGAATCTGTTCCTGGCTGGGAGTCTCCCCTTCGGAGACATTCAACCGGTAGGTCATTTCCAGCGGACTCTCTTCTTTGAGTTCGGTTTTGTAGTAAGTTCCAAAGCGACCGTAGGGACGTTCAGAAAAGAGAGCCGGTTCCGGCTGACCTTTGGCAGGAAAGTATTCCACGGTGTACTGGTTTTCGCCCAGGGGGTAAGTCATGGCGAACCAGTCGAGGTTGATATGCCGTGGAGGCTTGCCCGAGTCATCGACCTGGTAAGCTTCTGCCTGCTGCTGGGGGACTCCTTCAGGACGGACATAGCGGGCGCTGTTCGCTTCCGCGACCGCCTGTGCGGCTCGATACTGGAACCCAGCGTGCTGCCGGTCCCCTTCGAGAACCAGATCGCCCATTTGGCTTTCGAGTTTCGTGGACCAATCGATCTGCCACGATTTTCCATTTTCCAGTTCAACCGGTTTGACGGTAACTGTTCGTTCTTCCGCAACGACAGGTTCTCCTTCAGGATTGTTCCAGTGAATGAGCGTGGTCATCGTCGCCATGTCATCGGTGGCTTCTTGTTTTAGTACTTTGACGTGTCGCGAGTGAGCTCCATCTTTGCAGTGCCAGAAGTCGTAGGTTTTGTCACCCACATGAGTTTTATTCCAGCCGACATACATCCCCCGATGGTGTGTGAACTGTCCGTGAGCCCCTTTGGTGATCTGCTCACCAGAATCAGGACCGAACACGTGGTGGTAAACTTTGTATGTTTCGTGTGCTCGTGTGTCGTCTGATGTGTCGTAAGCGTACATGTAGCGAATGACGGGTTTCTCGTCGTATGTGAGTGTCAACTCACCCGCTTCGGTATCGTCGTTCCAGGCGAACTCACCAGCAGCAAGATCGGACTGGCTGAATAGAACAGTGGTCAGCAGGAAAGCAATCGTCAGGTACAATCGGGGCAGCATAGAAAAATCCTATCGATAGATGTCGTCAGAGTAGTGATGTCAGGATTGGTGTGGCAAGGTAAGTGAAGTCCGCAGAAATCTCGCTCATCGGAAACGATCAGAAGGTCGGAAGTTCCCAGCCTTCGCGATATTCGCGGCTCAGCAGTGCGTTTGCTTCCGCATCATCGCCACAGGTTTGTGTCTCCGGGTTGAAGTCGATTTCGCGACCGAGTCGGTAGGAGACATTTCCCAGATGGCATAGCGTCGAGGAAATGTGGCCGATTTCGATATCGGCAGTCGGTTTATTACGCGACTTGATACAGTCGATGAAGTTCCGGTGATGAACCTTGGCCTGCTCGCTGGTATCGGCAGAAGGAGCGTTTTCCTGGTCATAGACTTTCCAACCACTACGGTCGACAACCAGTGTGCCCTGGTCGCCATAGAAGGCGGCTGCAGCGGAGCGTCCTTCCTGTCCGTGGGTGGTCCACAGACGATGTTCCCAGGTGAGGGTCGCTTCCGGGTACTGGTATGTGACCAGTTGTGTGTCCGGTGTTTCCTGGTCATCGTCAAAGTAGAATTTACCCCCAGACGCAGAAACTTTCGAGGGGAGGTCGACTCCCAGACCCCAGCGGGCGATATCGAGCATATGCACGCCCCAGTTGCCCATCTCGCCGGTGCCGTAATCCCAAAACCAGTGCCAGTTGTAATGAAAGCGGTTAGGGTTAAACGGTCGCTCTGCAGCGGGACCCAACCAGAGATCGTAGTTCACCCCTTTAGGGACAGCCGCGTCCGGAGTGTGACCGATGTTTTTGCGACGATGGATTGTCCATGCTTTGGCGAGATGGATTTTTCCCAGTTTTCCGCTTTGGACGTATTCGACGGCAGATTGAAAATGGGCACCACTTCGCTGATGAATTCCGGACTGCACGACGCGATCGTAATGGCGAGCCGCTTCGACAATCCGTGTCCCTTCGACGACGTTGTGCGAAACCGGTTTTTCAACATACACATCTTTGCCCGCCTGGCAGGCCATGATGGCGATAATCGCATGCCAGTGGTCAGGCGTCGCTATCACGACACCATCGATCTTAGGATCGTCCAGGACCCGTCGGAAGTCTGTTTCAAATGCGGGAGAGAATCCCTGATTTTTTTCAATTCCGGCAGCCGTGGTTGGCAGCACGTTTTCATCGACGTCACAGATCGTGGCGATGTCGACATCGGCGAAGGAGGACATGCTGGTCGTGAGAAACCGACCTTGTCCGCGTACACCGATCCCCGCGAGAGTCACTTTTTCATTCGCGGAGGCACGGGCCGTTTTACTGGCCAAGCCGACGCCAATCATTCCAGCAGCGACACCTGCCGCATTGCGAGCACTCGATTGGAGAAACCGACGGCGGTTGACTTCTTTTTTCAAAAAATCGTCTGAGTTCATTGATGGTCCTGTAATAGATGTTTTTAGACCCCTTAATCATACCATATTCAGAAGCCTGAAAGTAGTAGTCAGATTCGGGTTGAAGACGATTTCAGCCGGATCATCAGCCGGAATCTGCATTGCTGGACAAGCGGGGAAATGACTCAAAAACGATGGAGAAATCCCTTGTTTTACCGTCGGAAGGCCGGTTTGACAGGAAAGTCGAGTTACTCGTCTCCAGGACGAGCCTCCAGGCGACGCGGTTTGACTGTCTCGATTCCCTCGGGAATGGTCACTTCTGTGAGGACCTGGGTCATGCTGCGGAGTTCGAATGACTGGGTCCCTTGCGGGAGGCTGATTTCCACTCGTAACCGCTGTTCTCCCTGGAGAGCTCCTTCATCTGTTACGCCGAAATCGTCTTCTTCGGGATCTTCTTCCAGGTCGTCCTCAGCGTACAGATTGCGATCGACCTCTCTCCAGGTTTCTCCCCGAGAGACCCAATAGCGGGAGATCTCGCGCGACCAATTTGCCGTTTCATCATGATCTTTAAGAGCTTCGTCTTCAATTTCGTCGAAAGACTTTGTTTGAAACGCTTCCAGCATTTCCTGAGGCCCCTCCCACTCAGGGTCAGTTACCAACAATCTTTCGACATACCATTTGGCAGGATCTTTGCCCGCCTGGGGAGGTTGAGGCCGCACGGTGATTTCCATTTCGTACCAGTCCAAGCCGGCCGTCGTCTCTGGACCGTCAAACTCCAACGCGTCGTCATATTCAGGCCGGTAGTAGTCGGGAGTCGGAATTGCAGTTATTTGATGAACTTCAATCTCGGCATCTTTCAGATGGGACATCACATCATCCATCCCCTTTTTAAGTGCCCCCAGCACCACTCTTTTGAAGGTGAATTTCAAAATGCGAGGCAGGAAGAGCAGACCGAGGACAATTAAACCACAGAACCCCAGCAGGCCCCACATGCCGCCATACTGAAAGGCAAGCACGCCGAGGAGAACAGTCAGGCACAGCACGATCGCCAGGCACATCAAAACAAATCTCATAAGGCGTTTTCCCTGAAGGGAGAAAGGGGAAAGAAGTGATGATCAGGGTTGGGTACATCATGATAGAAACGGAATCAGAGTTGTAAGCAGGTTCCGGTTGTATCCAGACTAACAGTGCTAACGCGAAATACAAACAATTTTAAACAGACTTGTTTCGAGTGAATTCCAAACAAAGTTTCCTCTGTTATCTAGGGTTATCACGCCAGCATAATTCTGAAGTCGGTCATTGTACTTTCTTGACTTTGCGCTTCGATTTGTCGAGACTGTGGGTGGCAACGTGATTCACACAACTGATGATTTCTAACATACGGAAATCATCAAGTCCGTTGTTCCAGTTCTTTTTGGCACAGTTCTCTTTACTTCAGTTTTGGCTGACACTGTGCTGAGACCTCCCTGATCGTGACGGATTCCACGATAGTTTGCGAAACAACATGGCTGTTCACCCAACCGCAATCATACACCCCTCGGCGATTATCAATCCACAGGCTCAAATTCATGCCGCCTGTGAGATTGGACCCCATGTCGTCATCGACGGCCCCGTCAGGATCGGTCCCGGATGCAAGCTGGCTCCCTCCGTTATCGTTATGGGAGAGACCTCGATAGGTTCCAATTGCTCGATTCATTCGCACGCCGTCATCGGGGATGTTCCCCAAGATCACGGTTACGACGGTGAAATGACCTACTGCAACATCGGCAACGAAGTCATCATTCGTGAAGGAGTGACTATCCATCGGGCCGTCACAGCGGGACAAGCGACGATCATCGGTGATCGCAGTTATCTCATGACGAACTCGCATGTAGGACACGATTGTGTGCTTGGTGAAGATGTCACGCTCGTCAGCGGAGCCCTGTTAGGCGGGCACGTCACGATTGGTGACAAAGCGATCATCTCCGGCAACGCCGCCATTCATCAGTTTTGCCGCATAGGCACCATGGCGATGGTCAGTGGCCTCGCCAAAGTCGTTCAAGATGTGCCCCCTTACCTGATGACCGACCGTGACGGTTCCATCGTCGGTCTCAATAGCATCGGGTTAAAACGGGGCGGCTACTCCAACGAAGAGCGGACAGAACTGAAGACACTCTTCAAACTGATCTATCGCTCCAGCATGCCTTTCTACAGGGTAGCTGACCTCGCCCACGACATTGCCCTGACAGACGCGGGACGACTCTTCCTCGCCTTCTTCAACTCCGATTCCTCCCGCGGCATCCGCAAAAGCGTCCAACGTAAAAAAGTCGCCTAGCGCTGGCTTCCTGCAGTTGCGATTCATTTCAAGCCTGATTTATTGGATCGGTAGTAAAATATCTGTTACCTTTATTTTCGAGAAATCGATCATGAAACCCGGTAACAGGACACAATATGAAAACGCTGACCCAAGAACTCTGGATGGACATCCCGCAGCGCCGCCAGATTTTCTCCATCCACGACCAAGTCGAGAACCTCGTCACCGAAAGTGGTGTCCAGGAAGGACTGGTGCTCGTCAACGCCATGCACATTACGGCGTCGGTCTTCATTAACGATAATGAACCGGGGCTGCATCGGGATTATGACAAGTGGTTGGAGGAGCTTGCTCCGTTCGATCCGTCCCCCGAACGCTATCACCACAACCGCACCGGCGAAGACAACGCCGACGCCCACCACAAACGCCAGATCATGGGCCGCGAAGTCGTCGTCGCGATCACCAACGGTCAGTTACATCTCGGCCCGTGGGAACACATTTTTTATTATGAGTTCGACGGTCGGCGGGACAAGCGGGTGCTGGTAAAGATTATTGGGGAGTAGCTATGGCTAACATCGTTGAACTGCACGGGGTCGAACTAAAGCCTGTCGTAGAATTAGAACCCTTCACTTTCTCTAAAAAGACTCGCACTTCTCCCCTACGATCAGTCAGAGAGATGCCCGATGAGTGGGATCACTACTGGAGAGAATCTCTGGCTGACTCTGGAATTACAGAAATCAACCCAATCTTTTCCGGTTCTTGGTACCTTGCAACCGACGAGCTTTCGGAAGCGCAACTCGAAAAGTATCTTAGTGTCATTTTGGATGAGTGGGGTGGTTTATCAAGCTTGGACGATCCAGACTCAGTGCCAGTGTTAGATGGTGGACTTGTTCTATACTCAAAGGACGACGGCATGATTGTACTGCCGACTTGTTGTAGCGATCTCGGTAACATCGCAGATTGGAAAGCCGCAGTGACCTTTAAGGACGATTACTGGGAGATGCTGTGGATCGGGCATCCATGGTTGTCAATGAAGTTTCGGAAGCCGTGGTTACTACTCAGCGAACTACATGAACTTAACAATCCTGTTGAACGCTGGGCAGTGAAGCCGGATGAACTCGGTCATGCGGTCTCTGCCGCTGAAGATGAGCTCTCTCGCTTCTCAAAGATGATTGCCTCAGTTCTGGTGAATTGGGGCTACAAAGGAGATGCGGTCGGCATGTCATTGAAGCTCGTCGGGCTTGGCAACGAATGACCGAAGCAGTTTTACAATCTGTTGAGGATGCCGCCAGAGCTTGCTGGTTCGAGTTCTAAACCCAAGGTCGTTCAGGACTTCGCAGACTTCCATGTGCGTCTTCCCCTGATCTCTAAGTTCAGCAGCCCTGGTGACAACTTCGGCGTAAACATCTCGTGGTTCTGAGGGTATGATGTTCTTTGGTCGCCGTGGGTTTGGCGAGAAATCAAAAAGTATCCAAATCGGACTCGTCGTCGCGATCACCAACGGTCAGTTACATCTCGGCCCGTGGGAACACATTTTTTATTATGAGTTCGACGGGAAACGTCGGAAACGGATTCTGGTAAAAATTATTTGGGGAGTCGTTATCGAAAACATGAATCAACAGATAATTGATCAGTGGCTTCAGCCACTCTACGGTCAGCCTTGCTGGGGGCTGAATTATGGGCGACAGACTAACTTGTCGTTAAACTTTGGAGAACCGTCCCTGAGCATTAGAGAGCCTTACTGCACAGAATCATCATCAGAAACTGTGCAACAACAGGCGTCCCAACGAAATGTAACTGTTCATGGGGAATGGTGGTTATGGCTTTGGTGTTGTTATTGGCAATTGACGCTGTCTAACGAAGTCTTGGCTACTGGATCATCTTCAAATAAAAAGATCGAAAAAGCAATCTCTCTACTTTCGGGTCAGAAACTTGTCGCTGCTTCCGTCAACCAATCGAGCGGTTTCACTCAGTTCCAATTCGATCTCGGATGCGAACTTAAATGCCGCAGATATGGTGATGACAATCAGGACGAATTATGGAACCTGTATATGCCAAATCGATATGTCCTCTCGGTTCACGGTGATGGCACCTATCAGATCGATAGGCCATCGGAGTAGCTATGTCCTCAATCAACATTGAATCCGATCCCCTCGACGAATGCACCTTCGTTGGGAGTGTTTTTGGTAAACATGCGCGTGAAGATTTTAAGGAGTTCATGAAACGGCAATTTGGTCTGAGAACTAATAATCGTAAAGATTGGGATGATCAGTATCGCTCTTGGGACATGGAATTCACTGCTTTTAAAAGCCCATCCGAAAACGTCTATACTTTCAATTATCAGGGTTATGGGACACAGCAGGAAATTGAAAAATTAGTGGCTCAGTTCACGATAGCATTTGAAGCGGAAAAGGTAGGTTATCAGATTGAAATTTACGATGGTCATGACAATCTGTCCAAAGAGATGACCTATAAACCGACTGCAGCAGAAGTCGCCGAACGTGAAAGGATTCGCGTAAAACGCCGAACTCGTCAGACTTTGATCACAATCGCGGTTGTCTTGCTGATCTGCGTCACCGTCTCCCTTTTTGCGATCCCCTGGACTGACAACTATTAGGAGCGGTGTGTGGTTATTGCTGTGCCGCATGATCGGGCATTGCTTCTGGCTGTCCGATTCATCAATTCGTCTAGGTGTTCCGCATCAAGAGTTGGAAGATATTTTACAGACTTTAATCGAGAAGGAAGAATTTAATTGTCTCAAGAGCGTGAGACAGATCGAGCAGCGACTGAGTTTTAACTTTAACTAAAAGATAACACTATCAGTGAGTGTAGATAGATCATGACCGAAAAGGCCATTGCGAGGTGGATTCATTCTGGTGGTGTCCCCATGGATTCTTTTAATGAGATCTCGACTGATCTAGAATTCTTTCTCACTGAACTGCTGATCGCTGTTTATCCTGAATGGAAACAGGACTCGCTGGATGGGATTGAACTTACCCATTGTCTGGTGACTGACCAGAATAATTGTTCAATGCTTGGACTGGTATGGCTTATTCGAGATCAAAAAACAGTTCCGATGCTAATGGAAATTAAGACAGACTGGAGCGGTGAGAAAATATTATGGTGCGAATGTCGGATCGGTGAAAGTGGTTCTGAGGGCATGCTAAGAATGGATTATCCTAGACTGATAAAAAAACTTTATTCGATCGTTGATGCTAAAAACTCTATCAACTGGGCGTACCATCTTGCATATGGAGACAGATAAAAATGGAACTGCACGGCTTCGTTAACATGCAAAATTTCGAGTTCGATTTCTGTAAGGCTTGAGTCGTTCTTAATACGGTCTCAATACCTTTACTGCCTGGGTAAGCAAACATGAGACGCGACATTCGTAAATGAAATCAAATCACCGACATGGGAAGCTTTGCAGACGGAGATAGAAAAGATAATCGAAGAGCAAAAACGTTTTTATTAATTTTGATATCGACTAGATTCCCTTAGCTTTACACAAGACTGGACTAATCGCAATTTGTAGGAGAGAACTGATCCAATGCCCTTCCCAGTTGATTTGAAATATATCCTCGACGCTGAGGAACAATTACAAGTGAAACTACCATCGTCATTGAGCGAATACTTACAGAGATGGAACGGAGCCGAAATCGAAATTGAAGAAGATGACTGGCAAGTATTTTCCGTTCTAGATAAATCGAATCGAAAACAAATAGCACGCAGTTGGAATGATATTGTCAGCGGTAATAAATCGGCCAGTAGTTGTGCAGGATTTCCACCCAAGGCGATTGCGATCGCACAAAACGGTTCTGGAGATTACCTGGTTCTGCTCCCGCACATCGATAATCCTTCTCAACTAAATGATTGCGCTTTAATTTGGGATCACGAGACAGGTGTAACGACCGAGGTCGATAAACTCAGCATCTTGTTGAAAAGGAGAGTAAATTAATCCCCTTAGATTACATCCTATTTTACCTAAAGTAGCCTTGCCCATCTTTCATGCAACCAATCAACTCTCTCATCGATTCCATAGGGCATCATTCGCAGGTCTGTCGGGATCGATCCGTTACTCCTTGCTGTTTATCTTTCAGAATTCCTCACTGGAGAAGAGATCCGCACTCCAGAGTATTTCACCTACGCAGTTGAACCATTGAGAAAAGTGTTCCAAGTGGCACTGGTAACAGGCAACAAGGTAAAGTGGTGTTGAGGAATCGATCCGTTACTTATTCTCATTATTCGGTTTTGATGAACCCCAAAGTCTCGAAGATACAAAGGTGAAAAGTTGAATCATCATCAAAAAAAACTGGAGGGGGGGGGCACTCACCCTGCTTCATGTCGATTTTGCATAAACTACTCAGGAAGTGACAAAATGGCTTTCCTGGATCATCTTGCAGAAGTGCTTGAATTCCCCAGTTACTTCGGAAGAAATTGGGATGCTTTGAGTGATTGTTTGACTGACTTAAGTTGGCTGAAATGTGACGAGATAACCTTGGACCACGTAGTGATGCCTGCTTTACCTACTAAAGAACTTGAGATTTATTTCGATATATTAAGGGATCTGGTGGCTTATCAGGGATCAGAACGTGAACTCAAAGTGCATTTGACTTTTGCTGAAGGTATTGCGTTTCCTGCAGATCTGAGGGATTCATAACGCAATCAGTAAAAATCAGATTTATTAATTCGTAGGAGAGTCGAAGAAGCCATTCCAGCTGAACCTGTTAATCAGTGCCTGAGCGTTGCTGCGCAATCCAGACAACTCTTCGAGATTGTCTGGACCACCCCGTTCCGAAACTTAGTGTCTTCGTGCCTTCTTGTTAAAACTAAAACACCCGATATCACATCATCCTTACTTTGCTTCCTTCGCCTTCCGAACCTCCTGGGCCTCTTTCCAGATCGGGTCGTAAACTTCTTTATCGAACGGGGGGCAA
Source organism: Polystyrenella longa (assembly GCF_007750395.1). GTDB lineage: Bacteria > Planctomycetota > Planctomycetia > Planctomycetales > Planctomycetaceae > Polystyrenella > Polystyrenella longa. The sequence continues at coordinate 4,385,672 of NZ_CP036281.1, read as the reverse complement.
CCTGTCGGGTACTGCCCCAGCGGATGATCCTTCGTGCGCATCAGGTTGGTGCAGTAGGAGAACGTCCGGCAAATCTTTTTGCGGGTCATCTTACCTTCCTCCAGGAGCGTCTTCGCGAAGTCAGGGTGCGACAATGTCGCGCGGCCCATTCCGACGATAGAGACGTCGTTACGGGCGACATTCGCTGCACCCACATGCATGGCGAAGTCTTGTAACCAACTGTATCCGGAGCCCATGATGGGAAGATCAGGAACGGCCTGATGGATTTCCCGGACGATTCGGATGTGGCGACAGACACCGAGTAACGGATGTTCGGGAGCATGGTAACCGTCGACAGGAGGGAACTCCGCCGGACGGACGAGGTGCGGGTTCGCATAAGGATTGCCGCAGGAAATATTGAGCAGGCTGACGCCCCATTCACGGAGCCACTTCGCGACTTGAATTGGTTCGGCAAGATCTTCTTCGAGATGATTGTTCGGATTCGTACCGAAGGCGACCAGGAGTGGCAACTTATGAGGTTGCGGCACTCCGATAAACTCTTCTCCTTCACCCCGGTAAGGAATTCCGTCGTAGGCATTCATTCGGCTGGCGATGATGAGATCGGGATACTCTTCCTTGATTCGTTTGACCAGATTCCGAATCAAGCGGGTCCGGTTCTCAAGGCTGCCTCCGTATTCACCGGGACGGTTTGTTGCGCCCAGTAATTCCGACAGCAGGTACTTGTGGCATTGTTTGAGGTCAATAAAGTCGACACCGATTTTGTAAGCCAGACCTGCGGCGGCAACGTATTGATCTTCGATCTGTTTCAGTTCGTCATCGGTGAGAATCGGATACGAATCATCAATCGGTTTGCCGGTCGATTTATCGATCGTCACTTTATCGAGGATCGGATCGCGGGTGGCAATTAGTGGTTTTCGATAACTGAAGCGACCCGAGTGCGTCAGTTGCAGTCCCACGGCTAAACCTTCGGTTGATCCAAAGGCTTCCTGATGAGCATCGCGGCAACCGGTGAGCATGTCTTCAAGAGCGGAGGCCGTTTTCTCGTTGATCATCAATTGACGAGGGTTCATGCGGCCATCATCCGCGATGGCAGTTGCCTCTCCCCAGATCAGTTTGGCACCACCAGCTCCGAATCGCTGATAGCGTCGATAAGTTAACTCATCCGGAAAACCTTCTTGGGTGCCGTCGCACCCTTCCATCGGTTGAATCCCCAATCGATTTCCTACCAGCATGCCATCTAGCGAAATGGGCTCAAACAGCGGAGAGAAATCGTCGCTGGCATAAATTTTCTGTCCCAGTTCCTGCGCACCTTCGACAACTTGTTCGGCGGATTTGTATTTGTAATAACGGGCCATGGGCGGAGAAATCTTCCGGAAGGATGAAGGTCATTTCAGGCGGGAAAACAGAGGGGGACGAACCGAATCGATTCTACCTAGACATGGATACGGATACAAATGTTGCCAGAGGATTCCTATCTCGAATCTTTGGGCGAAAAAAAACATACCCGGCGGAGTTCGCGGGTATGTTTGATTTGAATCTGGTTTTACTTCGTTCTCAAAGTAGATGAGTTCAGGCGGCTTTCGCCGCTGCAGTTACCGGGAACGAATTCACAGTGATGCGGCCTCGGTTTTCCCAGTTTTGTTTGACGTATTTCGCAGCGAAATCGCCCCCGTTGTATTTCACAAGGCACTTCAGAAGTTTATTAAAATCCCGTTTGACGACACTGTTCGAGGCGCCATCATGGATGCCTTCCAGGTCTATCAGAGACAGGGTCCAGGTTCCGTCGCCGTTGAGAACTGGAAAGTAGTGTCCAGTTGAAATTCCGCGCCAACCATAGCCACCTTCGTGAATTCGCCCGATAATCGCCATCATCTGATCGAGGATGCCTGCCTGGAACTCATTTCCGAGAGATTTCCAACTCTGATTTTCGATCATCTGGTAAACGGACTGACGTCCTGTAACTTCTTTCGTGATCACGGCAGCACGAAATTGGCGGCCTTGCTCATGAAAAAGAGCCAATCGTTCGGGCACGTTCAGGCCGAGCTTCTTGACGACGTCGATCCCTTCCCACTCCCGAAGGGGATTCGGTTTTTTGTACAGACCGCCCCGGAATTCAGAGAGACGGGGCAGGAAAGGGATTTTTCCTTCATGGAGCTTAACGAACACCTGAAAGCGATTGTGCTTCCGGTCTTCCATACTGGTAGACCAGACGGCGCGGCCCGTGTGACGCTGATCCACGTTGTCACGGTGAGCAAAGAGTTGTTCCAGGTCCGCCAGCCGATGGGCCTGGAGTCGTTCCTGGACCAATGGAGAGCTGAATCGTGACTCGACTTTTCCCGTAAGTTTACGGATCTCCTGGTTTTCCGAAGGCTCACCTGCCTGTAAAGTGCTCACGAAATTCCTCCTGAATGGACTTGAGCGGATTGATCTGTTTTAAGTTTGATCGAATTTAGATTGTATGAAAAGGCGTCCCAAGAGGGCAATCACGGTTTGAGATTGTCTTCCGGTTCGGTTCTTTCCAAAACATACGGGTATTCGGGGGCCAGTTCCAGCACTTGGATGTAATCGTATTCCGCCTTCTCTTTTTGCCCCTGGTCATAATACGCCAAAGCCCGACCGTAATAGTAATCGGGATTTTCGGGGGCGAGCCATATTGCAGATGTGAACGATTTCACGGCAGATTCATAATCTCCGCTCAGATTACTGGCGAACCCTTTGTTATTGAAATAATCGGCATTTTTCGGATTAAGTTTGATCGCTTCATCAAAATTCTGGATCGCTTTCGGGTAGTCCTTGAGGGTTAGATAAACATTCCCTCGGTTATAATGATAGTCGGCGATGTCGGGCGAAAGTTTGATCGCCTGACCGTAGTCAGACAACGCCTCCTCGGATTTGTTTAAATCTTCAAAACGAAGACCCCTGCGAAAATAGTATTGATGATTTTCAGGATCCTTTTTGATCAGATCGTCATATTTCCCTATTACCGTATCCTCCTGCTGACAGCCAGTTAACGTCAAGGACAGAGTTAGTAAACAGAGTAATACCTTCGCGTGGAATAGCATCAGGGGCCGGGAGGCAGTCATTGCAAATATCCCTCCAGAGAAGGTGGTAGCAGGACGATTGATCAGTCCTCTTTCGAGCGTTGAATAGAGGCGTAACTGAAGAGTACCACGACTACTCGGATCGAGCCAATACGAGTAGTCCAACGGGCTGGTTTATACGGTGACTCTGCGAGTGCGGCCTAAAGAGCGTCAAGGCGCAGCTACTTAAAATAAGGCTCTATTTATAGATTATTATTGAGCGCGAATGTCGGAAACTCTGGAAAAATAGTGTTTTCGTTTATTGACAAGTTTGCGGAAGGCCATTTTACTAGCCTCTTCAGTTTAAGTGTCCGTTCAAATTTCATTTCGTATAACACATCCACAGGAGTGCAAAATGGCAACAGATAAGCCGATGTCCAAGTCTGAAATTCTGACAGCCTTGGCGGAGGGAACCGAACTCTCTAAAAAAGAGGTCAGCAGTGTGTTGGATGAATTGACCAAGCTCATTGGACAGAGCTTGAGCAAAAAAGGATCGGGAGTATTCAATCTTCCCGGCCTGATGAAAATCACCAGAATTAACAAACCTGCCACCAAAGCCCGGAAAGGTATCAATCCGTTCACTGGTGAAGAAACGACTTTCAAAGCCAAACCCGCCCGCAATGTCATCAAAGTACGACCCCTCAAAGGTCTGAAAGACATGGTCTAGGCTGAAGACTCTCCATTAGTTGCAGAAATTGCCAACTATTGTTGGTGGGTACTTCAATAGTCGCAGGCGGAACATTTTTTGAGAAGTTCTGTAACATTTGTTTAGTACTGCGTTTGTGGCTAGTTGAGATCACTGAGACTCCTACATTGCAGGCATTCTGGCGGTCAACTCCGAGATAAGGTGTTGACTGATCAGCTTGTAGAAAATACAATCTGATCGCTGGAATTATTCCGGTAGTAAGGTTATCTGGCGCGCATCGTTGTATGTCGCGTGAGGATTCCAGAAAACCGCCCTCCATGCCTGACCGGGAGTTAACAAGCGATGTTAGTATTATCGCGTAAAAAGAATGAAAAGATTGTGATTGACGACAACATCGTCATCACGATAGTTGAAGTTCGGGGGGATAAGGTTCGACTTGGCATTGAAGCTCCAAAAGACGTTCCGATCCATCGCAGCGAGATCTACGAAGCTATTCAGAAGGAAATGTCTTCTGATACAGATTCAATTAAGATCCACGAGGCTTAAAACTGAATTTCCAGCTCTAATCAGCTTTTCAAAATAAAACAGATACTGCCTGTGAGTGATTCCATCACGATTTGGCGTTGTCAAATAAAACTAAGGGGCGCAGATTAAGTCTGCGTCCTTTTTTTATCCATCGCTCCCTGCTAAGAAACAGCCTGAAAACCTTGCTGTTTTTCATTGAAATCAACCGATTGGAATCGAGTTATACCGCCCATTTTGACGAAATTCTTTTTGTCATAGAAAAACAGAATTGGTTGGCTTGACGATCAACCTCATTTTTCATAAACCTATGGCACATACGGCATCGCCGTTATCGTCTGGCCCCATCGTCTAGTTAGGCCTAGGACACTGGATTTTCATTCCAGCAACAGGGGTTCAAATCCCCTTGGGGTCATTTTTGTCGGACGACAAGCAGACCGGAATTCGTAAGAGTTCCGGTCTGCTTTTTTTTATGCGCGGAACTCTCACCTCCTGGAGACGATTGCTATTCAGTCTTGGATGATGGACGGACGAAAGAAATTGACGAGGCGTGTGCAAATAACACTACCCTATAGCGATATCGTGAGGGAATCGCCTCATTTTCAGTTCCGATAAGTCCGGTGTCTGATGGTGTTGGATTGAGTACAGGAGTCCTGACAGTTAAGGACCCTGCATCTATGACAGGATGTCATTTAAACGAAAACATGGAAGGTATTCCCGATGTCGAACGAGTCTTGGAAATCAATGTTTGAAAACTGGCCAGAAGCAATTGCCAAAGAAGGATTACTGGTAACCAACTTTCAGGAGCAGATCGCGTTCGTGAACTTTCTGGTTTCCGGGGACATTCTTCTCGTCGAACGAGATCGCCCCGATAGCTACGGCGCTCGGAAAGTCATGCTGACTTACGATTCGATCAGTGCGCTCAAAATTACGAATCCGATGGAACTGGCTCGATTCCAGGTCATGGGCTTTCAGCCCCCCTTCTAGACCTATAGCCAAGAATCAAAGCAATCGATAATCAGGGGCGACCTGTACTGGAATCTCGCTCTTTTGTTATGATTGATCCGACTGAACAAGGCATGCTATTTCGCTTGAAGTAACACTGGATCAATAATCCGCTACACCCCTGTTTTTAGCTGCTCATTTCGCCCGGAAAAAACGAAAATCCCCGCTGTTAACCTCTCGCATTTGCCTTTTCGATGCGGTATGTTGGTTTGGAGCAAGATTGTTTCGTATTAGGCATCGCGTGCCTTCTGATTGGGCTTTCTAGTCCCGATTCCCTCTTATGGCACCCGAAACGATCTCCCTTCTCGTCAACTGCTGAGGATTAATAACACAAGGAAATGAATATGAGCAAAACAGCGATAAAGTCAGTGCTGATGATGGCGGCCGTCATGGTTGCCTGCGGTTCCATGGTTTCTCAAGCGGCAGAGACAGCCACGATCAAAGGGCGCATCATTTTTGATGGTGATGTTCCTGCACCTAAGCTAGTTGTCAAAAAAGGTGATCCTGCTGTGAAGGATGCCGAAGTTTGCGCCGCAGAAGACAAGAAAGATCAATCACTGATTGTTGATGAAGCCAGCAAAGGGATCGCTAACTGCGTGATCTATCTACGTGGAGACGACCTGGCTGATCCTTCCGCTGAAGTTCCCGAAGAAGTGGTTTTCGACCAGAAAAACTGTGTCTTCTTCCCGCACATCCTGACTGTGACCACAGGGCAGAAGATCGTCGTTAAGTCGGACGATTCATGTGCCCATAACACGCACACAAATGCTCCAAGTAACGATAACGTGAACTTCGCCATCGCAGCGAACAATCGGGAAGGGGTCAAAGTTGAAATGCCCTTGGAAGAACGACTTCCTTTCCCTGTCGTCTGTGACATTCACTCACACATGAAGGCTTACTGGGTTGTCAGCGACAATCCCTTTACTGCTGTAACGGGTGAAGATGGCTCCTTCGAAATTAAAAATCTGCCGGTTGGAAAAGAAATCAAAGTCCGACTTTGGCACGAGCGAACTGGCTACATTAAAACGACCGGTAACAAAGGAAAAGGCCGTCCGAAATCTTCTGTCGAAGTCACTTTGAAAGCAGGGGAAGTCTACGACTTCGGTGATGTCAAAGTTGAAGCCGAAGAATTCGAAGAGTAAGCGAATTCATCGGGGCTTGCTTAGATTAAGTGAGTGACTCTGATCGGTTTATTAGAAACGACAAAAGCAGGGGACTTTCCACATGAAAGCTTCCCTGCTTTTTTATTAAGTGATTCATTTCAGTGGGTGATTCCACCGCTTCTCAGTGAACTGGTTTCCGTTCCAACAGGCGACTCAAAATGGTTGAGCCTGTTGTAGAGCGAGTTGAAAAACAAATTGAACCAATCCCGCCGTACCCATTAATAGCAGAGGTGCGCCGTATAACCAGAATGGTCGCCACCACTTTCCTTCGGTGTACCTGATCATATAGATGTCGCTAATGGCAAACAGAACTCCAGCCAAAGGGATCAGCGAGTATTGAAAATCCACCAATTGACTGCTGATGCCGATGAGTATCACGGTCATCTCGGGAAGTGGTAAGTCGAACTCTTCAAATAATTGCGTGTATTGCGGAACAAGTAGAACCAAGACCCAGTACAAATATCCTGCAGCGGTAAGGTGGATGGCAAGAAGTGTGAAGTCAGCCCATCTTCCAGCCTGTTTGGCCTCTGTAACATCGCCTGTCCTGATCGTACTGGAATTGGGATCGGCGTCGGGGTCTGGGGAGAGTTCGGTCATATTGCTTGTTCCGATAAACGATGGTACCGCCATGGTAACGGCTGACATTATTTCTGTTAAGACACCCTGTTTCTGACGGTTCTTCAAACACAAACAACAGGCTGTATTCGACGATTCGTTAGTAAGAGTCGGAACCGTGCGAATCGAGTATGTTCAACTTGACCCCCAAAAGACTATAATGCAGGAGCTCTGTAAATGAATACGAAATCCCACTTGTTTACGTGTTCCGCCTCTAAAACGAGACCTGAGATTCCGATGGAAATTATTTTAGCTAACCCCCGCGGTTTTTGCGCGGGCGTCAATATGGCGATCACCTGCCTCGAAGAAGCTGTCCGGCTGTTTGGTTCGGGCATTTACGTCTATCACGAAATCGTTCATAATCAATACGTGGTTAACCGATTTACCAAAGAAGGCGTCTCTTTCGTCAATGACCTGAAGGAAGTTCCCGAGGGTTCCATCCTGCTGTTCAGCGCTCACGGTGTCTCTCCGGAAATTCGCAGCCTGGCCAAAGAACGAAGATTAAAATCAATTGACGCGACCTGTCCGCTCGTCACGAAGGTCCATCTCGAAGCGCTTAAGTATGCACGCGAGAATTATAATATCATTCTCGTCGGTCATGAAGGTCACGACGAAGTCATCGGAACAATGGGCGAAGCACCCGAAAGTATAACGCTGGTCGAAACAGCCGAAGATGTTGAGAAACTTCCCTTCACCACAGAAGAACGCCTCGCGTATCTGACACAGACGACACTCAGCGTTCAAGAAGCGACCGAAGTGATCACGGCTTTAAAGAATCGTTACCCACAGATCGTTTCACCACCAAAAGAAGATATCTGTTACGCGACAACCAATCGCCAGGATGCAGTCCACCAACTTGTTACTCAGGCAGATATCCTGCTAGTGCTGGGAAGCCAGAACAGTTCGAACAGCCAGCGTCTCAAAGAGATTGGTTCAACCCACGGTATTCCCGCATATTTAATTGATGGAGAAGCCGATCTGAAAGACGAATGGTTCAAAGATAGCAGTCGGGTGTTGATCACAGCAGGTGCATCCGCCCCGGAAGTCGTCGTGCAGGATTGTGTGGAACATCTCCGCAAGAAATTCAATGCCCAAATAAAAGAAGTCACTTTGCAGGAAGAAAAAGTTCAATTTCCGCTGCCGAAGTCTTTACGTGTTCTGCAGAATACCATCTGATAGTAGTGACCATTCGTCGTCGACTATTCCCTCCCATGGCTACGACAGAAATCGATCTCCTATGATGCGACTAACTCGCTTGCTGCTTTGTGCTCTCTTCGGACTGTTTCTTTTTTCGATAACAATGCCCGGAATCGTTCCGGCTGAAGAGAATCCACCGACAGAACCGGAACCAATCAAGATCGACCGCAAGGGAGGCAAACCGACGATCCCGGACGTGCCTCGTGATGAGGTGATTGGCTTCGCGCTGTACACGCTTCACAACCATGTCCTGAAGATGAGCGTTCAGTTCTATCCACTTGAGGAAAATGAATCGCGTGACGTTGTACTTGAAGTCGACAGTGGCAATGGTTGGAAAAAAATCACGACGGCCCGCGTGGACGAAAATGGGCTGGCGACGTTCCGATTACAAAACTGGAACGACAGTCGTCGTTATCCCTATCGCTTGAGCCATGCGGGAGGGAGCGAATATACCGGTGTTATTCGAGAGAACCCGATCGACAAAGAAGAAATCGTCGTCGCAGGATTTACGGGCAACTCAAATTCGGATCGTTCCCCCCGAACAGACGTCGTAGAGAACATTAAAAAACTCGATCCCGATTTGCTCTTCTTCTCCGGCGACCAAAGTTACGACCATAAAGAGCACACCGCTGCCTGGCTACTATTCGGTCGCCAGTTTGGTGAGATCATCAAGGACCGTCCGACAATTACGATCCCGGACGATCACGATGTGGGACAAGGAAATCTGTGGGGCGAAGGAGGCAAGGTTTCGCATCTTCCCGGTGGAGCGGACGGTGGATATATCATGTCGGCTGAGTACGTCAACATGGTGCAGAAAGCACAGGCCAGCCACCTGCCCGACCCGTATGATCCCACACCGATTGAGCAGGATATCTCCGTTTATTACACCAATCTAAACTGGGGTGATATCGACTTCGCGGTCATCGAAGATCGAAAATGGAAGACTGGTCCTGCTGGGCTGATTCCCAAGCAAGGACCCCGGCCGGACCATATCAACAATCCAAATTACGACCCGACTACGGTCGACGTTCCCGAGGCACGCTTGCTGGGTTCACGGCAACTGAAGTTTCTGCACGAATGGGGTCAGGACTGGGATCAGGCCGAAATGAAAGTCGTGCTTTCCCAAACAATCTTCGGTGGCGGCGCTCATATTCACGGAAAGAGTGATTCCCGATTACTCGCGGATCTCGATTCCAATGGTTGGCCACAAGCGGGTCGCGCGCGAGCACTGGAAGAGATTCGTCGCTGCTTCGGATTTCACCTTGCGGGTGATCAGCACTTGGCGACGGTGATTCATCATGGTGTCCACAGTTGGGAAGATTCTGGTTTCTCGTTCTGTGTCCCCTCGATCGTCAACTACTATGGCCGCTGGTGGTGGCCACTGGAAGAACCGGAAGGACGCCTGGAAGGAAACGACCTTCCCTTCGCAGGACAATTTTATGACGGATTTCGCAACAAGTTAACGATGCACGCCTACGCCAATCCGACCTCGGAAAACTTTAATGCCGCTGGTTTTGGCATTGTCCGTTTCAACAAGAAGTCTCGTCAGATCACGATGGAATGCTGGCCAAGACATGTTGATGTCGAAGACCCGGATGCGAAGCAATTTGAAGGTTGGCCGATTGTCATTCAGCAGGAAGATAACTATGCCCGCAAGCCACTCGGTTGGTTGCCCGAACTACAATTTGAAAATGCAACAAATCCCGTTGTGCAAGTCGTTGATGAATACCTTGATGAAATCGTTTACACGATCCGAATCAACGGCAACAGCTGGCAGCCTCCCGTCTTTCGAGAAGCGACCTATACGATACGTTTCAAATCAGACGGAAAGACCAAGTCAGTCGAGCACATCGAGAGTCTCCCTCTCGATCAGCGTGATGCCGAACCGCTAAAAATTCGATTCTAAGAAATGATGCCGTTCGCACCCTCCTTTGCCAGTCGATGAGTCCGAAGAAATCCAGCAAAAGTTTTCCCCCGGAATGAGTTTGGCCAGCAGTGAAATGCTCATATAAGCCCAGTGTATGCCACCATGGCGGACAAATCTCGATCGAATAAAAAGGGGATGAGGGAGCTGATTGAACAGGTTCAGAAGGACCGTCGTACCCTATTGAAACTAAGCCCTTTCCCGGACGAGGCCCGCCGGACAATCGTGCTTGATGTTTATCAGGAATGAATCGAAAGACTGGAAATGCGTCTCTCGGATAGGTAACAATAGGGGTTCGCTACATAATCTCACTCAGTATTTCTCTCAGACTTAGAATTAGAAGGCCCACATCGTGAATAGACTCCGATCTTCTTCGCTCCTGCTGATGCTCATTTTGAGCATCACTGCTTTTGCTTCCCAGGCTGCTCCGGCACAGGAAGGTGCCCAACCGATCGTTGGAAAAATGGAACTCGCCGAGGGAGACTGCATCGTCTTTCTTGGGGACAGTATTACTCATCAATGCCTCTACACGCAGTACGTGGAAGACTATTTTTACACCCGTTATCCTAATATGCGACTGCAATTCCATAACGCCGGCGTCGGTGGTGCCCAGGCACTGGATGCTCTCGATCGATTTGATCGCGATGTCGCCGCTTATAATCCCAAGTACGTCACTATTCTGCTGGGCATGAATGACGGGCATTACGTTCCTTTCAATCAGCCCACGATGAATTTGTACCATAATGGAATGACGGAACTCCTCAATCGACTTGATGCGATTGGAGCGACTCCGATTCTGATGACTCCCACCATGTACGATTCCCGTGCCGCGCGAATCAGTCGCCCCGATTCCCCGGAGCAACGGTTGGAATTCTACAACTCTGTCCTCGCTTACTTTGGCCGCTGGTTACAGGAACAGGCTTTAAATAATGGCTACGGATTTGTGGACATGTTCACTCCGTTGAACGACATCACGCTCGATCAGCGCAAAACAGATCCTGACTTCACTATGATCAAAGATGCGGTCCACCCCGGTCCTTCAGGCCAATTGGTGATGGCAGTGGCGATTCTGGAGGACATGCAGGTTGATCGCCTCGTTTCCTCAATCAATGTCGAGATTGACAACAAAGGAACCGTTCATGCATCAATGAAAAACGGCGAACTGAGCGGTATCAAGCTACTCGACGATGGACTTGAATTTACAGCCCACGCTGAAAGCTTGCCCCTGGTCATTCCCGAAGAAGCCGCAGAAGGTGTCGCCCTGACCAAGCTGGGGCATAAATTCAGCCGAGAATCTCTCGAAATCCATGGTCTGGAATCGAGCAAATATAAGCTCTTAATTGATGACCAGGAAATCGGCACTTACACTTCAACTCAGTTAGAGCGCCATCTGGAATTGCAGGGGAATGCGAACACTCCACAGTATCAGCAGGCCGCCGAAGTCGCCGCAATCAACAAAGAGCGAAATGATGGTCCGGTACACGAACTCCGTGCGATCTGGAGTCTGTTCCAGCGATACTCTCGGCATCTGCGTGAGTTGGCCGCAAATCCAGAAAGCAAAGAAGCAAAAGATTTAGTGTCGAAGGCAGAAGTACAACTCGGCGATCTGGAAAAACGAGTTGCTGATGCCGAAGCGAAAGCAAAAGCACTCGAAGATAAGATCTTCGAAATCAATAAACCTCAGCCACACGTTTATCGCCTGATCAAAGTCGACTAAATATGACTGTCAGTTGATCTCATGAGAAAGTCCTGTCTTTGCTTAGCGAAGGCAGGACTTTTTTTGCGCTGTTGGCTATAAATAAACACAGAAACAAAACGACGAACCGTAGGGAAAGAGACAGGTAAGCTGGGTATGAATTTTTTACTGACGAACGACGACGGGATCGACGCGGAAGGCTTACGTGCTTTGGAGCGAGCGTTCGCACCATTGGGAAAGTTGTATGTGATCGCTCCCGACCAACATCTCTCCGGTTGCAGCCACACGGTCACGACAGATCGTCCTCTTGATTTGGTGGAACATAACAAGAATCAATATTCGTTGACGGGGACTCCTGCTGACTGTGTTCGTGTTGCGATCAAGCATTTGCAATTACCCATAGATTGGGTTATCTCCGGAATCAATCACGGAGGTAATCTGGGGGTCGATGTCTTCATGTCGGGAACAGTCGCGGCTGTTCGAGAAGGGGTTATGCACGGCATACCTGGGATTGCCATCTCTCATTTTCGAAATGGTGCCGTTCCATTTCACTGGGAGAATGCCGAAAAAGCAGTGAACCGGCTTGGTAGCGAACTGATCAACAAACCGATCGATCGGCAATCCTTCTGGAATATCAATCTGCCCGATTCCGAACATCTGAAAGCAGACACCACCTACGAACTTGCACCGTTAGAGCCGGAACCCTTACCGGTCAGTTACGAACAAAGGGATGGCCGGCTACACTACGTGTGGGGAAATTATGTCAACCGACCCCGCCAACCAGAAACAGACGTGGGTGTCTGCTTCGGTGGAAAAATTTCGTTGAGCCTCGTCAATCTGCAAACCAAGAACGCATCGATTCCGTGATGAATATTCCCGCTGACCAAGAATCCCACGAGCAACTTGATCTGTGGAAGGAACTGAGGCGAACTCCCGAGATCCTGAAACAGCTGGCTCATTCAACGAGTAGCGAATTGCGATTGCAGCAGGATCTCCGCAAAGATTATCCTCCGCACCTGGTTCGCACGGCGATTACCCTGCACGAACTGCGTGAAAAAGGGGCTAAGAAATTTTCCCGCGCCAGTGAAATGTGGTTCGACCGGATTGGTCTCGAGCAGGCAACGCCAGAAGCAGTTGCCTTCTATAAAGCGAGCCAGTTCGCGGAACGAATCCAGCAGGACGAAATTCACGATTATTGTACGGGTATCGGCGGCGATGCCGTTGCCTTGGCGTCCCGGGGCCCAGTTCACACTTATGATCTTGCCCCCCTGCATGCATGGCAGGCAGAAGAGAACGCCGCTTGTTATGGATTTGGGCAACAATTAACGGCTCATACGGAAGATGTCACACGAATCGACCACTCCGGGAAGTGGGTCCATCTGGATCCAGATCGGCGTTCATCGAAGACGCGTTCGCGAACGATGCGGCTGGAGCAATACGAACCGGGGCTGGAGTTCATGCAGCAGCTGGTCCAGACCGCACGCGGTGGCGCCCTGAAGCTGAGCCCTGCCAGCAATTTCTATGGCAAGTTTCCTGGCGCGGAAATTGAATTGATCAGCCTGGGTGGAGAATGCAAAGAAGCGACGATCTGGTTCGGCGAACTGGCGGAACCTGGCCTCCACCGGGCGACTTCGCTTCCTGCTGGCGAAAGTCTCGTTGGCAGCCCTCTCTCCACCCTACCCGCCTTCGATGAATTACAGACTTATTTATACGATCCAGACCCGGCTGTGGTTCGAGCCAGTCTGATTGACCTCTTGAGCGAACGTCTTGGGCTCGCTCGGTTGGACGAGGAGGAGGAGTATCTGACTTCCGAAGAGTATGTCGATTCTCCATTCGTCAGTGGTTTTGAAGTTCAGGAAGTCTTGCCGAACAACCTGAAGCTGCTGAAAAAATATTTCCAGCAGCATCCGGCGGGGCAAGTAGAGATCAAAAGCCGTCATCTTCCCACCGACGCCACCGCCATTCGTAAGCGTCTGCCGCTGACGGGTTCAGATCCAGTGACATTGATCTTCGCCCGAGTGCAATCGAAAGCGCATATCATCGTTTGTCGCCGCGTTTGAATAGCCTTCGCCACCGACGGTCGAGCTTTGGTCGGATCACGTTTTAAATATGATGCGCTCTACCGGACCGAGATAATGCGGCCTGACTCGATGCTCTTTGCTTCCGCGTGGCAGATCTTGAGGGCGTCCAGTGCGAGTTGCCCGGACAGGATTTCCGGAGCGGTTCCCTTGCTGATCGTATCGCAAGCGGTCCGCAGTTCCTCGGTAAAGGCGGAGCACCATTCGCTGCCCCCTTTGAGTTTCGGCGACTTCGGTTTGTTGGACTTGGCGATTTCGGTCAGTGGGCGGTCGACCACCCATTCCCCGCCAAAAGTTCCTGCTGAAAAGAGCAGAGCCCCTTCTTCGAAGATCACTTCAAACCCGTGTGAGAACTGCAGGTGCTTCGGAGCAATACCACCGCTGACGCAGCTGACGGAAAGCTCCGAGTCTTCATAGACATATTGTGTGTGCAGATGATTGACGAGGCCCTGCTCCATCACTCCGTTTGAAAAGACCTTTTGAGGTATGCCACACAACAGGCCGATAAAGTGGTTGTCGTGAATGTGCAGGTCGATTCCCCATCCGCCTAGTTTGGCATAGTCGGCGATATTATCCGACCAGTTTGGTGGGGCAATTACGCGGTGGAAACGGGCCGATCTAATTTTGCCGAGGCGACCGCTGCGGGCGGTCTCGTAGAGAAAGCGAAATTCAGGGAAGAACGGCAGGACGTGGCCCACCATCAGTTGCTTTCCTGCTTTCTCGGCGGCGGCAACCATCTTATTGGCCGACTTCAGTTCAATGGAGATCGGTTTCTCCACCAGCACATTTTTGCCAGCGGCCAATGCCTCCAAAGTCACTTTCTCGTGCAATTCAGTCGGAAGGCAAATATCGACCAGGTCAATCTCCGGATCGTTCAGCAGATCGTGGTAGTCCTCGTACTTTTTCAGGTCGGAGGTGTCGACCTGGCCGGCGCGAGGGCCAAAGTTGCCCTGAATACTGCTCCAGTTCCCGGACAGCTTTTTCTTGTCGCGAGTGGCAATGGCTGTGATTTTATCTCGCTTGAGAAATTTCGCACCTTCAAAGTGCGTGTATCCCATGAACCCGATGCCAATGATGCCGATCCGAACCATCGCTGTACGCTCCTCTATCTACTGTCGCCAACCTTAAATCAGAAACGAATACGGGCAAATGCTGCCCACCAATCAAGAGCCAGCATCGCCAACAGGGCCTCGAATATCAAGTCGCCGTCTCTCTGAGCTCTAAATATCGCCTATTTTTCACACAGCCAAGCGGTGCCTTCTTTTTAGGCACGCCTCTAGTGCCTGCTTGTTGTGCATCGATGCATTTCCTGGTGCAAAATAGCCTTGGGCTTGCCTATCTTAATGCCAGAGGCTGCTTGAGAGCGAATATTGTTTCTTTGGCTAAAAAAAGGAAGTCGGTCTGGATCTGTTCGGATCAAAAGCGTTATCCTATTGATGACGTCATCGTAGTGATGACACGTGAGTCTCAAGTGGTCGGGCTAACCGGCTATCACACGGCTAACTCGATCTGACAGGTACCTGGATTGATGTGACAACCAGCTACTGATCACCGGATTGTTGACATGAGTGGCCACCAAGGACGAATGAGTACATCCAAAGGAAAAATGGAGGTTGAAAGATGCTTGTGCTTTCAAGAAAAACTGGCGAGAAGATCCTGATCGGTGACGAGATCGCCGTAACCATTGTGCGGGTTGGACCCAACAATGTGCGGCTAGGTATCGAGGCACCCCGCTCTATGAATATTGTGCGGGAAGAACTGCTTATCGAGTTGGGAGATATCCAACCGGATGAACCAGTCCGGACGGAATACATCTCTCCGTAATCGATATCGAATGCGGTAAAGTAACTTGCATGCCCGATAGCATTCGGCCAATTCTGATGCGGTCCCTGCCCAACCGAAATCTTTCACTGGCCTGTCGATACAATTCAATTAAAACGCCGGTTTCTTCGAGCCCGGCGTTTTTTTATGCGCAGTACGATTTATTGGGGATTGAAATGGACCATCCGGAGCCTCGCTGATGTCGGCGGTACTTTCGGCGATACGGCTTGCCCTCGCTACAGTAGTCGTGTCATGATGCCAGAAACGTTTCTTTAGGGGCGTAGACTTTCAGACTGACTAATAACGACGAATAACGACAGGTGTTTGGAATGAGTCGAGTAACGGTTTCGTTTTGTGTTCTTTTGAGTCTTTCTCTTTTTCAGGGCTCCGTCTTCTCCGAAGACTGGCCAACGTGGCGAAACAACTCCGGGCGGACCGCTGTATCGGTTCAAGGCCTGGAGGGCGAACTGCATTTGCAGTGGTCGCGAGAGTTGCCCGAGATCAATCCGGCGTTTGATAATCCGCGACTACAGTTCGACGGTCGATACGAACCGGTGATCAAGAAGGACACGATCGTCCTGGCCTCGTCTGTTGAAGATACCGTCACAGCATATGACCTGAAGACTGGACAGGAAAAATGGTCCTTCTTCACGAACGGCCCCAATCGACTGGCGCCGGTTCTCTGGGGTGATCGAGTTCTCTTCGGATCGGACGATGGTTACTTTTACTGCCTCAGTCTGCAGACGGGCGAACTTCAATGGAAGAAACAGGTCGCGTTAAGTGACCGAAAGCTATTGGCAAACGAACGGCTGACTTCCGTTTGGCCAGTCCGCGGTGGTGCTGTTGTCGATGATGGAACAGTCTACCTTGCCGCGGGTGTCTGGCCATTTGAAGGAATTGTGGCCACGGCTCTTTCGGTAGAGACAGGTGAAGTGATCTGGCAGAATGATCGACTTGGATATCTGTATGGCGACCATCCTCACCAAACAGTCGCCATGGGTGGCCTGGCCCCACAAGGGTATCTGTTAATCAATGATGACGAGCTGGTCATCCCCTGCTCCGCCGCCTACCCGGCTCGTTTGAATAAAGAGACCGGCGAATTGATAGAATTTGCACTGCCGAAAGTGTCGCGATATCCGGGCGGTTGGTTTTCGTCACTCGATCCTGAATCGGCGAAGGCTGTCCGGCGTGGAACAGTCAGTTTTGATGAAGTGATTAACCAACAGCGTCACGAAGACAAACAGCAATTCGGCACCGGCGACGGAAACCTGCATCGCCAGATTACGGCCGCCGAAGAAGTTATTAGTTTTGACAAACCGGATCATGGGATTGCGGGACCAGTTCAGAATCTAGTGCCGGTAAACGATTATGCCGTTGTGGTTACTGAGGGTGGGCAACTGTGTGTGTATGGAACCGAAAACCGAAAGCCGGTTCAATTTCCATTGGCGATCGCAAAAGCAAATTCGACTTCGATTGTGAAAAGTGACGACGAACATCCACTGGATGCAGAAACACGACGAGTTATTGAATCGCTGCATACATCATCTGGATATGCGTTATCGGTCGGGAGTCCGGATGCCGCCAGTTTGGACATGCTTCTGGAAAAGACGGACTTGAAGTTGATTGTTCTGGAGAACGACACCAATCAAGCTACGAAGCTTCGCCAGCACCTTCAAGCAGCAGGTCACTATGGTTCGCGAGGAGTGGTTTGGCTTCTGGAGACGGGGAAAGCAGGACTTCCTCCCTATTGGGCCGAGCTGGTTTATGCTCGTAGTCAATCGGATCTGGAAAGAGTCCTCGGTGCCAATGGCGAATTGAATTTAGATTCTTTCGTCAACTCCGTACGTCCTTATGGCGGGCAACTGCATTTTGCAGAAGGGATTAAAGAGGACACGTTTCGAAGTACCCTGATGCAAACGCTCTATAGCGAATGGGGAGACGAAGCGCTCGCCAGTAAAGCGAACTCCACAGCGACATTCTCTCGGGTAGGGCCTCTGCCCGGAAGTCAGGATTACCAGACCGACTGGGAACTCAACCAGGATGAACTGGTGCGGTTCCCTGTCGGTGTGCTCTGGTTCAATGATCTCGTTAAAAATTTCAAACGGTCTCCGCAACCGTCTTTTGAGAAAGGGGTGATGGTCTCGCGCGGTAAATCCTGGTTAAGCGAACGGGACCGGTCGGACTACACTGTCGACTTTCCTTTGTTCCCACCCTCTTTTTCCGATGTCTATACCGGGCGGTTGTTTGAAGAGTCCGAGGCTCAGGAAGCCCGGGCGAAACATACGGTAAATAAGGAAGAGGCATCGGAGCCCACGCAGTATCGGCCACCGTATCAAAAGGATGCGTGGCATCCAGCGAAACCGGAACAGGGAACTCGTATCAATCCCCTGTCGGGCAAAGAAGAGAAACGCGACTTTCCGAAAAACTACGGTTGCGACGGGGGCGTCGACTATGGTTTTCTATTCACCATGCGAAGCGGAACCCCTGCTTTTTACGACAAAACGCTCGAAAGCGGGACAATGTTCCTGAGCGGTCCCCGGTCGGGTTGTACCAACAGTATCATCCCGGCAAACGGGTTACTCAACGTGCCTTACTTTTACGAAGGCTGTACCTGCAGTTACCCATTACCTACCAGCATGGCTCTCTATGCTGTGCCGGAAACGCACGAGCAGTGGGCCGTTTGGGGTGAAAGCGAACCCGAATCGATCCAGCGAATAGGGATTAACTTTGGTGCTCCCGGCGCTCGAATGACCCGAGAAGGGACACTCTGGTTGAACTTTCCAAGTCTGGGCGAGCCTTCTCCAAAGCTTACGGCGAATACTTCCCCGGCAACAGTCGACTATTCTTACCGACACAGTTTGCGAATCGATTCGAGTGAGAAATGGCCGTGGGTCGATGGCTCGGCGGCCATTGGGCTGAGTGAATTCAAACTGGAAAAACTCAAACCGGGTACCTACACCGTTCGTCTCTACTTCTGCGATCTACCAATAAGAGAATCCGGCGCACGCGTGCAAACCATCTCAGTTCAGGGGGAACCGGTGCTGAACTCATTTGATATCGTCGCCGAGGCAGCAGGCGATAATCGAGGCATCGTTAAGAGTTTCGATGGAATTACGGTAGGCGAGGATTTCCTGCTTGAGCTAGTTTCAGAACAAGGCGAAACGATGATCAATGGGTTGGAGTTAATCCGAACGGGTGACTGAACTGTGGATGTACTTACAGCGCATAAAAAAACCGACCGCAACCTGTAGGAGGGCTGCAGTCGGAGGGGTTCTCTGGAATCGTCAATTCCAGAAGTCGAATTCAGTTGTTTGGTTTTATATCATGCCGCTCTGTTAATCGAGAAGCCTGAGAATAATTGAGATTGTTTTTCGCATTGAATGGCGAGTAGCCGGATTCCATCTGAAACCAGCGGGAGCCCTATTCCCAGGACTTTACGGAGTTTCGTGCATTGCAGAGAACTTTCGCCCTGCCCGAACCCGATTTGTCTTTCAGTGACGGCACCGATCGACTTGGCGATGGGGGCTGCTACATCAAACTCCAATGCAACGTGTGACGCGAACTGCAGTGGGGTGCAGCGTTCGGCACTGCCGATATGAAGTAACCCGCTCACCTGCCGCTCTTCCAGTTTAGCAAGTATCCCTGCTAATTGGTCTGTCAGGATAGGGCTGGATGAAGGCATTCCGGCGAAGCTTTTTCCTGTTTCCAGTTGATCGAGAACTTTGTCGATACTTTGTTGTTTTAATTCGGCAGGAGTCCAACCAAAAACGTGGGTGCGGACAATCATTGCCTGGGGATACACGGCAATGATTGCGGCTTCCATTTCCCGAATGTTAGCGGCTTCTGCGGATAGGCAGTAGCAATCACTTTCTTCACGGTGGAACATCCAGGGGCCCGTAAAAACGGCGTCAGATGAGATTACCGTGAATCGGGAATCACAAGTCCGAGTGGCTTCCGCCCAGCGACGGGCATGTTTGACAAGCGAAGGGCTTCGCAGTTCTGCAGGATCGACATCCCAACTTGAGCAGGCAGTCGGTCCGCAATAAAGAATCCAGTCAGGCTTTATTTCTTCGAGGCAGTCCACAATATGGGCTGCGGATTCCGTCGGACAAAGTTCGGTCTCTTCGCCTTCGAATAGAATCGGTGTCTTGAACGAAAGTCCGATGACATGAAATTGTTCGGAAAGTGCGACGGCGATGTTGTAGCCGGCGACAGAATCGATACCAGCGATAAGAAGAGTGTCCACGCGATGCCTCCCTGCGGTTGCGCGAAATGGTGAGTAGCACTCATCCGAACCTGAATCGAGACTGACATTCAATAACTCATTCGTTGAGTCGTCGAAAATAAAGTCGTCAGTCATTCAGCCGAGGGTTCGAAAAACGATCACTCGTTGATGAGCGTAAGTTAGGATTGATCCGGCGAATTCAGAGGTGAATGGAGGTCAGATAGGATTCGTTGACCGGAATCGACAAGGCGCCCTTCACCAGGGCCAGATCGAATCGTCTCAATTTAACCCAGTTTTCACAAAGAGACCAAGACCAATTTCGCCGTTTTTTTGAACTTCGACTTAATGCAGTCTAATTCCTCGAAGCCCTGTATTCCGGCTGTAAGCCTCCCAACTCACTTTCAATAGCGAGCTATTTTCCGTTTCGGTACGCTTTCATTTTGGCCACGTACTGGCTGGCGAGATCGGTGATGCGGGCCATATCTCCTTTGGCAACCGCATCTTTCTCCACCAGTGAACTTCCCAGTCCTACGGCACAGGCTCCGGCATCGAGGAAGCTATCCAGTGTATCCAGGTTCACACCGCCTGTAGGCATGAGCCGGACTTGAGGCAGCGGCGCTTTAACCGCTTTCAGATAACTTGGCCCCCCAATATCGGCCGGGAAGACTTTAACCACATCAGCTCCTGCTTCCCAGGCGGAGAGGATTTCAGTCGGTGTAAAGGCACCGGGCATGATCAATTTGCTGTAACGTTTGCACAACCTGATGACATCCAGATTCACCACGGGTGACACGATAAAGTCGGCGCCCGCCAGAATCGCTGCGCGGGCTGTTTCGGGATCGAGGACAGAACCGGCTCCCAGCAAGATTTTATCGCCCATGCGACGGGAGACTTCTTCGATGATTTCCAAGGCGTTCGGAACGGTGAACGTGACTTCCAGAATATCGATACCACCTTCATACAATGCTTCGGCGACCTTAGCCAGTTGGTCTCCCGAGGGCGCCCGCAGAATGGCGACGAGACCGGAATCGAGGACGTGCTGCAGATCGGCGTGCGAATTCATGGAGGAGGATTTCTAAATCGGAGAGTGTGTGAAGAAGGATAGAGCTGTATTAGAGAATGAAGAAGTTAAGAGAAGCAATCGGAAGTCGCCGAGCGATTAAGTGCCGGCCGAATACTTTTCAGCATATTCAAGGACCCAGAGATCGATCAGTTCGGAGAAGGATTCGGTGTCGAGATCTTGAAGTTGCTGGAAATGTCGCCGGTGGATGACTTCTTTGTTACGGGCTGTCCCTTTTATGTTCAGCTCAATCACCTGGGCTTTATTGAACGAGGAGATCAACAATTGTAGCTGGCTGTATTGCTGTTTTCTTTTGCCGCTGTCCAGTTCCAGATCGTCCCGTCGAATCTTCGCACCCCAACCATCGGAGTCGATGACGGAGCTATATTGAAAGCCCGGGAAATGGTCGACGAGCTTCTTCAGACATACGTCTATGTGCTCAGTCAGCTCAATCCGTGCTTGCGAATGCAGGATGCGCAACTCTTCTTCATTGAGCTGTTTCTCCTGGGCTTCCTGTTCTCGGGAGTTCTTAGCGTGTAAACCGCGACCAATGGCGCGCTTCAGACGATGATCAAAATCCATACTGGGAAAACCTGTCCGGTTACGAGATGATGGGCAGCAATAATTGCTCAGAAAGCATGAAACCTGAAATTTTATTTCGGACTACTATTCTAGAGGGGAACAATCGCTTGTTCAATCCATGCCATACGAGCGAAGACCTGTCTGGTAGCGAAATTAATGCCATTGCCGAAATACTTTGCCTCCGAAGTAATGTCAGATGTTCAACTGAACTCGTGCAGATGTGTGTAATACTTACACAGCAATTGCCTAAAAACAGGTAATTCCTCTTGGAAACGCGTCCAGAATGGTTAAAACGACGAAACCGAGCGGACTGGCACGCGAAGTGCGATACTCCAGAATCCGTAAAGGTAAGACTTTCGAATCAGTTACACTGACTTTGTTTCGGATCATCTAGCCGCAAGAGATTCCTGCAATAGAAAAGGTTGCTGTTGGAGGACAAAGCACTAATAATGATTTTCTGGTTTAAAACTTCGCATCCCAAGACTGGCGGGCGGAAAGAATTTAGAAATGATATTTGGTGTCAAGAACCCGTTACCAGACATGATAAGTGAATCCTGGTACTTGTACGCGGGTCTGATTCTTGCGGTGGGCATCCTGATCTGGGTGGTTATTCAGATCAGGGCACGATTGCGCGATGATACGGATCATGAGGCAGACCCCTGGCAATTACTCAAACAAATGCAGGATTTGCACCGTGGGGGTGAGCTGACAGAGGAAGAATACCGATCCATCAAAAGCCGGTTGATTTCGCAGGACGACGAGTCCCTGCAGCAGCCGGTTGACAACAGCAAACAATCAATCAAAGAAGATTGCCCAGACGAAACTTCTTCAGATGAGCAGGAGGCTCGCGACTGAGTTATTCATTCGCACGGTCGTATTCAACCGTATCAAATGAAGACCTCAGGTATCCTGAAGATTTACAAGAAGTTTCGTCTGTTCGTGGATTTGCAAGGAGGCAATCAGGGAGTTGTACGGACAATATATTCCTGTGACGATAGGCAACGTTGAAGGGTAACTCATGCCTCCTGGAAAAGATATCACGACCGGTAAACGAGGTTCTTCTGGTAAGAAAAACGCGAACTGCTCTTTCTGTCGTAAGAGCTATCGCGATGTCGGACCCCTCGTTGAAGGCCCGGATGATGTATATATATGTGGTGAATGTATTGACCTCTGTCATTCGATTCTTGATCAAGAACGAAAACGCAGAGGCAGTTCATCGGAACTATTTACGAAGGTCCCCACTCCGCGGGAAATCGTCGCTCATCTCGATCAGTTTGTGATCGGGCAGAACCAGACGAAGAAAACGCTCGCGGTGGCAGTACACAACCATTACAAACGGTTGATGCTGTCGGGAGATGATTCAGACGTCGAGATTGAAAAATCGAACGTCCTGTTCATTGGACCAACCGGTTCTGGTAAAACGCTGATGGCTCGCACGCTGGCCCGCTACTTGCAGGTTCCGTTTGCGATTGGTGATGCCACCACGTTGACAGAAGCCGGCTATGTGGGCGAAGACGTCGAGAACCTGCTTCTCAAACTGCTGCACAATGCCGACTTCGATGTAGAAACGGCACAACGCGGAATCTTGTTCATCGACGAGATCGACAAGATCGGCAAAACGAGCCAGAACGTCTCTATCACACGAGATGTCTCCGGTGAGGGTGTTCAGCAGTCGCTGCTCAAAATGCTCGAAGGTACCGTGGCCAACGTTCCTCCTCAGGGCGGACGAAAACACCCCGAGCAGCAGTATATTCAGGTCGACACTACCAACGTCCTGTTTATCTGTGGCGGAACGTTCGTCGGCATTGAAGACATCGTCGCTCACCGATTGGGTAAAAAATCAATCGGCTTTGGGAACAGCTCTCAAGATAAACAGGATAAGATGAAAGAAGAGCTGATGTCTCAGGTGACGGTTGAAGACGTCATGGAATACGGCCTGATTCCAGAACTCATCGGTCGTTTGCCACTGATCAGTACTCTGACCAAACTGAGCGAAGACGATCTGATGCGGGTTCTTACCGAACCGAAGAACTCACTGGTTCGTCAGTACCAGAAATTCTTCGAGATGGAAGGTTCCGAACTCGAATTCACGAGCGATGCTCTGCGAGAAATTGCCAAAGTCGCTCGTCAAAAAGACACGGGAGCACGCGGACTGCGAGCTGTTGTCGAGCAGGCCATGTTCGATCTGATGTACGAACTGCCGGACCAGGATTCGGGACGCACTTATGTGATTACTCCCGAGATCGTTCGTGGTGAAGATAAACTCTTCCCTCTCGATGATTCCGCTGCCGCCTAAACCGGTTGCTGATTGTCAAATACCCTTCAAAAGCCTGTCGCTGAATCAGCGACAGGCTTTTTTTACGTAATTAGGTCCACTTTTGGCCAGATTCGAACAATTGCAGAGCTTCTCTTCAGCCTGGTCAACTTTCTGGTTGTTGCAGAACCAGGCAAAATATCAGGGTTCAGGGGACTTTTGAGGTCGTGGCGAGTGAGAAAAATTTACCGGAATCGATTCCGATGTCGCTGTTTTTCAGAGGTTTTGAGTTGAATTGAAACTCAGACAGGTTTAGTATAAACATATAAGGAACAATGAATTTGTTTCTTACTCCATCCAAAACTTCCCTCCATAGTTCCCGCCGTGTCTTCCCACCCTGAGGCTCCAAGCCGCTATGAAAGTCATTTTGCGTGTTGAGAGAGGTGAAGCTCCCAGTAAACGCTTCGCAGTCTCCCGAAATACATTAATTGGACGAAGCAACAGTTGCGATTTACGCATCGAATCCGATGACGTCAGCCGGAGACATTGTTTTCTGCTGGTCACTGATCGAGGCGTTTGGGTTCGTGATCTGGCCAGTTCCAATGGAACTCAGGTCGAAGGATTGTCCGTTCAAACGGGCGAAGACTTTCAACTAAATCCAGGATCGCGCGTGTCTGTAGGTCCCGTGGAATTCACGGTTCACTTTGAATTGAGCCGGCAGCCAGCAATGGCTCACCTGGGCAGCAAAGGTAATGATACCTTCTCGGAAGAACGCTATCACCGCGACGAAACCGAAATGCTCGATCCGGATACTCCCCGCTTTTCCATGGACGAAGATACGATCACAACTCGTCCCGGGTCCCGAGTTTCCGCAAAACAACGGTCTACCTCCGTCAGCGGCAATGAGCAGTCTCACCGCTTCGATCAAGCTGGATATCCTCAAAATGACGATTCCGGTCGCTTGCGAACTCTGTTCTCCAATTTAGTCGGCTGGAAAAAGAATCGCCCGTAATTACGGGCGATGGTCGATTCTGATTTAGCAGTCTCTTCTGGTACCGTCGACTCTATTCGAATTTGTACCAGGTTTTGGATTCGCAGCAGCCTGCTGGCTGGATAGTGTAGGCCCGCAACCAAGGGTCACAGAACCAGCGATCCAGACATGTTTTGCCGGGCCAGCGGCGCTTGAAATTCTCGACACAGATATTGTTGTCGCAACTGCAGTCGTGACAGAGGCTGTATTCTCGATGTGCTGAACACCAGCCACGTTTGCCACAATGATCACAAACCCCTGATTCACATAGCCCTGATTCGCAGGCCCCTGTTTCATATGGGCTTACCATCATGGGGTATGCCGTTTCCGCTTGATAAACATTGACGTTGTTTGGTGGGTAGTCGTAGGGCACAGGAGAATAAGAGGGCGTTGGAGAATAAACGGGTGCAGGTTGATGCAAATGAGCCGCTGGAGGGCTGTATTGTGATTGAGGGGCCGGCGGTGGAATAGGGGCACCGGCAGACTGCTTGAAAGCCATTCGTACAATTGCAGCGGCATTTTGCTGCCGTTTGTTCTGACGCTTACCATACAAGGGAAAGCTAGGTCGATTGGCACGAGACGACTCCGAAACCGCAGGTTGCGATTTCTCGACATTGACCTGTTCAATAGTGTTTCGATCAGTCTCCGGTTGGTAGGTCGTGATCGTTTCGACTCGGTCTTCTGGTCGAACCAGTTCCGGTCCTGCAGCCGTGACCACAGTAACGCTCATTCCGGTACAGGTGAGACAAAGTCCCCACAACATGATTGATCGCGATTTCATCAGCACGGTGCATCCTGGCTTGAAATAGAAAAAACCTGATTGAAGTCCGATGACAAATCGAAGGCATTCAGCTCTCGATTTGCTTCATATGGAATGTTTGGCATCGATCAGTGGTGATTGACTGAGAGAAGTGTTTCACATTCCGGGAACGCGAGAGGTGTCCTTTCCCGCATTTGGACTTATCTTTCTTTTCGGTTCGTAACGGGGCCTAAGTTGACCGAATGAAATTCCGGATGATCAGAAGATTCAAAATATTCGTTAATCTGGAAACAAACAGCCGGAGTTAACGTGTTGTGATTCACAGGAGGACACTGCTTTAAAGTTCCAGGCAATCTAATCCGGACAAAATGCACGAAGATCTCGCTTACAGAGAATTTCAACTTGAAGAAACAGGAAAATTCTAGTAGCTTGAGTATGTCGACACATGGAGACATGTGTCGGCTTGACTCTATTCTATGCTGTAATAATCATGAAATTGATGTGATTTATGGATGATTCCTGCCGCTCAACTGCTTACGAGGCAATTCGAGAAGCGATTCTTCAAGGAGATTTCCGTGAAGGAGATCGTGTCTCGGAATACGCCTTCGCTAAAAAGCTCGAATTGAGCCGTGCTCCCATTCGCGAGGCAATCAATCAGCTAGTCACACAGGGCTTGCTCGAACAGTTTCCCGGTTCAGGGACCTTCGTTCGAAAACTAACATTCGCGGAACTCGAAGAAGTATACGAGCTGCGGGAATGGCTGGAATGTAGTGCGATTACTTCGCCCCGTTATGCTTTGAAACCTGCCGATCTGGAAGCAATTCAAAGTGCCTGTGACGAAATCGCCCTACTGATTAAAGAGACTCAGACAGTTAATCAGCTGGATGAAGTCGAGACTTCCTCGTTTGTGAAACGACTCTATCTGGCGGATGCCCGGTTCCATCTTTTCATTTTACGAGGTGCCAGGAACAAACTCGCACTACAGACGATGCAGGATCGATTGATCCTGGAACAGATTTGGAGTTCCAACCGGGTCTCGCTCGAAGCGGAGTCTCTCGAACGTCTTCATTCCGAACACGTCCATATTCTCGACAAACTTCGAAAGCAAGATTATGAGGCAGCCGTCAGATTTCTACGCAAACATATCCGCGATGCGATCAACAACTACCGAGAGCTCGATCGTGATCAAAAACAGGATGAACTACTCGATACGTATTTTTCTACTAAGTGATTTGTGTGATGTTTTCTCGTTCTTTTAAATCGTTTTCAATCAGGTGGATGAATGATGAGCCAATTTGAACAATACCGTAGCCCCTATGAAACAGAGGGTTTTGTCGTCATTCGCCAGTTTTATAATGACGAGGAAATCACTCAGCTGAAGCGAGAGCTTGACCGGTTTATTAAAGACGTCATCCCGACTGCGGAGCCGGGACAAGCTTTTTTTCACGACACAGAGGACCCCACGACATTAAAGCAGATCAACTACCTCGACAATGATCCCTGGTTTGCTTCGATTCCTCTCATGGAACGCTGGACTGACTTGGCGAAGGACCTGTTAGGGGAAGATGTAACCAGCAAAGCGCCGCAGTGGTTCAACAAACCACCCGCGACGAATCACCCAACTCCACCGCATCAGGACAATTACTACTTCAACCTGGTCCCTCCCAAGGTTTGCACCATGTGGCTGGCCCTCGATGATGTGGACAAAGAAAACGGGTGCCTGCGATATCTTCCCGGCTCTCACCTCGAACCAATTCGTCCCCATCTGCGGACATCCGTTCTTGGCTTTTCACAAGGCATTGAAGAGTACACGGACAAAGATTTCGCTCGCGAAGTCGCCATTGAAATGCAACCGGGCGATCTGGCTATTCATCACGGAGATACGATACATCGAGCAGACGCCAATCAATCGACCAGTCGTCACCGACGCTCTTTTGCAGTAGTGTTTCAGGGAATCAGTTGTGAACGAGACGCGGCCCGTTTTGCCCGTTATCAGGAAAGGGTCAAGCAGCAGCACAATGAGCTCGGTTACAAATGAGCAAAAGCGAGGTGACGGAATTATCTAATCGCGTTTCTTGGGCATTCGCGAGGGACGTTAGCGGCTTCGAGTGAATTCAGGACGAAAAATCGGTTAAAGGGGCTTCCTTGCTATAACCGATAGAACCGGTAGCAGAATCTATCGTGATTGCTGCGCCCGTCTGCGCGTATGTAGGTCTTAGAGTGACCTGCGTGGACGAGAATTCACCTAACCAGATATATGGTATCGACTTACTCGTAATCCAGGCGAAAGACTCCTTTACTGGCGATGTAAGGGAGTCGGGATAACGAGTGCTGGTCCACATGATCGAAGCTATACAGTCACGATTTTTAATCGCGGCATCCAAAGGGGGGGAACACGATGCAAAAGCTCATCTGTCCCGTGATCAGTCTATGTGCATTATGGTTGGTAGCCGGAGGCTCACTTCAGGCGAGCGAGACTTTGTTTGCAAAGTCGAACCGGTTTCAGATTCCGTATCAGTACGACGCCGCAGAGATGCAGCGAATGGAAGCGGTTGAGATTCAGTTGCATGTCTCTCAGGACCAAGGTCAAACCTGGCAGAAGTCGCTCAGCGTCTCTCCGGAGACGGGACGCTTTGATTACAAAGCACCTCACGATGGCGAATTCTGGTTTTCGGTAAAAACACTGAATCGCCGCCAGCAACTCATTCCTTCAGAAGCGAATACGACTCCAGAACTCAAAGTGATCGTCGACACTGAAGAGCCACTGTTGAACCTCAACTTGGTTCAGCCGCAACCGGGTCGCGTCAGTCTATCCTGGGTCGCAAACGATTCGAACCTGAATGCCGAAACGCTTTCGCTCGAATACCAGCAAGCCGATTCCGGTGGTTGGCAGCGTGTCAGCGTTCTTCCCAGCCCCGAAGGCGAAACCTCCTGGTCAGTCAGTCAAGGAGGCGTTGTTGCCGTTCGAGGAAAAGTAAACGACGAAGCCGGAAACTCTGGCTCCGCAACTGCACAGGTAGATATCGATCGGCAACAGTTCGGTACCCGCGATGAGGTCTCCCCTCCCGACTTCACAAAACCGATCGCCGAAGCAAATCCATTCAGTCAAAACGTTTCGATCAGCAAATCCTTTGCCGATCCGATACCCAAGACGACCCCGACTCCCGTTCAGCCACAATTCGTGAGCCAATCACAACCGGCCCCCGTCATGCCTGCGCCCTCAGCAGAAGGGTTTCCCTCAGTTAATGGAGAGA
This sequence comes from Polystyrenella longa, assembly GCF_007750395.1. Lineage (GTDB taxonomy): Bacteria > Planctomycetota > Planctomycetia > Planctomycetales > Planctomycetaceae > Polystyrenella > Polystyrenella longa. The sequence continues at coordinate 4,356,760 of NZ_CP036281.1, read as the reverse complement.
GCCCTGCAAACGCCAACTCTGCAAACAATAATTCTGCAGGGGCTGCTGTGCGGACCGTCAACTCTCTTCGTTTTCAGGTCAACTACAAAGTCGACGAAGTGGGTCCATCCGGAGTCGGACATGTTGAATTCTTTATTACAGAAAACGATGGCCAGAAATGGTATCGTTACGGCGAAGACCCTGACCATGTCAGTCCATTCACGGTTCAGGTACCGAAAGATGGGCGATACGGTTTCGACTTAAGAGCCCGCAGCGGTGCCGGACTTGCAGCGAATCCACCTCAGTCGGGTAATAAGCCACCAATCGTCATTGTGGTCGACCAGACCGCGCCCGTGATTCATATGCAACCACCACAACAGGGTTTCAGCGGTGCATTGAACCAGGTCGTGATTCGGTGGCAACTTGAGGATCAGAATCCCGCTGAAAAACCAGTAGCACTTTCTTATGCAACAACTCCTCAAGGTCCCTGGCAACCGATTGGCGGATGGCAGGCTGATCAGGGAAGTTACTTGTGGGATGTGAACGACAACTTGCCACCCAAGTTGTACATTCGCATCACTGCCCGCGATGCGGCAGGGAACCTCGCTTCCGCTCAGACGCAACAACCTTTGATGATCGATCTGACTCGGCCTTCGGCTCGGATCGTCAATGTAGAGTCTTTGCCTACAGGTCAGGAAGCGGCGAACAACTCGTCTGTTCAACCCTACAATAACGGTCCGGGACGCTGAGCTATAACGCAATCCAGATAACCGTAGCGTGTTCTAGCGGCGTAGTCTGCTGCTCTAAGGGCTTTTAGAGACCGATAGCCGTCACACTTATCCTGCACAGGATCCTGAGACTGAATTGAGCCGAGCGATGATTACAAATAGACGTCGACCACGGCGAGGATGAGCAATCCGAGCGAGATGATCGCGTTGATGTTGAAGAAGGCGACGTTCACCCGGGAAAGGTCGTTTGGCTTCACCAGTAAATGTTCGTAAAGCAGAAGCATCGCGATGACGACAATCCCGCCGAGGAATAAATAGCCCAACTCGGCGAAGTGCCAGAATCCGAGCAACGTCAGCATCATGCAGAAATGACTGACGGCGGCGATTCTCAGTGCAGTCGTAATTCCGAAATACGCGGGAATACTACTGAGCGCGCTGTCGCGGTCGAAGGCGGCGTCCTGACAGGCGTAGAGAATGTCAAAACCGCCGACCCAGAAAAAGACTGAGAGCCCCAGCATGACCGGAGTCCAGTTGACGCTACCTGTGATCGCCAACCAGGCCGCGATCGGGGAGAGCATCAACCCGGCAGCCAGCCAGTAGTGGCAGAGAAAAGTAAAACGTTTGGTGAAGGAGTAGCCGAGCAAAAACAGCAGCACAGGTATGGAAAGGGCGACCGGCCAGACGTTGGGAAGAAATAGTAACGTCGACGCGATAAAGCCAACGCTGCAGACAATCGTAAACAGCCAGACTGTCTTAACCGAGAGCAGCCCTGCAGGGATATGACGGCCAGCAGTACGTGGATTCTTGGCATCTTGCTTTCGGTCAACCAGACGATTAAATGCCATTGCCGCCGAGCGGGCGAAAACCATGCAAAGCAAAATGCCCAGTAAGTCGAGCAGGCGAAATTCTCCGACTTCCCGCCAGGCGAGAATCGCCGCCAACAGTGCGAATGGTAGGGCGAAAATGGTATGGCTGAACCGAATCATTCCCATCAGGTGACGGAACTTCTCCCTCCATGCGGGAGAAGAAGAAGAGGAGGAGTCCGGAAGAGAGTTCGTATTATCCATAATGGTGATTGTCGTCGCTGAATGGGCTGAGGATAAGACTGCCCAAGTCCTACATTCTCAAGGAACACATATGACGAAACTCTAAGTCTCACTACATTGTCATGGCTACCTTATTTTGAAAGGCTCACGCACGCCGCAAACGAGACTCAGTAGAGGTTCTGTCCCGAAGGGGATGTTGAATGAATATTCGTCGGTTCAGGGAGCGAGTTTTCCCTCATTTTTTTCCAAATGGGCCTGCCAGCGAAGGATCATTGACTGGCGGTTTTTCTCCGACGCGTCCGGGCGATAGTGTAATTGACGATCAGTGTAATGCGTCGCCAGTTCAAAAGCCATGTCCCTCACGGCCAGCAATGAGTGATCCATCCAACCCACGATCTGCTGAGACATCGCGGCGTCATCCGCCTGATCGGCGTTAATGCCAAACAGGAGCAAAGTCACCACCTCCATATCTTCTGGTGATAGAGCTGCTTCGAGTTCGAGTTGTAACTCTTCGTTATTCGCGACAGGATCCTGAACAAGCCATTCCCGCAGATGTCTCTTCGCCATCTGGATCACTTCCAATGGTTGGTCGGGTGTCGTCAGCGCCTGGACCAGGCTGTGAATATCGCCCGCATGTCCCAGGCTATCAACGGCCCAGGAGGCGACGATGGGGTTCTTGTTTATTATTTGTGGAGACATCGACTGTTTAACAGACTGGTCATTGGAAAAGAGCTTTTCGTAACTCAGTTTTGCTTTGCGAACGGACATCGAATCTCGTTTCGATTCTTCATTCAACCAATCAGGAAAAGCGATCGTCTTTTGGTCGGAGTTCCCCGCAGTTTCCATCGGAACAGGCGGTGCATTGTTCCGAATGTCTTCGGCTTTTAGCGAGAGTGCCTGGTTCGCATTCACCATCTGGACATGACCATCCCCATCGGCGAAGCGGACACTGCCTTGATGTACGAAAAGCATCCCGTTATTTTTTGTCGCACCCATCTCGGGAGTGATTTCATACGGAAGCTTCGGCAGGATTTCGATTCCGAATCGGGTATCGGGAGTCATTAATTCAACTCGCCAGGTGGCATCGCTCGTTCCAAAGGCAAGTGGATAGGGCACTTTGCCGGCTACTTCCAGAGCAGAACCACCTGAAACGATCACTTGTCCTCGCTCGATCTTGATACCGGCTTGTGCGACTTCACTGGGAGGTAGGTTTTGAATCCGGGTGCCCGCATTCAGAATGATGCGAACTTCGCCCTGCTCGATATCAAAAGTGGCGTCAAAGGGAAGTGGAGAAGCCAGGAGTTCCTCGGGATGAACCACGGCGCGGTGGGGCATGATGTACCAATCCTCTTTAGATCCCTGGTACTGAATGACGATTCCTTCCTGCATCGAATACAACACTCGCGCAGGAGGAATGGCCGGTTTCGATGTCGGTTTGGGCTCTTCTGGCTTCAGCGATTCGGGGGTCGGTGGGATGGGCGCTGTCGCTAGCTCAACGCCCGGTTCGGAATTCGGCTCTTCCATGGCGGGTTCTGCTATTTCGGCTGGATCTTCCTTTCCTTCACTATCTATTGGTGGCTGTTCAGCGACAGTCACTGCAGCAACAGTATCGTCTGTTTCAGAGTCGGTTGTGGGTTCCGTCTTTGATGCCAGCGTTGTAGGGTCAGCCGCTTTGGACTCGCTTTTTAATTCGGTCGATACAGATTCATCCGGGTTTGTTTGCTCGCTTTCTGTATCCGCCAGTGCGGGAGTCGACATAGGGTCGTCCAGGCTGGGATCCTCTGAAGATTCGGCCGGGGGTTCCTCATTCGAGATTGCGTCGTTACTTCCAGCAGCCTCATCATCAGAAGAATCAGGAGTGACTGGTTCGTTCGATGCCAATGTTTGTTCGACCTCTGCTGAGTCAGAATTGAATAGGAATTCCCAAAAATCCTGGTCGTATGCGAGCAGTCCGATGAACAGAAGTAGGGTCACACAGAAACCGATCAGCGGGATACGGCTGCGCGAGGACGACTGATTACGAAGGTACTCGGGGAGTTCTTCTTTAAAGGACGGTTCCTTGTCCTGTACCGTCTTACCGACGGCAGTCGTTTGTGGCATAGGAGGCAACCGAAATTCTCCCGACGACTTCGTAACTTCCATGAAATGTTGATCAATTGCTGGGTCTGACCCGGAAGCTGCCCCCGGTTTTTTTGCAGGAGCATGCGGCACGATTTTGTACATGCGGTTGCGTGTCTCCGAAGAGATATCAACCGGCTCGCCCAGAATTAGTGTTAACACCTGATGACTGGCCGCCACTTCCGCAAGTTGTACGTCCGATTCCAGACAGACTTTTTCAACTACGGTAATCTCTTCCGGCGAAAGGGTATTGTCCAGATACTCCGCAACCTTATTGGCATCCAAATGGTTCTCGTCCGGTTCGACATCCGGGGCCATTAACCTTCGTTGACGGGTTACTTTTTTTATCCGTTCCACCAGATTGGCAGCGTAGGGGCTTTCCTGCAGTTTCTTACCGATTTCGCGAGTATGGTTAGCGTCCAGAACGTCGTCCAGATAAGCCAGTAGTGTTCTCAGCGTTAATCGCATCATTCTGCCTTTGGTATTCAGCTTTAAAGTGGTCTCGTATTTATGCACACCGTCCGTGTCACAAAAAGTGCGAAGAGAGCCATATCTCGCACTTAGATCCTGTCCCGAATAAGTGTGACGGCTATCGATCCCGAATAGCCATTAAAAACAGCAGGCTACGCCGCCAGAACACACTACGGTTATCTGGGATGCGTTCTAGACACTCCCTGAGAGCCGCTTTCTTGTGGAAATACAGCTAAGAGTCCTCATTCAGTCACTATCCATTTGGCACTCCCTCTATAAATAGTGGCAGACCAGCGGCTATTCCGTACACAGAATTCATAAAAAAGAGGATTCTTATTAAATCGAACCAATCAGAGCCCAAAAAAAACGACCACGTCGACAGAATCGACGGGTCGTTTTATTGGAAGGGTTCTAATTCAAGCCTTTTGTAACTTCGTTTTGGAAGCTGGTTAGGCGGCTTTTCGCTTGGTTCCAGGCTTCTGAATGACAACAGCCTCTTCTTCATGTTCGGCGATGATGTACCAGAGTGGAGAAAGTCCCCAGATCACGGGAACCTTGGCAACCATCCGTAATCCAGCCTCTTCCAGATCTTCCACGATCGCGTTGAGGGGAATAGGAATGCGGTCCTGCGGTTTCGTGCCGCGAAGAAAGTGCTTCAGGCGGAATCGCAACGCATCGAGTGCGAAGCTATTGAAGAAGGAGACGATAACCTGGTGTTTGCTGATTCGCTTCAACTCTCGGAACGCCTTCACTCGGGTTTCGGACTCATTAAAGTGATGGAATAATCGATTGCAAACCACGGCGTCAAACGAGTCATCCGGGTAGGTGGTATCGAGAGCATCGCGAACTTCGAACCGGGCCACTTTTGCATCGCCGCCTGTTTTTCTCCAGTTCTCGTGAGCACGGGTCACCATGTGGGGGGAGCTGTCTGCCCCGGTGACATCAAAGCCACATTTGGTCAGCAGGCGGGTAAGTCGTCCTGTTCCACAGGGCAAGTCAAGAACTCGACTGCCTTGATCCAGGTCGCTGACAGCATCGCGAATTGCATTCTTTTCACACCAGTCGCGAAATGTGCCTTTAAATTCCGCCGGGTATTTCTGAGCGACATCTTCCTGATTAAATCGTTCAACCGTTCGTTTATGTGACCAGGTGGTTTCCTGGTCCGTATGACATGACGTCCCTGTCATGAAAGATTCCTTTTTTAATTCTGAAGCTGGTTGTCGCCAGTCGATTTCCGCACTTCCTGTGGGAAACCGTCGGGACTCCCTTCAGCAAGGGAATCAACTCCAAAGTGTTCGCAAGTGAGAGTAGGGGAATGGCAGATGACACGGAGTCATGACTTGCCAATCGGCGGGGATTCTACAGAAAGCAGGGAAATCGACAAACACCTGTTTTGTTCACTCCTCGAAGTTTACCGGTGAGTCAGATGAATAAACTTCTCCCGAGGGAGGGAACCGTTTGAAAACGAGCTTTAAGTCTGAGTTCTTACTTGCTGTATCATGAAAATCACGTCAGGATAAGAGGTTGCATCAATAATGCCTTATGTGAAATAACGAGGTATCTGGAGGAGGATACGCATGACCGCCGGTAAATTTAGTTTCCGCACGACCCAATCGTGTTCACTCAGTCGGCGACACACGTTGCAGGTGGGTGGGCTCGGTTTACTGGGCATGTCTCTCCCTCAGCTTTTGCAGGCCGAGGAAGGTGTGCATGATCCTGCCCCCCGTGCCGACGCTTGTATTCTGCTCATGCTGAACGGAGGTCCCAGTCATCTCGATATGTGGGACATGAAACCAAACCAGAGCGAGGGTATCCGCGGCGAATTCAAACCAATTTCGACCTCCCTGCCCGGTTATCAGGTAAGCGAACATATGCCCCGTCTGGCCCGCCAGATGCATTTGGCAACGGTCGTTCGGTCCATGCATCATGGTGTGAACAACGCTCATGCGGCCGCCGTTTACGCGGCGATGACGGGGCATGACCGGGGAGAGTTGGGAGGGGGAGCACTCCCTAGTGATAACCCGACTCCCGGATCGGTCCTTTCTCATTTGCGGCCACCGGAGAAACCGATCATTGCGAATGTCCACCTCCCTTACATCACCAAAGAAGGAGCGACGGGGCCTCCTCAACCTGGTTTCTGGGGCGGATTCATGGGCCACGGGCATGATCCCTTTTTCGTGTTGCGCGATCCAAACAATCCAGACTTCAAAATCTCGGAACTGACCTTGCTCGCGGATGTATCCCATCAGCGACTTGACCGGAGGAAGGAGCTATTCGATCAGCTTGATCGTCGCGTCGCTCGCCGTGTGGCTGCCCGCGAGATGGGAGCACTTCAATCCCGGGCGATCGACCTGCTGAGCTCTCCTCAGACCCAAGATGCCTTTAACCTCGATTTGGAATCAGCACCCGTTCGCGAATCTTATGGTCGCAATATCTACGGTCAAAGCGCGTTACTCGGACGACGCTTGATTGAAGCTGGAACGAGGATGGTAACTTTAAGCTGGGCGCCAGACGCCAACGCGACCTGGGACACCCATGGCAATAACTTTAACTCGCTGAAGGGGACTCTGTTACCACAGTTTGACGCCGCGTGCAGTTCATTGATTTCTGACCTTCAAGAACGTGGATTACTAGACCGAACACTGGTAGCGGTGATGGGAGACTTTGGTCGCTCACCGAAGATCAACACGGGCGCGGGACGGGATCATTGGAACTTCTGCTACAGCCTGATGATGGTGGGCGGCGGTTTTAAACCAGGTCTTATCTATGGTTCAAGCGATGCTCAGGGAGGCTTCCCGGCGAGCAATCCGACGACCCCCGGCCAGATTGTTTCAACGCTCTACCATGCTCTTGGCATCGCCCACGACCGTACTGTTTTCGACGTCGAAGGGCGACCACACCGATTAGTTCCGCACGGTGATATCGTGAGCGATCTCCTGATCTGATGAAAATTGCAAGAAATAAAATATTTCTATCACCCGGCGCTGCCTATAATTTCGAAAATAAGTTTCTAAATCTATTAGAAATTTCAAAAACCGGACTTGCTCACCAAGTCCAGTCGACCATACAGTGACGCATCAATTTTAATAGGGGCTGTTGTCCCCTTGACGCTTGCAGATTGGCGAACCTCACTTCGAGATTCAAAGAACTCCGGGCACATTAATCATCACCAGCGATTCACAAATCGCTGGGTCTTGGGAGGGTTTATGAGTTGCAAAGAGGTACACATTTACTGATTGACTGTCACAATGTCCCCCGCGAAGTCTGTCTTAACGACCAGCGGATGTTAGAGGCCATGGCGACCGGCGCCCGCAAAGCAGGTGCGAATGTCATCTCTCAGGTCAGATATCATTTTGGCCACAATTCTCCACCCGGTTTTACTGCGGTGGTCGTCCTTGACGAAAGCCACTGCTCAGCTCACACCTATGCAGACTTAGGCTTAATTGCTCTCGACGTATTCACCTGTGGATCCACCGATCCTCGCGATGTACTCAAATGCATCCGGGAAGAAATTGATCTGGGTGACGTCTCTGTGCGTGAACTCCCCCGTTTCCCGCTGAATGAAGACTCTCCCGAGCTTCTGCAGGAAACAGCTGCCGCCGCTTTTTAATCCGCACCCTTTGATTTGGTGATCGGATTTATCATAATCTGACGGTTAGACAGTCCGTTGAAAACACGCTTTGCCTACGCGAAGCGTGGGTCAACGGACTGTTCTTGTTCTATATCAGAACACCTTTCGAGCGAACTGTCCCCTGCCCTGATTATTATTCCCGACGCGCAAACACGGATCTATCCTCAATCGAGTTGAGGCTATTCGAAATCGTGTGCGTCGTCAGGAAAGTACTTTCTTGAAAAACGGAGTATTGGTATGTCTATGCGCGCACTTCACGATGGTCGAGACGACGGCTTAGTGCCATTGAAGAGTCTTGATCTTGGCAAAGTGAATTCCTTTTCCGACTTGTTACTTTCGATGCGGGAAACTGCCTTCGGTGGGCGACAGTTGGGCGATGCCTATGACATTCTGCTCCAGATGGCAAAAGACCCGGATTGCAAAGTCGTGATGACCATCTCCGGTGCGATGACGGTTGCCAAACAGGGATACATCGTTTGTGAATTGATCGACCGAGGAATCGTCGACGCCGTAATTGCTACGGGAGCGTTGATCGCTCACGGCCTCACCGAGTCAATCGGTCTGGCCCACTATCGGTACAGCCCCGACCACTCAGACGAAGATCTGTTCGAGAAAGGGTATAACCGCATCTACGATACCCTCGAGATGGAATCGAACCTGAACGAAGTCGCTCAGTTGATGGCCCGCGTACTGGAAAATACCACTCCTGAATCGGGGTATTGGTCTTCCGGGGAATTGTGCAAAGCTTTGGGAGCAGAACTCTCTCGCTTGAATGTGGGCCCCGGTATTTTGCGGAGTGCTTACGAGAAAGACGTGCCTGTCTTTATTCCCGCATTTACGGATAGCGAGATCGGACTCGATATGGCGACGTGGGCGATTAACAATCAGCTAGCCCAACAGGAAAAATCTCGCGACAGCTTGAATAGCGAAGAGGTCTTCAGTGCTCCTCCTCCATTCAATCCGTTCCAGGATTTACTCCAATACACCCGGTTTGTTCAAGATGCGAAGAAGGTCGGCATTTTGACAATTGGAGGCGGTGTTCCGCGAAACTGGGCACAGCAGGTTGGCCCCTTCGTCGACATTACCAACCACCGCACCGAGACAGCCCTGAAGGCACCTCGCTTTCAATACGGTGTCCGCATCTGTCCGGAACCTGTCCACTGGGGCGGTCTGTCGGGATGCACTTATTCCGAAGGCGTCAGCTGGGGCAAGTTCGTCCCTCCTAATGAAGGGGGCCGCTACGCCGAGGTTTATGCCGATGCGACCGTCGTTTTCCCACTACTGGCGAAAGCGGTCTTTGAGTCGTTGGAGAAATAGTCTGAGCTACGTTCCCCAGTAATTCCGGTCGAGTGTGCGGTAGTTGATGGCTTCTGATAAGTGATGAGATTCGATCTGGTCCGCACGGGCCAGATCAGCGATGGTGCGGCTGATGCGGAGAATTTTGTCGTGAGCACGGGCCGAAAGGCCCATATGTTCGACCGCTTGTTTCAGCAGTGACTCCGCTTCCGGTTTCAATTTGCAATGACGCCTGATTTCGCGCGGCGCCATTTTTCCGTTGAGCATCTCGGGAGTTTCTTTGAAGCGATGTGTCTGGAATTCACGCGCTTCCAGAACCTGTTCACGAATGGTTTCGCTGTTAGTTCCGTCCTCCTGATTGGAAAGTTCCCGGAAAGGAACAGGCGGGACTTCGATGTGGATATCGATGCGGTCGAGAAGCGGGCCGCTGATACGGCTGACGTACCTTTCGATCTGAGTCGGGTTACAACTACACCGACGGCGTGTATCCCCACGATACCCACAGGGGCACGGGTTCATCGCCGCGACAAGCATCAATCGGGCGGGAAAGGTCACAGATCCAATAGCTCGCGAGATCGTGACGCAGTTTTCTTCGAGGGGTTGTCGAAGGACTTCCAGCGTGCGCCGGTTGAACTCAGGCAGTTCATCCAGAAAAAGTAATCCATGATGTGCCAGCGAAATCTCTCCGGGGGCGGGAGTGCTTCCGCCGCCGACAAGCCCCGCTTCGCTGATGGTATGATGGGGGGAGCGAAAGGGACGCTGCATCATCAGCGATTCGCCATTGCTGAGCCGTCCCATGGCCGAATAGATTCGAGTGGTCTCCAGGCTTTCCTTTAATTGCAACTCCGGCAGAATGGTGCCGATTCGTGAGGCGAGCAATGTCTTGCCAGTACCGGGAGAGCCAATCATCAGCAAATGACTTTCCATTTGTCCTGTCACTGGTATAATGACTCTCAGACCCCTTTATTTATAGTCTGAAAGATTCATTACCATGTCCAAAACGGCCTACAGTTATGCAAGATTCTCTACCTTGGAACAGGAAAAAGGGAATAGCCTCAATCGACAAATGAAACTGACTAAGAGGTGGTGTGAGGCGAATGATTACGTTTTGGATACCACTCTGAAACCAGATAGAGGATTGTCAGGCTATCGTGGTGACAATCTCAAAGAAGGTGGGTCACTCGCTCTTTTCATCAAACTCTGTGAGTCAGGTCAAATCCCACATGGATCTGCACTGGTGGTTGAATCACTGGACAGAATCAGCAGGCAAAAACCGATGACAGCTGTATCACTGCTGTTGAGTATCGTTTCTTCTGGGATCAGAATTGTTGCTGTTTCACCCTCTGAACAAATCATCGATGAAGAAACATTGAACAGAGATCCCATGTGTCTGATGTCCATGGTGATGACTCTTTGCAGATCCAATGAAGAATCAGAGGTCAAATCTGTCCGATTGAAAGAGGTCTGGCAATACAAACGTGAAAAGGCAATGGATGGAAACAGAGTCAGACATCGATGCCCATTTTGGTTGACCTACAATGATGAAAAAAGAGCCTATGAATTAAATGAGCATGTCTCCATTGTCAGGAGAATCTGTCACCTGTATCTGGATAATCATGGACCAGTGACAATTGCCAGTATGTTCAACAAAGAAAATGTGCCTGTCATCATTACCAATAGAAGTAAGAAAAAATCAGGTCCTCTATTCTGGTCCAAATCAACCATCAACAAAATTGTCAGCAATCGTTCTCTGATCGGAGAAATGCAATTTCAAAAAGGCTCTAAATATCTAACTGTTGAACACAGACAAAACATCGGAGATGCAATTCAGAACTATTATCCATCGGCAATCAAAGAGGCTGATTTCTACAGGCTGCAAAGTCTGGTCAAAATGAAAAAGACTCCTGGCAGAAAACGTGACCTCTCTGGCAGAATCACCAACCTCTTTCAGGGAAAGATAAGATGTGCCATCGATGGCTCTAATATGCAAATCGTAAACAAAGGAACCAAGTCATCTGGAAAACAACTGGTGTCATCAGGGGCAGTCAATAAAATTAAAAACTCAAAATATGTCTCATTCCCGTACCAATATTTGGAAGAGGGAATTCTCTACACAATGAAAGACATTTCTATCAGTGATATTTCACCTCAGACTATCCCATCTGATTTGCAAGATAGATTAGATGAAGCTGAAACAATGCTAGGCAAGAAAACACTGTTAATGGAAAAGATGCAGACCAAACTGAATGTTGAAGAGGATATAGACCTTATCGATACACTGACTCCCAAAGTGGTCAAACTGAGAAAAGAGGTCAGGATACTCAAACAACAAACAGAGGATCTGAAAGGGGAAATGTCAGCATCCCTGCCCACAGTTGAAGATGTTAAAAGATTGATTTTCTACATGAGAAATAAAGATAAGGCAGGTGACATTGAAGTGAGACATAAATTTAGAACACTGTTCTCAGAACTAATTGAAGATGTGAAGATG